>NZ_JBHWJQ010000001.1:94756-517570 GCF_042731435.1 Streptomyces sp. NPDC059861 | reverse complement strand
CACCTAAGGTGGCCCCCGAACGGGCTCTCACGCGTTTCCCGTGCCCCGATCCGTCAGTCCCGCTGCCCGCCGTCCTCCACCAGTGCCGTCTGCATCAGCCGTGCCTTGCGGCGGGCGATGTGCAGGGCCCGGCCGGGCGGGAGGTTGACGGGTTTGGCGTTGCCGAAGAGGCGGCCTTCGGTGGGCGGGCAGGACAGGAGGACGGCGGGGTTGTTCGCCTCGTCGATACGGCGGATCAGCGCGTCGCTGAGGCCTCGGCCGGCGCCCATGGCACTGCGGGCGACGATCAGGTGAAGGCCCATCTCGAAGCCGAGCGTCAGATGCTCGAAGAGCGGCTCGAAGGGGCTCTGGAAGGAGTTGCCGGAGACCATGTCGTAGTCGTCGACCAGGATGAACAGCCGTGGGCCGGTCCACCAGTCGCACCGACGCATCCGGGCGGGGGCGATGTCCGCGCCGGGGACGCGGGTCTTGAGCGCGCGCGCCGCGCCCTCGACGGTCTCCTTGAGGTTGTCCAGGGAGATCACATGCCCGATGCGGTACTCCTCCGGGACGGCGTCGACCAGCGTGCGGCGGTAGTCCACCACGATGATCTTCGCCTCGTTCGGGGCGTAACGGGCGGTGACGCCCTCGGTGATGCGGCGCAGCAGGTTGGTCTTGCCGCTCTCGGTGTCGCCGACCACGATCAGGTGCGGGGTGCGGCTGAAGTCGTGCCACACCGGTTCGAGGGCGTCCTGGTCGATGCCGAGCGGCAGCCGCAGGCCGCCGCCCTCGGTGGCCTCGGGCGCGGGAAGTTCGGCGAGCGGGAGCCGGTGCGGCAGCATCCGTACCGGCGGTGCGGCCGGACCGGACCAGTGCTTGGCGATCTCGCCGACCAGATGGGCCACGCCCTCGCCGAGGTCGTCGAGGGAGCCGCTGCCGTCCAGGCGCGGCAGACCCGCCAGGAAGTGCATCTTGCTGTCGGCGGTGATGCCGCGACCGCCGCTGCGCGGCACCGAGCGGGCCTTGCGGGTGTCGATCTCGGAGTCCATCGGGTCACCCATCCGCAACTCCAGGCGGGTGGCGGCCTGATCGCGGACCTGCGCGGACAGCTCCACCCAGCGGGTCGTGGTGATGAGGAGGTGGATGCCGTAGTTCAGGCCGCGGGCGGCGAGTTCGTTGAACTTCGGGACCAGGTCGTCGTAGTCCTGGCGGACCGTGGACCAGCCGTCGACCACCATGAACACGTCGCCGAAGGGCTCGTCGGGGAACTCCCCGGCGGCCCGGCGGCGGCGGTAGGACTGCATGGAGTCGAGGGTGTGGTCCACGAAGAACTGCTCACGGCGGGCGAGCAGCGTCATCACCTCGGCGACGGCCCGGTGCACCCGCTCCGGGTTGAGCCGCGCCGCGACACCGCCGACGTGCGGGAGCCCGGCGAGCTGCGAGAGGCCGCCGCCGCCGAAGTCGAGACAGTAGAACTGGATCTCGGCCGGGGTGTGCGTGAGGGCCAGGGCGGCGATCAGCGTGCGGGCGAGGGTGGACTTGCCGCTCTGGGAACCGCCCGCGATGGCGACATGGCCGCCGGCCCCGGAGAGGTCCACGACCAGCGGGTCGCGGCGCTGCTCGAAGGGCTTGTCCACCAGACCCACCGGGACCCGCAGCCTGCCGTTCCCGGCCCAGCCGGCCGCGGTGAGGCCGCGCTCGGGGTCGGGGGCGATGCCGGGCAGCAGGACATCCAGCGGCGACGGCTCGTCCAGCGGCGGCAGCCACACCTGGTGGGCGGCCGGGCCCGAGTCGCGCAGCCGGTCGAGGGCCACGTCGAGCAGGGTCTCCTCGTCGCCGGTCTCCTCGGTCTCCGGTTCCGGCTCGGACGCCGGCTCCAGCGTCCGCGGCACCACCCAGCCGCTGGTCCACGGCACCACCTGGCTGGCCACCCGGGCCTGCACCACCGCGCCGGTGCGGCGCCGGTACGTGCCGGAGGAGTACGCGGCGCGGAACCGGGTCAGGGACTCCACACCGGACTTCAGGTAGCCGCTGCCCGGCTGGGCCGGCAGCTCGTAGGCGTCCGGCACGCCGAGCACGCCGCGGCTCTCCATGGCGGAGAAGGTACGCAGGCCGATGCGGTACGACAGATGGCTCTCCAGCTGGTGCATGCGGCCCTCGTCCAGGCGCTGCGAGGCCAGCAGCAGATGCACCCCGAGGGAGCGGCCGAGGCGGCCGATCATCACGAACAGGTCCATGAACTCCCGGTGCGCCGACAGGAGTTCGCTGAACTCGTCGACCACCACGAACAGGCTGGGCAGCGGGGTGAGGTCCGTCCCGGCGGCGCGGGCCCGCTCGTACTCCAGGGCGGAGGTGTAGTTGCCGGCGGCGCGCAGCAGTTCCTGGCGGCGGATGAGTTCGCCGTGCAGGGCGTCCTGCATGCGCTCCACCAGGGCGACCTCGTCGGCCAGGTTGGTGATGACGGCGGAGGTGTGCGGGAGCTCCTCCAGGCCGAGGAAGGTGGCGCCGCCCTTGAAGTCGACCAGCACGAAGTTGAGGGTCTCGGAGGAGTTGGTCAGGGCGAGGCCGAGGACGAGGGTGCGCAGCAGCTCGCTCTTGCCGGAGCCGGTGGCACCGATCAGCATCCCGTGCGGGCCCATGCCCCCCTGCGCGGACTCCTTGATGTCGAGTTCCATCGGGCGGCCGTCCACACCGACCGCGATCGGTACCCGCAGCCGGGCGGAGCCGGTGTGCCGGTCGAAGAGGACCTTCGGGTCGTGCCGGTGCAGGTCGGGGATGCCGAGCAGGGTGGTCAGCTCGACGTCGCTGTCCAGCGGCTCCGCGATGTCCGTGCCCAGGCTCATCCGGCGGGCGGTCAGCAGCCGGGCCAGCGACTCCGCGCCGAGCGGGCCGAGCCGGTCCGGCCGGCCGAGCGGCACGGAGCGTTCCTTGCGGCTGCGGTCGGTGCGCACCAGGTTCACCTGGTCAGGACCGACGGTCAGCCGCAGCGTGTTGCGGCCGGGCCGCCAGCGCAGCGCCCCGGAGACGTCCAGGACCAGGGCGTTGCGGTAGCCGTGGCCCTCCCAGCGGTGCCCCTCGGGCACGGTCACACCGTCCAGGACGACGACCGTGTAGGGCTCGTCGCGGCCCGGGCGGGCGTCAGGGTCGAAGCCGGGACGCTCGGCGAACTCGGCGCCGAGCAGGTCGTCCAGCTCGGTGAGGTCGGCGGTGATCCGGCGGACCTGGCCGGCGCCGTCCTCCTCGTGCGGGTGCAGCGCGTGCGGCAGCCACTTGACCCACTCCCAGTCGGAGCGCCGCTCGTCGCTCACACACACGGCGAGCCACAGCTCCTCGGGTGCGTGGAACACCGCGAGCTGACCGAGCACGGCGCGCACCAGGGCACGTACGTTCTCGACGTCCTCGGGGCGGCCCTCCCCGCTGTCCCCGGACGACGGGGCGCCCGGCTCGGCGGGCTCCTCGCCCGGCGTCTCCTCGGGGCGCAGCAGGACGCGGGCCGAGGAGCGCAGATAGAGGCCGAGGGGCTGCTCGGGGATGGTGGAGTAGGCGCGGATGAAGCGGCGCAGGGCGTGCGCGCAGAGCGGTTCGAGGTCCTCCACCGGGCGGGTGGAGACCGGGTTGAGGGAGAGCGCCAGTTGCTGTTCGCCGACCGCGAGGCGGACCTCGCCGAAGTCCTCGTCGGCCGGGCGGCGTTCCCACAGCCGCGAGGTGCGGGCCAGGGAGCGGAGCGAGGCGGGCTCCGGGTGGCGCCAGGCGAGCGCCCGCTGCTGCTCCGTGATGGTGGCCCGGACCCGCTTGCGGGTCTGCGCCAGATAGCGGAGGTAGTCGCGCCGCTCGCCCTTCAGGCGCTGCTTGCGCTCGCTGGAGCGGCGCATCAGCTGCCCCAGCAGCATGGCACCGGCGGAGAGCGCCATGACGCCCATCGCCAGATACATGAAGACGCCGTTCCCACCGCCGGGGCGCAGGAACATCAGCATCATCGACACCGACATCAGTGCCATCGGCAAATAGGTCCATATCGCCGAGGTGTCCGGCACCGTCTCGGCAAGGACCGGCGGCTCCTGGAGGGTCAATTGTCCTTCGGGCATCTCGGGTCCGCGCCTGCGGGCCGGCCGGCGAAACAGCACCACACTCAAGGAACGAAACCTCCGGTTTCACTGGCTTTCCGGCCCGCGTCGAATACCGGCACACCCGGCAGCGGGAAAGACCGCACCGCGCCCATTCTGCGGGCCCCGGGCGTCGCGGTGAACGCCGGATGAATGTTGTGAGCGGAAAGCGGGGGACGGTCAACTCCCCCCGCACTCAACCGCATACCGGACGAGGAGTCCGGTCCGCAGCACGATCCGGCGGGCGTAGGCAGTAGTCTGCATTCACGTAACGCGACCTGTCCACGCGGGAGAGGTGGTTTCCGGGCACACGGACGCAATTCCCTTGTCCGAACGCCCGGTTCCAGGCCGCGCGGGTCTTCCGTACTCCGCGCACGGCCCCTCTCCCGGAGAAGTCCTCCTGTCAAAGCCCCCATCAAAGACGAGAGTTCAGCTGATGACCGACAGTGCGGTGGCCGAACTGTGCCGCCTGACCGTACGTGCGCCGAGCGTCTCCGTCGATCTGGCCGTACCCGCCGACGTGCCGGTCGCCGATCTGCTGCCCACGCTGCTGCGCTACGTCGGCGAGGAGGCCGAGGAGGCCGGACTCGACCACGCCGGCTGGGTGCTCCAGCGGCTCGGTGACGCCCCGCTCGACGAGGAGAGCACCCTCGCGCACGCCGGGCTGGCCGACGGGGACGTGCTCTATCTGCGCCCGCACACCGAGGCGCTGCCCGAGGCACGGCTCGACGACCTGGTGGACGGGATAGCCGACACCGCGGGCCGCAAGCTGCACACCTGGCACCCCGGGGCGGCGCGCGGCCTGCTGGTCGGGACCACGGTGGCGACCGTCGTGGCCGCGCTGGTGCTGGTGTTCCGGCCGGGCGCCGGGCCCGGCTCGACCCGGGCCGCCTGCGCGGCCGTGGCGGGGCTGCTGCTGCTCGCGGGCGCGGGCACCGCCAGCCGTGCCGTCGGCGACCGCCTCTCCGCGACCGCGCTCGGTCTGCTGGTCGCGCCCTGCCTCGCGCTGGCCGGCTGGGTACTGCCGGGCGGTGAGCTCACCGGGCCGGACGCGGCACAGGTCGTGGGCGCGCGGCTGCTCGCGGCGGGCGCCGCGGGCGCCGGTGGCGCGGTCCTCGCGCTGGCCGCCACCGCGGTCGGCGCGCCCGCCCTGCTGGCCACCGCGGTCGTCTCGGTGGCCCTCGCGACCGCCGGGGCGCTGATCGGCTACTCGGGCCTTGACATGCCGGCTGCGGTGGCGCTGGTGGCGGCCGTGGTCGCGCTCGCGGCCGGCGCGGTCGCCCCCCTGGCCTTCAAGCTGGCCGGGATGCGGATGCCGTCGCTGCCCTCCTCCGCCGGCCAGCTCCAGGAGGGGATCGAGCCCTACGCGGGCGACGAGGTCGCCGAGCGGACCGAACTGGCCGGACGCTGGGTCACCGCGCTCTTCGCGGCCACCGGCACCGTCGCCGCGGGCGCGCTGGTCGTCCTCGCCGAACACCCGGACCTGGCCGAGGTGCTGACCGCGCTCGCGCTGAGCCTGCTGCTGCTTCTGCACTCCCGGGGCCTGGTGCACATCGGGCAGCGGCTGACCCTCGCCGTGCCCGGAGTCTGGGGGCTGCTGCTGCTCGCCCGCGCCTGGGCGGTGGACAGCGACGGCGACGGACGCCTCGTGGTCTTCGCGGTGCTGCTGGGCGCCGCGGCCGCCCTGGTCATCGCCGCCTGGACGGTGCCCGGCAGGCGGATGCTGCCGTACTGGGGCCGCGCGGCGGAGATCGCGCACACCGGCCTCGCCGTTGCGCTGCTGCCGCTGAGCCTGTGGGTGGCCGGGCTCTTCGGCTGGCTGCGCGGCCTGTTCGGCTGAGCCCGCCCGCACGCCGGCAAGAGGAACGGATCGAGGAGAGGCCGTGCAGTCCAAACGCGACCAGGTACACGCCCACACCTTCATGATGGGCAGGCTCAGCTCAGGCCTGCTGATGGCAGACCCGGACGCCCCGGAGAGCCCGCTCGGACGCACCACCCGCGGCGTGGTCTTCGGTGTGCTGGTCACCGTCCTGATCGGCGCGGGCGCCACCGTCTACGGCCTGCTGCGGCCCGGCGGGAACGACAGCTGGCGCGACGGCAAGCACCTGGTGGTCAACCGCGACACCGGCGCCCGCTACCTGTGGACCGACACCGACGGCGTCCTGCACCCGGTGCGCAACTACGCCTCGGCGCGGCTGATCGGCGGCTCGGACCTGAAGACCGTGGACGTCGGCACCGCCTCGCTGCGCGACGTCCCCGTGGGCGCCCCGGCGGGCATCCCCGGCGCCCCCGACACCGTGCCCGGCCCCGGCCAACTCGACGACGGCCCCTGGCACCTGTGCGTCACGGGTCCGGACGGCGCGCTGCCCGACACCTCCGGCGCCGTGGCGGACACCGGGGTCGACGAGCCGGGGGCCACCACCGTGGTCGCCGGCGCGCCCCTGGACTCCCGCGGCATCGGCGGCGACCGGGGACTTCTGGTGCGCGGGCCGGACGACACCGAGTACCTGGTGTGGCGGGGCAGCAGGCTGCCGCTGGACCGCGAGTCCGACGCCCGCAACGCCCTCGGCTACGGCTCCGAGCGGCCGATGCCGGTGTCGGCCGCCTTCCTCGACGCGCTCGCCCCCGGGCCCGCGCTGAAGCCGCCGGAGGTGGTGGGACGCGGCGAGCAAGGGCCCGAGATCGGCGGTGAGGCCAGCCGGATCGGGCAGCTCTTCGAGGTCAGCGTGCCCGGCGGCGGCAGCACCTACCACCTGCTGCGCAAGGACGGTCTGGTGCCGCTGACCCGGCTCGGCGCCGCCCTGGTGCTGGGTGACCCGGCCACCCAGAAGGACGCCTACCAGGGGCAGTCGCCCGAAGTGCGCACGGTCGGCGCGGACGCGCTGCGCGAGCACCGGGCAGCGGGCTCGGGTCCCGCCGGTTCCGCGGACCTGCCCGACGCGCCGCCCCTGCCGCAGTCCGCGCCGCGCGGCACCGCGCTCTGCGCGCAGGTGGACGGCGACGACGGCGGCGCCCGGATCAGGTCGGTGCTGGTGCCGCTGACCCGGCTCGCCCCGGTCGCGGTCGCGCAGGGCACGGCCGCGCCGGTGAAGTCGGCCTGCGTCCCCGTCGACGCCACGGTGGTACGGCCGGGGCGTGGCGCCCTCGTCAGGGCCCTGCACGCCAGCGGCGCCGCGCACGCCGGGACCACCTATCTGGTCGCGGAGAACGGCGTGAAGTATCGCGTCCCCGCCAAGGATTCGCTGGCCGCGCTCGGGTACGGGGCGGAGGACATCGGCTCGGTCCCGGCACCGCTGCTCGCGGCCCTCCCGACCGGCGCGGACCTCGACCCCTCCGCCGCCTCGGGCGTCACGGAGCCCAAGGTCACGGCCCCCGAGTGCGGCGGCGCCGGACAGCCGGCGAGGGGCGCGCGGAGCACCGGGACCGCCGAGCTGGACAAGGCGGACACCGCGCGCTGATCACGGCAAGGACCGCATACCGTGCCGAAGAAATGGAAAAGGACGGCAGCAGGAGAGTAATTCGGCCAAACTCGGAGCGGGCGGTGTGAAGTCCGCCGAGTGGTCACGGGATCGGGCCCGGCGGAGAACCTCAAACAAAGCTCAGAATTCCCCGCCGGGCGCGGCGCCGTAATCCCGCCGAAGCGCCTGCAATGCCGGGCGGGCGCTCCTCGATGCCCGTTCTCGTGCCGCGCCTGCCCGTTTTCTGCCCGCCTCACAGGACCCCGCCGGAGGGTTCGTGTCCCGGTGTCCGCCGGGCGAGCTCGGCTGTTCATACCGGGGAAACCTCCGCACAACTCCCTTGCCACGCACGAATTCTGGAGCGAGCTGACCGATGCTCAAATCTTCCCTGCGCGCGTTGCGCGGAACGTCGGCTTCTCTTTAGCCTCAGCGAGCAACGGTGTGACGAGACATGCCCGAAGGAAGGGAGCGCGACATGGCGGACAGTGCCGCGAGGAAAGCGGACTATGCCAAGGGCTTGGGGGGCGTCTCCTCCCTGGAGTCGGCCCGTGACCAGGTCGAGAAGATCCAGAACAACGTCGGTGAGATCGCCGCGCGTTCGGGTGTCGGCGGCGACGAGGGCCAGGCCCTGCTGAAGCTCTTCCGCAGCTGGAACACCGAGGCGCAGAAGGTCGTCGTCCAGATCAGCAAGATGATCGACGCGCTCCAGGAGAACGTGACCTCCGCCAACCGCCTGGCGCAGGAGAACCAGGACCTGACCGACGTCCTCAACAGCAAGACCAGCCAGGGCGTCTTCGAAGCGCTGCGCTGACCCGTCCCGCAGCACCGGCTCCGGCGACGCGGCCGGATCCCCGTGAGCTTCCCGGGCCCAGGCGCCCGGCCTTCCGAGAGGAGACGTCATGGCCGACGGCATCATCGACGTGCAGTACCCCGTGGTCCGCAACGCCATCGAGGAGTTGATGGCGCAGACCCAGCAGATCATCACGACCCTCAACAACCTGGAGGACGAGCTGAAGCCGCTCGTCAGCTCCTGGGAGGGCGCGGACCAGGAGACGTACCGCCAGGTCCAGGCGGAGTGGGACCAGGCGACCAAGAACATGGCCCTGCTGCTCGGCGACAACGGCGAGCTGATCCAGACCATTCACGACAACCACTCCCGTGACGAGCGCAGGAGCGCCGACAACTGGGGGAGCGTGCGGGCCCGCTAGGCATCGCCGGAGCGGTCCGCCACCCCTGTGCGGGACGGAGGCCCCTCGCGGGGACGCGACCCCGGACCGCTCCTCGCGGAGGGCGCGGCCGCGCGGCCGGGGACGACGCCGGAGCAGTCCCATCCGACGCAACGCCCGTCAAGTGCCTTCCGGGCTCACGCTCAGGGAAGTACCTTCCGGCCTCGCGCTGCGGGGAGTGGCTTCCGGGCTCGCGCTTCGGGAAGTGGCTTCCGGGCTCATGCCCCGGGAGATACCTTCCGGGCTCGCGCTTGGGAATGCGCCTTCTGGGCTCACGCCCGGGAGAAGTGGCTTCGGGCTCACGCCCCGGGAAGTGGCTCCTGGGCTCGCGCTCGGGGAAGTGGCTTCCGAGCTCGCGCTCCGGATAGTGGCCTTCGGGGGCTGTCGCTCCGGGAGGCGCCGTCCGGCGCGGCGCTCCGGGACGAGCCTTCGGTGCCACGCCCCGAGAAGTACCTTCCGGTCCCACGCCGGAAGTGCTGTGCGGCACCACACCCGGAGTGGCTCCGTGCGGGATCGGCGTCCCGAGTGGTCCTGTCCGGGTCGGTGTCCCAAGCGGTCCTGTCGGGGTCGGCGACCTGAGCGGTCCTGTCCGGGTCGGCGACCTGAGCGGTTCCGTCCGGGGCGGCGACCCGAGCAGTTCCGTCCGGGGCCTGCATCCCGAAGGGCGTTCGGCGGCTCCGGCGTCGTATTGAAGTCGTGCCGGACGCGGCGTGCGGGCGCGGGCTCCGGATCGACCCCGGTGTGCCCGACCGGCGCACCCGTCCGGCCGTCGCCCCACCCCAGGGCGGCCGCCGGCCCCCCGTAACCCCGTCCGGCACCAAGCGGCAGGAGAGCGTCCCATGGCCGGTGAGAAGGCCGACGTCAAGCATTTCGACCTCAAGCAGATGGAGAACTTCCGGGACAACGAGGTACAGCCCGTCTACATCGCCGCGAAGAAGCACCGCGAGGAGGGCGACGGCGCGCACATCCGCCCGCTCGGCCACCTCATCGACGGGCACACCACGCCCGAGAACCTCGCCCAGGACAAGCAACTCCTGCGCATCGGACGGATGGTCACCGAACCCCTGGTCTCGGGTCCGAAGCTGATCGAGGACATCCGTGCCGCGGCCGAGGCCATCGACAAGCTGCTCGGTGACCAGATGGAGCTTTTCAAGGAGCTCAAGGAGGCCCTCACCGAGACCATCGAAGAGGCCAACAAGACCAAGGACAAGAATCTCAGCGCGATCGACGCGCAGACGCTCCTCCAGACCTTCGACGAGGTCGACACCCTCACCGCCGGCAGCACCGGCGACCCGGACGACGAGTCCTGACCCACCGACCAGAAAGGGAGCCCGGTGCCAGATCGGTACGATCCCAACTCCGCCGCAAACCTCGACAAGTTCGACAACGCAGGCGACCCGTCGACCGACACCTGGGCCACCCTGGTCACCCACATCACCGGCTATCCGGTGCCGGACCGCAACACCATCTTCGACACGCTCCGTTCCGAACACGGCGGCAAGCTGTTCCGGATGGACATCCCCGAGCGCAGCCTCTCCCTGCTCGTCAAGGACTCCGGGTTCCTGACGAACAAGGGCGAGGACTACGACATCTGGTTCTTCGACAGCGGCAAGAAGCGCTCGATCATGCAGGCCCGCATCGTCTTCGAGGGCCGCGTGAAGGTCGGCGAGGAGATCATCTTCGCCGGTCCGGGCTCGGACAACGTCCACGACGCCCAGGTCCGTGAGGGCAACGAGTTCACGGACTACAACAAGGACAAGATGAGCACCATCCCGCTCGCCCGGTACATGAACGGGCCGCGGGCGGCGCTCCTGGCCCTGCTGGGCGGCAGCACGGCGGACGCCCGCTTCAGCAACCTCGGCGTGCCCGGCGCCGACGTGGTGGACCTGAAGTCCTTCACCACCACGGGCGAGTCCTTCGACTTCGCCGCCAAGTTCTTCAAGGACCACGCGGTGGTGCTGAAGGACTGGGAGGACCGCTTCGGACGGGACGACGCGAGCTGGAAGGGCGAGGCGGCGGAGGTCTTCCGCATCCTGCTGAAGAAGATCCGCGAGAACTACGACAGTTACGTGGAGACCTTCAACCAGAACCCCGGCTCCGGCAGCGAGACCGGCACCGGCAACACGGTCTACTCGCGCGCCCTCTCGCTGGGCCGCAAGTACCTGGAGGACTCCGCGACCAAGCTGCTGGAGGCCTGGCTGGCCTGGGCGAAGTCCCCCTACTACGACCCGCACCAGGTGCTGCGCTACGTCCTCGACGACCTCGCCCAGTGGGTGGACGCCAACAACGTCGCCAAGACCGACATCAAGTCGACCAGCACCCGCTACACCACGACCGTCAGCCACAGCCCGCAGGCCGGTTTCTCCCAGGTGCACCCCGAGTACGGCGACCTCACTGACATCGCGAACTGGGCGAAGGTCGGCGACAAGGCCGTGAAGATCTGGAGCCAGGGCGTCGACGAGTTCCTGGGCAAGCCCGCCGCCCAGGTGCAGTCGGCCCTGAACAATCACTTCCTCGACCTGGGTGACGACTTCTCCGACAACGTGCCCAAGCCGAAATCGACCAGTACGGCCTCGGAGGAGTACGAGAAGAAGCAGCTGGAGGAGGAAAAGGAGGAGATCAACCGGCAGAACGAGGAGAACCGCAAGTACCAGGACGAGCTGCGCGCGGAGCAGGAGCGCCAGCGCGAGGAGGACCGCAAGTACCAGGAGGAGCTGCGCGAGGAGCAGAACCGCCAGCGCGAGGAGGACAAGAAGTACCAGGACGAGCTGCGTGAGGAGCAGAACCAGCAGCGCGAGGAGGAGAAGCGACTCCAGGAGGAGCTGCGCAACGAGCAGAACCAGCAGCGCGAGGAGGACCGGAAGTACCAGGACGAGCTGCGCGAGGAGCAGCGCCGTGAGCAGGAGGAGGCCCAGCGCGAGGCCGAGGAGCAGGCCAGGGTCATGCAGGAGAGCCTCGGCGGCCTCAACGACCCCAACGCGGTCACCGAGCAGAACCTCGGGAGCCTCGACGACCTGCTGGGCTCGAACAACGTGGTCACCGAGAGCCCCGGCGACCTCGGCGACGGCCAGCAGTCCCTGACGGACCAGCCTCCGACCACCATGGACCTGGGCAACCTCGGTCCCGTGAACGTCGGCGGCGGCCCCCTCAGGACCCCGACCGGCGGCAGCACCCAGCTCAACGACGGCAAGCTCACCACCGACTTCCCGGACGGCAGCAGCACGAGCTTCGACCCCGACAGCGGGACGCTGACCACCACGCATCCGGACGGTTCGACCACTACGACGGATCTGGGTGACGGCGTCAAGGTGACCAATCCCGACGGGTCGGTGACCTCGCTGGGTGACGACGGCAAGCTGACCACGACGTTCCCCGACGGCACCACGCAGACCGTCGACCCGGCCACGGGGCAGACCACGACCACCGACCCCGACGGCACCACCACCACGGAGGACCTCGGGAGCCTCGGCGACCTCAACAGCCGCAACAGCTTCGGCGACCTGGGCGACCTCGACCTCGATCTGCCGACGCAGTCCGACGGCGACCTCGGAGACCTCGGCGACCTCAACAGCGACCAGGACGTGTTGGAGACCCCGACCGGTGGGCAGACCGAGCTGGTGGGCGACGACTTCGCCACCACCTTCGCGGACGGCAGCAGGGCCGTCTTCGACCCGGACACCGGGATGCTCACGACCACCGACGCCGACGGGTCCACCACGACGACGGACCTCACCCACGGCGCGAAGGTGACCAATGCGGACGGCTCCACCACCGTCCTCGACAACGGCCGGCTGACCACGACCTTCCCCGACGGCAGCACCCAGGTCATCGACCCGGACACCGGCATCGCCACCGTCACCGACCCGCAGGGCAACACGGAGACGGTGAACCTGCACGACCTCAACTCGTCCGGCGGCCGGGACGGTTCACCCGACCTCGACCTCGAGAGCCTCGGCGGCCTGGGCGGCCCGAGCGGCGACGGCGCCACCACCCGGGACCTGTCCCCGTCCGATCTGGGTCTCGGCGGGGGCGTCGGCACCGGTGCCACCGGCGGGGGTCTGTCCGGGACGGACGCCTTCTCCCCGGACGGCGTCGCGGGAGGCGGTGCCGCACCGCTCTCGGACGGTGCCTCCGGCGGCGCGGGCACCCCGCTCGCCCCCATGGCAGGGGCCCCCGGCGCGCCCGGCATGCCCGGCAGCCCCGGCATGCCGATGGGTGGCATGGGCGCGGGCGGCATGGGCGCCGGCGGCGACCGTGGCAACGGCGAACGGGTACGCGCCGTCCTGGTCGACGCGGCGGAGGAGAGCGAGCGTCGCAACCGCAGGCGGCGCAACCCGTGGAACCGCCAGGAGGACTCCGACACCTTCCTGACCCCGGCCTCCCGGGTGGCGACCACGGGCGGCGACTCCCCCGAGGAGGAGGCGGAGCCGGGCCGCAGGGCGACCAGTTCCGCGGACTACCTCGAGGAGGACGCGGACGTGTGGGGGACCGAGGAGGGCGGCACCCCGGCCGTCATCGGACGATGAGTGCCGCGCGGAGACGTATCCCACCCGGCCCCGGCTTTCGCGACCGTGCCCTCACCAGGCAGGATCAGGACGACAGTTGAGGGCGATCGACTGAGATCGACAGAGACCGACGGAGACCGACGGAAAGGGGCGGGAGCGCCGTGACGGAACCGCTGGAGAAGCGCCTGGAAAAGGCCATGGCCGAGCTCCAGGCCGCCCAGGAAGCGGTCGCGCGCACCGAACGGGAACTGCGGCAGGCGTCGTTCGCGGTGCTCTCCTCCGACCGCGCGGTCCGCGCCACCGTGGGCCCGCAGGGCGAACTGGCCGGGATCGAGTTCCTGGAGCACAAGTACCGCGACATGTCCCCCCAGGAGCTGGCCGCCAGTGTCCTGGAGGCGGCGAACGCGGCGCGCGTGAAGATGAACCGGCACGTGATGAAGGCGATGGCGCCCTTCACCGAGCCCAGCGCCGACGTGCCGGAGCTCAAGGGCTTCGAGCTGGACTGGGAGCGGATCTTCGGCCCCGAGGTGCTGCGCGAGGACGAGGACACGGAACGCGAGGACCATGCGTCCCCCGCCTGGCGGGACGCGCTCGGCGAGGACGGGGAGGACTGACGATGGGACAGCGCTACTACGTCGACCCACACCGCATCGAGGCCCTGGCGAGGCAGCTGGAGGAGATCGGCGACCTGGCCGGCAGCATCACCGAGGAGTTCCTCGACGAACTGGCGCCCACCGTCCGGTGGCCGGGCACGGAGGGCGAGTTCGCCGAGAAGGCCAAGCCGCAGGAACAGAAGGAGCGGCAGACGACCAAGGAGACCATGATGTCCATCCGCGACGCGCTGGTGGGCATCACGGACGCCACGGTCGGCCAGGTCCGGATGATGAAGGACACCCGCGACCGCCACCTCGAGGAGATCGAGCGGGGCAACAACCGCATCGACACCCACGGCGTGAACGGTGACGGCGGCCCGGGCGGGCATGGCCGCCGCTGACCCGCGCACCGCCGGCCGCTCCCGCACCGCGCCGGGAGCGGCCGCTCCGTCCTGCCCGCACGGTCTCCAGGACGGCCCCGGATGAGCCTCCAGGCATCGCCCGAGGTCAACGCGATGATCTTCATCCTCACCGGGGAGAAGCTCATCGACGCCGACGAGGACCTCGCCTACGAGAGCCGCCGGCCCTACTCCGGCCTCGGTCGCAAGCTCGACCGGCTCTCCTCGCTGATCGACAAGTCGGTCCACGACATCGCCGAGGTGATGCCCGACGACCTCTCCAAGTCGTACGCCAGGGCGATGGGCATGCTCATCGACGACGCCGGCCGGAACTACCTGCGCGACTTCGCCGAACAGCTCGACAAGATCGCCGAGGGCCGGCGCAAGACCTCCATGGACATCATGGAGTCCAAGTGGCAGGTCATCGCCGAGGTCATCCGGCTGCTCATCGAGATCGCCATCTATCTGGCGATGTCCTTCTTCACCGGAGGTCTGTCGGCCAGCCAGATCATGATGGCCAAGCTGCGCAGCCGCTTCCTCATCCTCACCACGCTCAGCCATCTGCTCCAGCGGCTGCACATAGCGCCCTCGCTGACCGAGGCGTTCGCCGAGGCGTTCACCACCTTCGCGGTGCGCCTCGCGATGATGAACTTCGCCCCCGACGGCCGCCGCCCCGACGGCTTCGACTGGAACGACATCCTCAAGTCCGCCGCGTTCGGTGCCGCGGCCGGCTTCCTCACCAGCATCTTCGACAACTTCGCGAAGAACATCGTCAAGAGCTACGACCACAAGTTCCTGAAGAACGGGCCGGACCTCGACTTCAAGAACAACCCCAACTGGCGGAACAACCCGGACCTCGACTTCAAGAGCGACGGCCCCACCCCCAAGCCGGACCCCGGTCCCGGTCCTGGTCCCGGCCCGAACGACCGCCCCGGCCCCACCCCGAACGGCAACGGTCCCCACCTCACGAACAACACGCCACTGACGTTCCGCGACGGCCCGCTCTCCTTCCGGAACAACCCCGACCTGTGGCGCAACAACCAGATCCTGCGCAACAACGCCGACCGCCCGGGCGCGCTGGCCGGCCACTACGGGCTCAAGGGGACGGCCGACTTCCTCGCCGCCGGCGCCGGCGAGGCACTCGCGGAGATCCTGATCAAGGGCGCCTTCGACGGCGACTGGTCCACCAACTGGTCCACCTTCGTCGGCGCGGGCATCAGCAGCCAGGTCGAGGCCACGCTCACGGACACCGCCCTGAACAGCGGGGCCGAACTGCGGCACGTCATCGACACGTTGCGCAACCAGCCGCCGCCCACCGTCTCCGCCGACACGGACGGGGACACGGACTCACGGGACACCACCGGTTCCACCCGCTCGCAGGACGGCGACGGCGCCGACCGCACCGGCGGTCCCTCGACCACAAGTTCCACCGGCGGCGCCACCCCCGCGAACACCGGCGCCGACTTCGCGCAGGACCCCCCGCCGTACACGCCGCAGGACCCGCCCGCCTACACCACCCAGGACCCGCCGCCGTACTCACCGGGCACGCTGCCCGTCACCGCCGCCGAGAACGCGCTGTGGCAGCAGGTCCACAACGGCCCCGCGGAGGTCCGCGAGCAGGCCCTGCGCGACCTCGCCGCCCTGCGCGGCGCCCAGCCGCCCGGCAGTACGGAGATCGGCGTCCGCGACGGCCTGCACACCGACCTGTCGCAGCTGCCCGAGGTCAGGGTCGTACCCGCCGGGAACAGCCCCGCCGCCGAGGTCGACGCCGACCAGGTCCGCCGCGCCCTCGACGCGTTCGGTACGCCGGTCACGGTGGAGACCCCGCTCACCTCGGACGTCGAGGTGTCCGGGCAGGACGAGCGCACGTCCGCGGTGCCGGGCCCGGGGACCGGCGGCCCGGTCGCCTCCCAGGCCCCCACCGGCACCACCACGCCCGGATCGGGCACCAGTACGCCCGGCACGGGCACGGGCACGGGCACCGGCGGTTGGCCGGGTACCTCCACGGATTCCTCGACCCCCGTCGCCGCCTCGGAGTCCACGACCTCCACGTCCTCCGCTCCGGAGAGCATCTCGTCCACGGAGGTCGACTCGTCCACGGCGGTCGACGCGTCCACGGAGCCCGACGCGTCCACGGCGAGCACGACCTCCACGGACACCACCGCCCCGTCCGACCTCGCCGCCGCTCCGCCCAAGGTGGGCACCACCGGCTCGTACACCGCGCCCGACGACGTGAACGCGACCAGCGACGTACGGGACACCGGCGACGCGCGTGACACCGGGCACGTGACCTCGGCGCCGCCGCTGACGATCGTGGTGTCCGAGGTGCCGCCGCCGGGGGAGGGGGCGCCGGAAGCCGCCGACCTGCTGGACCGGGCCGGCACGGACCGGGCCGTGGTGCTCGGGCCGGCGGGCGCGCCCGACGGTGCGGGACGCCCGGTGCGTGCCGCCGTGGAGCTGACCCGCGAGAGCCCCGGCGCCCCCGTCCGGGTCCGCCCGCTCACCGCTCCGCCGCTCCCGCCGGCGCCGGACGGCACCCCGGAGGACACGCGCACCGCCTTCCCCGGCGCCGACGTCCTGCTGCCGCTCGCCGATGCCCTCGGCACGGCGGTCCGCCCCGTCACCCTGAGCGACGCGACGACCGACGGCGAACCGGTGACCACCCCGCAGGCCGAGCCGCCGCCGAAGGCGCTCAAGGTGGTCACGGAGACCTCCACCCCGGTAGCCGGCGACGGCACCGCGCAGGACTCCACCGTCCGCGCCGAACCCCCCGCCGTCAAGCTCGCCGCCCTGTCCCGGCCCTGGACCGAACCGGCCACCGACCTGCACCTGGAGTCGGGCCACGAGGACGGCGAGGACGACGGCGCTCCGCCGCCCGCGCCCACCACGCCGGACCAGTCCATGCCGGACCAGTCCGCGCCGACCCCCCTCGTGGCGGCCGCGCCCCCGCCGCCGGCGCGGATCGTCGTGCGGCCCGCGGACGACACCGGCACCACCGACCAGGGGAACGGCCCCGCCCGGACCGCGCACGAGCCCGCCGTCACCACCCTGGACGGCCTCACGGTGCCTCTCGCGCAGATACGGCGCTGGGTGCCGGACGCGGCCCACACGCCCCGGCCGGGGCGTGCCGTACAGATGTTGACCATCTCCCAGGGCCCGGCCCAGGACGACACGGCCCACGGCGCGGCGCGGCGGGCCCTGCTGGGCCAGGACACCTTCCGCGGTGTGCGCACGACCTCGGCGCCCCTCCCCTCAGCTCCCCCCACCACCGGTCCCACCGACCCCGATCCCCCCGCGCCCCGCACGGTGTTCACCGGCCCCCCGGCCCCGCTGCCCGGCTCGGGCACCGAGCGCGGCGCCGACTACTTCGCCGGGCACGGCACCCCCCGTACCGTCACGCTCGGCACCGACGACGCGGCGCACCCGACCGTGAAGGTCAGCGGTGTGCAGCTCGGTGAGGTGCTCAAGTCCTGGGCGCGGGACGACGATCAGGACCGCCCGCTGGTGCTGTTCTCCTGCGAGACGGGACGGCAGCCCGAGGTGGCGGGACTCCCGGTGGCGCAGCACGTGGCGAACCGCACCGGTCGGCCCGTGTACGCGCCGACCACCGAGGTGGGCACCGCACGCGACCGGGACGGCGACGTCCGCGCGGTGCTCACGGAAGGACCGGACGGGCCGGGCCGGTGGCGGCTGTTCACCCCGGAGCCGGGCGGCTCCGACCTGGACGGGCTGGCACGCGACGCCGGCCTGCACGCGGGCCCCGAGCCCGCCGACGCCTTCGCCCGGGCCCGTACCCTCCAGCAGATCCGCACCCTGCGTGAGGCCCTCGGCCCGGACGCCGAACAGCGCCCCCAGAACCGGGAGTTGCTCGCGGGGCTCGCCTACGTGGACGGCCTGCGCTGGCTCAGCCCCGACACCGCGGCCCGCTACGGCGACGGCCGGATGACCCCGGACCTGCTGCGCCGGATGGTCGTCGACCGGCGCGGCACCACGGCGGGCGCCACCTCCGACCCGGCGGCCGACCCCACCGCCGAGGAGTACACCGGATTCCTGCGCGCCGCGGCCGAGTTGCGAGGCACCGCCGGAGGCGGGACCACGCTCGACGCGCTGCTGCCCCCGCCGCCGCCCGCCCTCCCGCCGCACACCCTGGTCTCGCCGGAGGACGTGCGGGGCCTCGCCTACGCGCCCTCCGCCCAGGTCACCTGGTCGCTCTCCAGCACCCCCCTGCCGCTGTCCGAGCTGGCCCTGAGCCCCGAGGACACCGCCGAACTCGCCCGCCGCAGACCCGACCTGGCACCCGCGCCGGGCCGCCCGGAGAGCCTCGCCGAGGACCTGGACCTGTTCAGCAAGGGTGCCGCCACGACCCCCGACCCGGCGGACACCGTGCACGCCGACGGCCTCGCCCTGCGGCGGCTGGACACCCGCGCGGACGGGAACTGCCTCTTCCGCGCGCTGCTCGACAGCGCGCGCGGCCAGGACGTACCGCCCGCCTGGGCGGCGCGGAACGTCGCGGGGCTGCGCCGCCTGCTGCGGGACCGGATCACCGGGTCCGAACTGGCCGCCGCCGCCGCGGAGGCGACCCCGGACCCGGTGCTCGCCGTGGTGGACGACCTGCGGATGACCGCCCTCGCCGGGGTACGGGACGCGGACGCGCTGCGCCGGATCACCGAGCGCTGGAACCGGATCGCGCGGACGGTCGTCACCGACGGCGACGCCCGCCAGTGGCGGCGCATCCTGCGCGACAGCGGCTACCCGCATCTCGCCGACGTGGCGCCCACGCCCGCCGACGCGCGGCGGCTCGGCACCGAGGAACTCCTCGCCGCGGCGGCCGAACTCCCCGAGTTGTGGTCCTCCCCCTTCGCCGACCTGCTCCCGCAGGCGCTGGCGCACACCCTCGACCTCGACCTGCGGCTGGTCCAGCCCGACCCGCAGGCGCCCGGGACGACCACCCTCGTCACCACCCTTCACCCGGGCGGTCAGGGCGGAACTCTGCACCTCGCCTACAACGGCAGCGACCACTACGACGCCCTGGTCCCGGCCACGGCACCGCTCACCCCCGTGCCCGACACCGGCACCACCGGCCCCGAGCCGGTCACGCAGGTAACGGAGGACTCCGGCCCCTTCGGCGAGTGGCTGCGTGCCATGGGCGGGATCACCGACCTCGACACTCCCGCGCCCGAGACCCCCGACCGGGGCGACCCGGTGCCGCTGGAGACCCAGCTCGAACGGCACCGTCCGGCACGGCTGCTGACCGGCCCGGACGCCCGGCCGCCGGGCCCGGCTCCGCGTACCGTCACCTTCGAGGACGGCGGCAGGCTGCCCGCCGTACTGCTCAGCCCGGACTCCGCGCCGGGCGCCGGGAGTCCGGGCGGCCGTACCGACACCACCCCGACCGGACTCCTCACCGGCCCCGGTGTCCTCACCCTGCGCTCGCCCGAGCAGGTGGCCGCGGAGATCCTCGGGAAGCTGCCGAAGAAGCTGCGCGCCCGGTTCGACGAGACGGAGCTGCTGCGCCTGCTGACCGACCAGCCCGGCGCGTTCACCGCACCGCGCGGCGCGCGCCTCGTGGGCCGGGAGAAGTCCGGCGTCGGACTCGAGTTGACCGTCGAGGCCATCCCCTACCACCGCTGGGAACGCTTCTCCGACGTCGGCGGCGGCACCGTCCGGCTGGACACCATGCGGCGTGGCCAGGCCGGTACGGGCGGCGGGCGCAGCGTCGGCTACGGGCGCCGGATCGCCGCCGCGCTGAGCATGGGCCCGCCGCTCAGCTGGCTGCTGAAGATCGGCGTCTCGCTGGGCTGGACCCGCAGGACCGACTACACCCAGGGCACCCAGGCCTACCACCAGACCGAGTACCGCGCCGTGGAGGGCTCCCACCTGCACCTGGACGACGTCCACTACCGGGTGCGGGTGGACCGGGTCACCGAGGCCCCGAAGACCTCCGGGCCGGGCGACACCGCCCCCGACACCGCCCCCACGACCGCCCCCCGCTGGCAGCGCACCCCCACACACACCGCCGAGTTCGCCATGCGGGACGGGCTGAGCTGGCGGCTGCCGGACGACCTCACCGTGCCCTTCAAGGGCCCCCGCAGGGCGCCCGAGACGCTCACCTTCCCCGACGGGGTCGAGCCGCGCGTCGCCGACACCACCGCACTGCACCTGACGGACCCGCCGGAGGACCTCGCGCTCGCCGTCTCCGGCGCGCGGCCCGGCAGTTCGGCGCACCGCACGCTCGTCTCGTACGTCCGGCCGGGACGGCTGCTCGCCCTGTTCGGCCGGTTCTCCGGTCCCGTGAGCGGACCCGAACTGACCCGGGGGAGCGGGCAGCACCCGCTCGGGCACCTGATCGTCGAGCGGTCGATCCCGCACCGGGCCACCCTGGTCACCGAGTCCGTCAAGGCGGAACTGCGCGACCTCACCCAGACCACGTACCAGAACGAACGCGGCCACGCCCGCGACACCCGCTTCGGCATCCAGGTCACCGCCGGGCCCAACTACACCCTCGTCGGTCCGGAGACCGACGTACGTCTCCAGGGCGGTCCGCTGGTCCGCGCGGACCTCAGCACCGGACGGGGCCACTATCTCGGCACCGACGCGGCCCGCAAGACCACCGGACGCGTCCGCAACCACCCGGTGGCGCTCTACCGGGTGGAGCGCACCCTGATGGTGCGCAAGGCGGGCGAACCGGCCTCCGCGGCCCGCCCCGTCCGGGTGGTCAGCCTGGACTGGATCTCCACCCAGGACGCCCGCCGGCTCGCGGGCTGGGACAGCCGTACGCCCGGCCGGACGGGCCCCGACCCGGACGTCGAGCCGCCGGTGCCGTGGTACCTCACCCGCGAGGACCCCGTCCACCTCAGCGGCCAGGTCCGCGCCGAGGGCTTCCGCCCCGACCGCACCCAGAACGCCGTACCGGGCCGTCCCGCCCCACAGGGCCGTCCCGCCCCACAGGGCCGTCCCGCCCCACAGGGCCGTCCCGCCCCACAGGGCCGTCCCGCCCCACCGGACCCCATGCGGGCCTTCGCCGACTCGGTACTGGACACCCTGCACCGCTCGTACCCGTCGCTGTTCGTCCCGCCGCTGATGCTGCGGCACCCGCGACCGGCGAAGTTCTGGTACGGCGACGGGCGGATGCGGACCGCGCTGCACAACGACCGCCAGGTACGCGAGGCGCTCAACCGGCCCACCCTCGCGCAGAGTCTGGACGATCTCACCACCACCGGCGTGCCGGTCACCCTCACCGAGGACGGCAAGGTGCGCCGCGGCCACCACACACTGATCCTGCGGGCGCGCCTCTCCGACCGGCGCTTCGAGACCACCATGAGCGAACGCTCGCTGCGCAACGCCGTGATCGGCACCGAGATCTCCGGCCAGGGCCAGCAGGCGTCCACGACCCTCTCCAGCGGCGTCGAACTGGGCATCTCGCCCCGGGACCACGACAAGGTGCCGGAGGCCGGGGTGCCCCGCCAGACCGGCAACGTCTCCCTCGGCATCCGCTACGCCAAGACCGACCAGAAGGCCACCCGCAGCACGGTCGCGGTCACCCACGACCACCTGATGTTCCAGAACGGCGCCGACCTCTACAGCTACCAGGTGGAACTGGGCGCCTCCTTCGAGGGCCACCGGCGCCCCCGCGGGTGGGCCCGCCTCGCCTCCGTCGGGCTGCTCGGCGCCGGCGTCTTCGTCAGCAAGGTCGAGGAGCGCCCGCTGTTCACCCGGGGCAGCGAGACCGTGGGCCGGGTGGAGCTGGCCGTTCCCGCGGCGCACGGATCCGACCGCCACGCCCCCGCCGACCCGCCGCCCGGCGGCCCGGCGCCGGCGCCCGCAGCCCAGCGGCTCTCCGCCACCGAGGCCGACCAACTCCTCGACGGCACCCGCCCGCTGCCGAGAACGGATGCGGCCGACCAGCAGCTCACCGGCAAGCTGCTCAGCGCCCCGCACGTGGTCCTCAGCACCGAGGGCGGCCCCGCCCGCCAGCAGCTCGCGCAGGACACCGCCGACCGCGCCTCGGGCACGTCCTGGCACGTCGGCGCGCCCGGCGCCCCGGTGCGCACCGCGCTGCGCCGGGCGATGGCCAACCTCAACGTGGCCGGGCAACTCGGCCAGTACCTGGGGCCGTTCGGTGCCCGCGTCACCGGACTCAACGGCGCCGGGCCGCTCCAGACCCACTACCTGAAGGCCGCCGTCCGCGGCGAACTGCACAACCTGCGCGTCAAAAGCGACCCGAAGCCCGCCACCCTCGAAGCGACCATCGGCAACGAGCACCGCGTCGCCGCCGGCGCCAGCACCGTCTCCCGCACCACCCTCGGCCTCCAGGGCGCCGACATGCCCCTCCAGCAGGCCCCCG
Organism: Streptomyces sp. NPDC059861; assembly: GCF_042731435.1. Classification (NCBI taxonomy): domain Bacteria; kingdom Bacillati; phylum Actinomycetota; class Actinomycetes; order Kitasatosporales; family Streptomycetaceae; genus Streptomyces; species Streptomyces sp. NPDC059861. The sequence continues at coordinate 494,964 of NZ_JBHWJQ010000001.1, read as the reverse complement.
GCGGACCGCCGGTGGTCGGCTCCTACGCGACCGCCCTCCAGTACGCCTGGGGCAAGGGCCGCAGCGTCTCGCAGACCCTCACCCGGGGACGCAACACCACCCTCACCTACGCCGGGCGGATGTACCTGGTGGTCGCCGACGCGGCCGAGACCGTCGCCGTGCGGGACCGCTGGACGGCCGCCATGGGCGCGGTCGGCACCCGCGCCGGAGCCCGGATCAGCGGCGCGGCCGGCAGGCTCTCCGGGCGCCTGGGACGCGGCCTGTCCCCGCGCCGGGCCGCCGCCGCCCTCCACCGCGTCCGCGACGCGGTGATGTTCCACCTGCCGATGCAGGACGCCATCGAGACCGGGCTCGCCCCGGACGGCCTGGGCACCACCACGCCGCGCAACCTGGGCGGCGGCTACCGGCTGCCGCCCTTCCTGCGCGGCCGCCGCTTCCCCACCCACCCCAGCGGCCGGCTCGACGCCGGCCAGGCGGCACGGCAGCTGATGGGGCGGCTGGAGAAGATCGGCGTACCCTCGCACGACCGGGAGCAGGTCCTCCAGCGGCTCTCCCCGGACTTCCTCCGCGCCCATCTGCACGAGCTGACGACGGACAGGATGGCCCTGCCCGTCCGTCACCGCACCTGGTCGAGCCCGCCCCGGCTGCCGGTCGGCGGCAGCCCCGGACAGGTCCGGTTCCAACTGACCCCGGTCACCACCACCGTGGAACGGCTGCGCACCGGCATCGAGCTGGAGGACTACCGCACCACGGCCCGCGACGACTCCGCCGCCGGCTCCCAGGACCGCGGCGCCGACGTGACCCTCAGCGCCTCCGAACGCGCGGCGGGCGGCGGCGTCCTCGCTGCCGCCCCCTCGCTCCAGGGCACCGCCGCCAAGCAGCGGTCGAGCACCCGCACCGAGACCGCGGGCAGCACCGCGATGCCGAACATCGCCACCACCCAGGCGCACGCCGAGATCGTCACCAGCTACGTCCTGACCGTCACGATGACGGACGCCACCGGCCGGCCGCTCTCCCCGCGCGCCTTCGCCCCGGTCGGCAGCCTCCACGAAATCCTCCCGGCCGGCTTGCTCACCCCGGACGGCGACGGCGCCGACGGCGCGCTCACCGAACAGGACGTGCCGGAACCCGAGCGCGCGGTACGGATGCTGACGGCCGATCAGGCACGACCCGAGGGCATCTCCTCCTGGCGCGGCGCCGACGACCCGGACGTGCTGACCTTCGACGACCGCATCGGCTCCGGCATCCTCGCCGTGGACATCCGCGGAGCGGCCAACGTGCACGACGCCCTGACGCTGGCCACCTCCCGCGCCGACGGCCTCGGCGACGGCGACCTCGGCGAGCGGCACACCGGCAAGGTCCTCACCGAACGCGTCCGTATGGCCCGCCTCACCCCCCTCACCGGCCTGGGCACCGCCCCCGCCCAGGCCCAGCAGGAGGCCACCACGCAGGTCGGCCTGACCGCCGGCTTCCGCGAGGCGCTCGGCGCGAGCGGCACACCGCTGCCCACGCAGGCCTCCGCCCGCCTCTTCGGCCAGTCCCACACCGCCGACTCCCGCCTCTACGCGAAGATGCACCGCCGCGGCGCCCGGCTGCTCGCCGTGGAGAGCAAGCCGCGCATGGAGGCCATGCAGCGCACCAAGACCTCCGACGCCATGGAGGCCGGCATCACCGACGACGTCGAGGGCACGGTGGGCACCTCGCCGCTGGCGGGCAACAGCAACGCGGGCGTCACCAACCCGGGCGCGAGCGTCCCCATCGGCGGAGCCAACGACGGGACCGCCCTCAAGGGGACCGTGGACACCACCCTCGGCACCCACCTCAAGGTCGTCACCGACCGCAGCATGCTCTTCGCCGTGCCGGTGAGCTGGCTGACGGTGGCTGAGGTGGACCACCGGGTCACCGACAGCCGCCCGCTGCACGCCCTCGGCAAGGCCAAGCGCGGCCCGCGTGCCGCCGAGGCCGAGACCACCGCCCTGGTCTGGCTGCGCGAGGACATCGCACGCGACCACGGCCTCCTGGACGACACCACGTTCCCCGACGAGGTCGGCGCGGCCTGGGACGACATGGCCAAGGCGGCCGCCGACCTCGCCGCGGCCGACAAGGGGTACTACGACGCCCGGGCGCGGGCCCGGGAGACCTGGCTCGACCTGAGCGCGGAGGAACAGGCCGCGCTCGGCGACGACCACCCCGACCGCCCGACCGTCCTGGCGCAGGCCATGGCACAGTCCCCGGCCGTCGCCGCCTGGCAGGCCGCCCGTGAGGACGTACGCCGCTGGGAGGAGCGCGCCGGCGCGGTCGCCGCCGACCACCACCGCCTCCACCTCGCCGCCACCCGCCTCACCGCCCACCACCAGGGTTCGGCCACGGTCCAGGTACCGGACCGGCCGCAGGCGTACACGACGCCGGACTGGCGCTCCGAGGCACCCGAGCCGTACACCGTCACCGACGGCACCGGACCCGGCCCGCGCACCCTCGCCTCACCCGACGGCACCACCGTGCGCGAGCTGCACGACATGCCGCACGACGGCGCCTCCTTCTTCCACGCGCTGCTCGCCGCCGCGGAAGCACGGGGTCGGCTGCCCCATCTGCTGGGCAGCGGTCTCGCCGATCGCTTCACGGCCGCGCCGGGCGACCCGGCGGTCACCGAGCAGGCCGTCCGCGCCGCCCGCGACCGCCTCGCCTGGGCGCTGGGCGAGGACAGCAACACGGACCTGCTCGACGCCCTGGCCCTGGACGCCGCGGACACCTTCACCCAGGACGAACTGGACGTCGCCGGGGTGCGGCTGACGCCGCCGCAGCAGGCCGAGTTCGACGCGTTCGGCCGCCTCCCGCAGACCTTCTGGCCGACGCCCGCGCAGCGCGTGCGACTGGCCACCGTGGCGATGCTCCGCCCCTTCACGAGCGAGCCGCACCCGGACGCCGGGCGACCGGACGGCGAACCCGCCCCGCCCGAGCGCCGCGCGGGCGACCACGGCGGCGCCGACCTGCTGCCCGCCCTGGCCGCCCGGGTCCTGGGCACCCCGCTCACCGTGGTGACCGGCGAGGGCCACGCGCAGCTGTTCCTGCCGCACGGCACCGACCCGGCCGCCGTCGACCCGGCCGGCGATCCGGTCCTGTTCACCGCCGACGGCTACTTCCACGCCGCCCTCCCGCCCGGCACCCCGCCGCCGGTCGCCACCGCGCTTCCCGCTCCCACGGCCACGACGGACGGCGGCACCAACGCGGTGACCACGCCCGCCACTTCGGGGCGGCCGCCCGCGCACCGCAGCCACGCCACCCCGCCATGGCTGCCGCCCGCCGACGGCGAAGGACCGCGCTACCGCCTCGCCCGGGACGGGGTCCTCACCGCACCCGACGGCGCCACCTACACCCAGGGCACCCCCGCCGGGCGCGGGAACGGCTTCTTCGCCGCGCTCTCCACGGCCCTGCGCCAGGCCGCCGACCAGCCCGGCCTGGACAGCCACGAGGCGACGAGACTGCGCACCCGCGCCGGATCCCCGCCCGCTCAACTGATGCGCCTGAACGGCCTTCCGGGCGACCCGGCCGAGCGGGACTCCCTCTTCACGCCCCCACCGCTCCGGCAGCGCCGAGGAGAGGCGGCGCCGACCAGCCAGGCCCGCGACGGCCACCTGCGCCGCCACCTCGCCGACGCCCCCTGGGGACCCGACGCCGACCGCGCCGTCGCCCGCTGGGCGGCAGCCGCGACGGGCACCACCGTCACCCTGGTCGAGGAGAACGGCACCGCGCACACCTACCCCGGCCCGTCCGGCGAGAGCGGCCCGCACCTGCGCCTGCGCCGCCGCGGCGGCGACTTCGTCCCCCTGATCCCGCGCACCCCCGCACCCCGGCCGCCGGGGAACGAGCAGGACCCGGCCGCCGTCCCGCCGCCCCCGTCCCCGCCGGGCGGCGACACCCCCGGCCTGCCCGCCGACGAGGAGGCGCTCGACCTGAGCACGCTGTCCGGGAACGCCCCCATCCCGGACCTGGGCGCGGAGTCGGACGCGGAGACGGACGCCGAGATGGACCTCGGCTCCGACGACGACCGGGACGACGGCGCCGACCCCGCGCCCGAGGAGACGGCCGTGCTCACCGGCCCGGAGATCGGGTTCGCGACGGAGTTCGCCGACCTGCTGACCGAGCCCGACCTTCGCGTGGACGCGCTGCTGGACGTGGTGCGACGGCGCAACGCCCGCCTCGGCGGCTACCCGGACGTCGCCTTCGACAGTGCCTTCCACGAGGTCACGGGCTTCGGCGTACCCGAGGCCCTGGACCTCGCCGAGCAGCACGGCAGGCTCCGGAGCGAGGAGTACGACGCCCTGCGGGAGGCGCTCGGACTCGGGACCGGCGGCCCCTTCACCCAGACCCGGCCGACCGGCACCTCGCCGCGCGACCGGGAGGTGACGCTGCGGATGCTCGACCGGGTGGCCCGTCTGGTGAAGGACGTCCTGCGCAAGGAGAACCGGCAGGCGGACGCCCAGGTCACCCCGCACATCGCCGTGGCCCTGCTGCCGGACGGCTCCCTCGGCATCGCGGGCAACACCGGCGCCAAGGCGCTCACCGGCGACCAGGCGGCCCTGGTGGAGCAGGAACTGCGGTGGTTCGTCACCGGTCAGCAGCCGGCGGGGACGGCGCAGCAGCGCAAGGTGGAGAAGTGGCAGCAGGACGAGCGCGCGCACCGCGAAGGGGCGGCCCGACTCGAACAGCGCCGGGCGGAAGTCGACCAGCGGGACGAGGAACTGACACGGCTGCGGACGCTGCTCGACGAGCGGTACGAGGCCGGGGACTGGAACGACCAGCTCCAGCAGCAGTGGGACGCCCTCCCCGAGGCCACCGAGGCGCTGCGTCAGGACCACGAGCGCCTGGCGGCCGACCAGCGGCAGTGGCGCCGGGACGAGGGCTGGCTGGCCCGCCGCCGCCCGGCGATGGCACGCGAGATGCGCGACCGCACCAAACTGCGCGCCCTGGCCACCGGCTGGTACCGCCTCTACCACCCCGGCTCGCCCGAACTCGACCTCGTCAAGCGGGCGTTGGCCAACCCGACAATCCTCAACGTCAGGGGCCGGGACGAGGCCGAACCGGCCGTGTCCTACGGCTCCGAACACGGTGAACTGACGTTGCTCGGCCACTGGATGGAGCACTGGCGGCGCCACCCCGGCGACCCGGCCGCCCCGCGGACGCTCCCCCTGGGCGGCTTCAAGATGGCCTGTGCCGCCTGCGACCTCGCCTACCAGGCGGTCAACGAGCACATCGGGCGCCCGCTGGGCCACCGGGTACAGGCGTCCGGGACCCACGGCACCTTCTTCCCCGGCTGGCGCATGCCCCAGTGGATGCTTCAGCACGCGGGCCTGAGGGAGTACATCAGCGACCACGCGGAGAGCATCGGCGCGACCCTCGACCACAACGGCGTCCTGCACGGCGAACGCTCCGGGACCGGGGACCCGCAGAACCCCGACGCCTCGTCCTCCGAGTACGAGTCCGGCGGCGAGGAGATGGAGCTGGACGCCGCGACGGACGACACGGCGCCGAGCACGATGGCGGTGGGCCCACGCCTGCCCCGGAACCGGTCCACCGAACCCCCGGCGGCGACCGCCCCGACCCCCCGGGGCCCGCGGGACACCCGCCCGCGTTTCGTGGTGCGGTCGGGCTTCGACGCCCGCCGCTTCCCGTACCGGGGGGAGCGGGTCACCGACCTCACGGTGCGCCTGGCGATACGGGGCCCGGAGGGTCAGGCGGCGCACGTCCGCGACCAGCTCGACGCGGGTGTACGCGACCTCCTGAACGACCCCGCGTACCGGCTGCCGAACGGTGACCGTCTGCACGTGACGGTCGAACACGTCGATCCTGCCGGGAACCCCCACCTCACGGTGGATCTCGCGGGCCGGGACCGGGCGATGGACCAGAACACCTGGTGGGCGGACGCCGACCCGGTGCACCTGGTCCACGAACTCACCCACCAGTTGGGCCTGCGCGACGAGTACCGCGACGCCGACGCCCCGCACCGCCCGCACATCCCGGGCAGTCTCCTGGGCGACCCCGACGCGCCCCCCGAGGACTCCTCCCTCGCCGCTTCGGGCCTCCGAGGCCGTCACCTGGCGCTGCTCGGCGCGCTGGTGGGCGAGATGACCCCGGCTCCTGAGCAGGACACGGAGCAGAGCTGGGCCGACGCCCGTGGGGCGACCTCCCCGATGCTCCGCGAGTCGGTGTGGGTGGACCCGGTCTCCTTGCCGCGGCCTGCCGACGGCACGGACACCGCAGAGGTCCCGGCGCACATGATGCAGACGTCGGCCCTGACGCCGTTCAGGTCGGGGGACTTCGAGTTCACCAACCTCAAGCACACGGACGACCGGTACCGCGACAAGGCGATCCGGATCATCGAGCTGCTGCGCAAGCACGACACGATCCGGGACTACATCGGCACCCGCCCCTGCCGCATCACCCTGCACCTGCGCACGACCGAGACTCCCGCCGACGTGACCGACCTGGGCGACGAGGGCGTGCAGATCAACCTGGCCAGCTACTACTTCGAGAAGTACGACATCGGCTACATCATGGGCATGCTGGCCCACGAGATCGGCCTGCACCCCCTCGCCTCCCGGGACACGAACATCCCCGACGAGGAGTCCATGTTCGCGGGCGTCCCGCTGACGGTGCCGGGGCTGGCGGACCTCAAGAACCCGCGCACCATGAACACCGAGGGCGCGGGGCAGGCCGACCACGTCATGGCGGCGTTCCCCAGCAGCACCAGGCACCGCACGTACCGCGACATCGTCGCGAGGATGGCGCATCTCCTGGCGGAGGAGGCCGCGGCGGGCGAGGAGGGCGCGAGCACCAGGGACGTCACCGATCTGATCGACTGCTACCTGATGGACCTGGCCACGATCGCCGTCACCAACGACAACCGCAAGAGCGCGGCCTGGGAGCCCCGGTACACGGCGAGGGTCTACAACGCCTACAAGGAGCTGTTCGCCGCCCAGCTCGCGCAGGACAGCCCGGTGCGGCCGCTGCTCCCCGCGGACAAGGGCATGTTCGGCGTCACGAACAACTTCCTCGGCCTCGGTACGAGCTTCACGTTCAACAACCAGGGCGACAGCATCCAGACCGTCGGCCCGCGACTGCCCCGGCCGGACTCCGGCACGGAACCGTCGTCGCGCGCGCCGAGGCCGCGGGGCCCCCGTGACAACCGCCCCCGTTTCGTGGTCCGTTCGGGATTCGACGCGCGCAGGTTCACCTTCGACGGCGAGCCGGTCACCGACCTCACCGTCCGTGTCGCGCTGCGCGGCACGGACGGACAGGCGGCCCACGTGTTCGACCAGCTCGACGCGGGTGTCACCGAGTTCCTGAACGAGCGCCGCCATCGCCTCCCCAACGGTGACCGACTGCACGTCACCGTCGAGCACGTCGACCCGTCCGATAACCCGCACCTGACCGTCGACCTGGTGGACCGGGACCGGACGATGGACCAGCACACCTGGTGGGCCGACGCCTCCCCGGTCCAGCTCGTCCACGAACTGAGTCACCAGCTGGGCCTGCGCGACGAGTACCGGGACGCCGACGCCCCGCACCGCCCGCACATCCCGGGCAGCCTCCTGGGCGACCTCGACGCGCCCCCCGAGGACTCCTCCCTCGCCGCTTCGGGCCTGCGCGGCCGGCACCTCGCCCTGCTCGGCGCACTCGTCGGCAACGTGCCCCCGCAGCCTGGGCGGAACGGGGAGCAGACCTGGGAAGCGGCCCGCACCGCCACCGCACCGGTCACCCGCGAGTCCGTCTGGGTCGACCCGGTCTCCCTGCCCCGACCCGCCGACGGCACGACGACCACCGAAGCCGCGGCCCGCATGCCGCAGACCGCGCCCCTCACACCGTTCCGGTCGGGGCGCTTCGAGTTCACCAACCTCAAGCACACGAACGAGCGGTACCGCGACAAGGCGGTCCGGATCATCGAACTGCTCGGGGACCACCCGACGATCCGGGACTACATCGGCACCCGTCCCTGCCGCATCACCCTGCACCTGCGCACGACCGAGACCCCGGCCGACGTGACCGACCTGGGCGACGAGGGCGTCCAGATCAACCTGGCCAGCTACTACTTCGAGAAGTACGACATCGGCTACATCATGGGCATGCTGGCCCATGAGATCGGCCTCCACCCCCTCGCCTCCCGCAACCGGGACATCCCCGACGAGGAGGCGATGTTCCGGGGCATTCCGCTTCCGGTGCCGGGACTCGCCGACCTGCGGACGCCGCGCACCATGAACACGGACAGCGCCGGCCAGGCCGACCACATCATGGCCGCCTTCCCGAGCAGCACCCGGCACCGGATCTACCGCGACATCGTCCTGAAGACCGCCGACATGCTGGCCGAGGCCGCCCGGGACGGCGTGGAGGGGGCCAAGGCCAAGGACGTCACGGACCTGATCGACTGCTATCTGATGGACGTCGCCTCCATCGCGATCACCAGTGACTACCGGATGAACGCGGCGAAGGAGCCCGGCAACACCGCCAAGGTCTACAACGCCTACAAGGCCCTGCTCGCCCAGCACGTGGCCGAGGACAGCCCCGCCCGCCCCCTGCTCCCGCCGGACAAGGGGCTGTTCGGCGTCGTACGGGACTTCGCCCAGCTCGCCACCAGCCTCGCGACCAACAACCGCGGCGACAGCATCCAGCAGCCCGCCCCGGCGGACGAGGCCGTACCACGGCTCCCGCGCCCCTCCGAGCCCCCCGCGCAACAGACCGCGTCGCCCACGTCCCCGTCCCGCCGTGACAGCCGCCCGCGTTTCGTGGTGCGGTCGGGCTTCGACGCCCGCCGCTTCTCGTACCGGGGAGACGGGATCACCGACCTCACCATCCGCGTGGCGCTGCGCGGTACGGACGGCCAGGTCGCGCACGTCCGCAAGCAACTGGACACGGGCATACGGCAGTTCCTGAACTCCCCGGCGCACCGCCTACCCAACGGCGACCGCCTGAACGTGACCGTGGAGTACGTCGACCCGTCCGATAACCCTCACCTCACGGTGGATCTCGCGGGCCGGGACCGGGCGATGGACCAGCACACGTGGTGGGCCGACGCCTCCCCGGTCCAGCTCGTCCACGAACTGAGTCACCAGCTGGGCCTGCGCGACGAGTACCGGGACGCCGACGCCCCGCACCGCCCGCACATCCCCGGCAGTCTCCTGGGCGACCTGGACGCACCCCCCGAGGACTCCTCCCTCGCCGCCGCAGGCCTCCGAGGCCGTCATCTGGCCCTCCTCGGGGCGCTGATCGGGGACGTACCTGCGGCGCCGGAACCGGCCACGCGGGAGCAGACCTGGGACGACGCCCGTACGGCGAGCGCCCCCACCCTCCGTGAGTCGGTCTGGGTGGACCCGGTCTCGCTGCCCCGCCCGGCCGACGGCGCGGCAGAGGTGCCGGCGCACATGATGCAGACGCCCTTCAGATCGGGGAACTTCGAGTTCACGAACCTCAAGCACACGGACGACCGGTACCGCGACAAGGCGATCCGGATCATCGAGCTGCTGCGCAAGCACGACACGATCCGGGACTACATCGGCACCCGCCCCTGCCGCATCACCCTGCACCTGCGCACCACGGAGACTCCCGCCGACGTGACCGACCTCGGTGACGAGGGCGTGCAGATCAACCTGGCCAGCTACTACTTCGAGAAGTACGACATCGGCTATGTGATGGGCATGCTGGCCCACGAGATCGGCCTGCACCCCCTGGCCTCGCGCCGGACGGACATCCCCGTCGAGGAGTCGATGTTCGAGGGGGTCCCGCTCATGGTCCCGGGCCTGTCGGACCTGAGGACGCCCCGCACGATGAGCACGGAGGGCGCCGGGCAGGCCGACCACATCATGGCCGCCTTCCCGAGCAGCACCCGGCACCGGATCCACCGGGACATCGTCCTGAGGATGGCCCACGACATGGCGCGGGAGGCCCAGGCGGGGGAGGAGGGCGCGAAGGCCCAGGACGTCACCGATCTGATCGACTGCTACCTGATGGACCTGGCCACGATCGCGGTCACCAACGACAAGCGCAGGGACGCGGCCTGGGAGCCCCGTAACACGGCCAAGGTCTACAACGCCTACAAGGAGCTGTTCACCGCCCAGCTGGTCGAGGACAGCCCCGTAAGGCCCCTGGTGCCTCCGGACAAGGTCTGGTGGAAGGTCACGGGCAACTTCCTCGGCCTCGGCGCCAGCTTCACGTTCACCAACCGCGGCGACAGCATCCAGCAGCCCGCCCCGGCGGACGAGGCCACCCCACGGCTCCCGCGCCCCTCCGAGCCCCCCGCGCAACAGACCGCGTCGCCCACGTCCCCGTCCCGCCGTGACAGCCGCCCGCGTTTCGTGGTGCGGTCGGGCTTCGACGCCCGCCGCTTCTCGTACCGGGGAGACGGGATCACCGACCTCACCGTCCGCGTGGCGCTGCGTGGTACGGACGGCCAGGTCGCGCACGTCCGCGAGCAACTGGGCGCGGGTATACGGGAGTTCCTGAACACCCCGGCCTACCGCCTGCCCAACGGCGACCGCCTGAACGTGACCGTCGAGTACGTCGACCCGTCCGGGAACCCGCACCTGACGGTGGACCTGGCCGCCAGGGACCGGGCGATGGACCAGCACACCTGGTGGGTGGACGCCTCCCCGGTCCAGCTCGTCCACGAACTGAGTCACCAGTTGGGCCTGCGCGACGAGTACCGGGACGCCGACGCCCCGCACCGCCCGCACATCCCGGGCAGCCTGCTGGGCGACCTGGACGCGCCGCCCGAGGACCCCGCCCTCGCCGCCGCCGGGCTGCGCGGCCGTCATCTCGCCCTCCTCGGCGCGCTCGTCGGGCACGTGACTCCCGCCCCCGAGCCGGTCACGGAGGGGACCTGGGACGACGTCCGTACGGCGAGCGCCCCCACCCTCCGTGAGTCGGTCTGGGTGGACCCGGTCTCGCTGCCCCGCCCGGCCGACGGCGCGGCAGAGGTGCCGGCGCACATGATGCAGACCCCCTTCAAGTCGGGGAACTACGAGTTCACCAACCTCAAGTACACGGACGACCGCTACCTCGAGAAGGCCATCCGCATCATCGAACTGCTGGAGGCGCACCGGACGATCAAGGACTACATCGCCGGTCGCCCCTGCCGCATCACCCTCCACGTGCGGACGACGGAGACCCCGGCCGACGTGATCGACCTGGGCGACGAGGGCGTGCAGATCAACCTGGCCAGCTACTACTTCGAGAAGTACGACATCGGCTACGTGATGGGCATGCTGTCGCACGAGATCGGCCTGCATCCGCTGGCCTCCCAGAACGGGGACATCCCCGACGAGGAGATGATGTTCCAGGGCGTCCCGCTCACCGTTCCCGGCCTGACGGACCTGAAGGCGCCGCGAACGATGAGCACGGAGGGCGCCGGGCAGGCCGACCACATCATGGCGGCCTACCCCAGCAGCACCCGGCACCGGATCTACCGCGAGATCGTGGTGGAGATGGCGCAGGTCCTCGTGCGAGGCGGGACCGGAAGCGCCGCGACCAAGGATGTCGCCGACCTGTTCGACTGCTACCTCATGGACGTCGCCTCCATCGCGGTCAGCAACGACCACCGGCTGAACGCGGCGACGGAACCCGGCTACACGGCACGGGTCTACAACGCGTACAAGGAGATGCTCGACGCCGCACTGGCGGCCGACCCCACCCTCCTGACGCTGCTGCCGCTCCTGCCCGCGAACAAGACCATGTTCGGCGTCATGAACGACTTCCGCCGCATCGGCACCTCCGTCGCCCTCAACAACCGGGGCGACAGCATCCAGCAGCCCGGCACGCCCTGACCCCCCCGGCCCCTGCCGCGGGGCCATCGGGCCCGGTTCCCGACGTGCAGGCGATGAGGGCCGCGGATAGGCTTTTGCGCAGCACGTTGTATCTCCGGGCGGCCACGGCCGCCGGTCGCTTCGCACGCGACGCCCCATAGGCCCTGTGGACACCCGACACCCGAAGAGCGCGGTGCGCCCTCGCCCTCACAGTGCGCGAGTACCGGGACACAGACCCCAGGGCCCGCAGTCCCGCAGCGGAGGTCGGGATGAGAGTTGTCGTTGATCTTTCCCGGTGCCAGGGCTACGCACAGTGCGCGTTCCTGGCTCCGGACGCGTTCCGGATGCACGGCGAAGAAGCGCTGATGTACGCCCCGAACCCCGACGACGCGGGACGCGAGCAGGTGCTGCGCGCCGCGGCGGCCTGCCCGCTCCAGGCGATTCTGGTCGACCAGTTGGAGGGACACGACGCACCGACGGGAGGGGCGCCGTCATGACCAGCGCCGACAACCTGCGAGCGTTCCGGCGCGACGGCCGCATCGTGATCGTCGGGGCCTCGCTGGCGGGACTCCGGGCGGCGGAGGCCCTGCGCGACGAGGGCTTCACCGGATCGCTGACCCTGATCGGTGACGAACTGGGCGAGCCCTACGACCGGCCTCCCCTGTCCAAGCAGGTACTGACCGGGTGGGTTCCGGCCGACGGCACCACGCTCCCGCGACGTCGCGAGATCGACGCGGAGTGGCTGCTGGGCGTACCCGCGACCGGGCTCGACCTCGCGACCGACCACGTCCGGCTCGCCGACGGACGGCAGATCCCCTTCGACCGGGTGCTGATCACCACCGGGGTGCGGGCCCGCCCCTGGTTCGTCGAGAGCGAGGCGGCCCTGGAGGGGGTGTTCGTCGTCCGGACACGCGAGGACGCCGAGGGCCTGCAACGGGCCCTCGCGGCCGGGCCGTCCCGCGTCCTGGTCATCGGCGCGGGATTCACCGGGTCCGAGATCGCCTCCATCTGCCGTGAGCGTGACATCCCGGTGACCGTCGCGGAACTCGCGCCGGCCCCGCTGGTCGGGGCGCTGGGCGCCATGGTCGGGGACATCGCGGCGGACATGCAGCGCGCCCACGGCGTCGACCTGCGGTGCGGCGTCAAGGTGACGCGGCTGGAGGGCGACGCGCAGGGGCGGTTCCGGCGGGCCCACTTCGACGACGGCAGCGTGATCGACGCCGACGTGGCGGTGGTCGCGCTATGCGGCATCCGCAACACCGACTGGCTGCGCGACTCGGGACTCGCGGCGGGCGTGTGGGGAATAGCCTGCGACACGGGCTGCCGCGCCCTCGACCTCAACGGCCTGATCACCGACGACGTCTTCGTCGCGGGAGACGTGGCACGCTGCCCGAACCCGATCTACGAGTACCGGCTCATCTCCCTGGAGCACTGGGCCAACGCCGTGGAGCAGGCCTAGGTCGCGGCGCACAACATGGTCAGCGGCCAGGCCGACCGCTGGCCCCACCTGTCCCTCCCGGTGTTCTGGTCGATCCAGTTCGGCGTCAACATCAAGACCGTCGGCGTACCGACGTTCGCCGACGAGGTGGTCGTCACCCAGGGCTCGGTCGCCGACCGCCGCTTCGTCGCGGCCTACGGCTACCAGGGCCGCGTCACCGCCGCGGTGAGCTTCAACAACGCCAAGTGGCTCGACCACTACCGGGAGCTGATCGAGACGGCCGCGCCCTTCCCGCCGCCCTGCCCCACGCCCGACCAGCCCGCCGACACGAAACCGGTGCCGGTGGACTACCCCGGCCCCACCCTGCTCGCCCAGGGCGCCACGGTGGTCGTCACCGGCCACGACCCGGGCGAGCGACGCGTCACGTCCGCGCAGCAGCACCACCGGTAGGGAGCGGAGTTGAGATGACCACGACCGAGACGCCCGGCACCCTGCAGCGGATACTCGACTACTCCTCGCGGCCCGACCCGTACCCCCTCTACGCCGAACTGCGCCGAACGCCGGTCGCCCTCCAGGAGGACGGCAGTTACGTCGTCAGCACCTACCGCGAACTCACGGACCTCCTGCACAACCCGCACCTCAGCTCCGACGTCCGCAATCTGGCGCGTCCGATGGAAGCGGCCGAGGGCCGCAGCTCACCGGCGTTCATCAACCTCGACCCACCCGAGCACGACCGCCTGCGGCGCATGGCGATGCGCCACTTCGGCCCGCCGCACACCCCGGGGCTGGTGAACGGCCTGGAACCGCACCTGACCAGCACGGTCGCCGGCCTGATCGACGACTTCGCCGACAAGGAGCGGATCGACGTCGTCGACGACTTCGCCTACCCGTTCCCCGTCACGGTGATTTGCCGCCTGCTCGGCGTGCCACGCGAGGACGAACCGCGGTTCCGGCTGTGGGTGAACGACATCATCGAGTCCATCGACTACAACCCGAGGACGGATCCCCCGGAGAAACTGGAGAACGGCCGGCGGGCTACCAAGGACCTGCGCGGGTACCTCGGCGGCCTGGTGGAGGCACGCCACGGCCGGCCCGCCGACGACCTGCTGTCCCGGCTGGTCAACGACGACGGGCCCGACGGGCGGATGACCGACGAGGAAATCGTCTCCACCGCCAACCTGTTGCTGATCGCCGGTCACGAGACCACCGTCAACCTCATCACCAACGGCATGCTGACGCTCCTGCGCCACCCGCAGGTGCTGCGGCGGCTGCGCGACGAACCCGGCCTGGTCGTGCCGCTGGTGGAGGAACTGCTGCGCTACGAGCCCCCCGTGCACATCATTCCCTGGCGGGCGGCGTACAGCGACATCACCGTCGCCGGCACGGTCATCCCCAAGGGATCCCAGATCATGCTCATGCTGGCCTCGGGCAGTCGCGACCCGGACCGGTTCCACGACGCCGACCGTTTCGTCCCTGACCGGCGGGACAACCAGCACCTCGGCTTCGGCAGCGGCATCCATCTTTGCTTCGGTGGCCCGCTGGCCCGGCGGGAGACCCAGATCGCGCTGACCGAGCTGGTGCGCCGCCTCGACCGGCCCCGTCTGGTCGCCGACCCGCCGCCCTACCGGCGCAGCCCCGTCCTGCGCGGCCCGATCCATCTGCCCGTCGAGCAGGGCGACGGGTGAGGCGGCTGCCGGGCGGCGGCCGGACGGAGCGTACGACGGTCCGGCCCGGCGTCCCCGCATGCTTCCGGAGGCACCATGGGCAACGCTCTCGGCGACGTACTGGGGCTGGCGGCCGGTGTCGCCGTGAGCCCCCTGCCGGTCGTCGCGATCATCCTCGTGCTGGCCACACCCCGGGGGCGGCCCAACGGGCTGCTGTTCGCGGTCGGCTGGATGCTCGGCCTGTCCGCGCTGGGCGCGGCGGTGCTCGCGATCGGGGGATCCTCCGGCGCCGCCACGAACAAGCAGCCGGCCACCTGGGTGGGCATCCTCCAACTGGTGCTGGGCGCGGCGCTGCTCGTGTTCGCCGCGCGGCTGTGGCGCAAGCGCCCCACGGACGCCGCCGAGGCCCGGCTGCCGAAATGGATGGCCGCGATCGACCGCCTCGCCCCGGTGAAGGTCTTCGGGCTGGGACTGGCCCTGTCGGCGGCCAACCTCAAGAACGCTCCGCTGACCATCGCCGCGGGAGCCTCGATCAGTTCGAGCGGGCTGCCGCCGGGTCAGCAGATCGCCACCCTCGCGGTCTTCGTGGTCATCGCGTCGCTGGGCATCGTCGTCCCGCTCGGTGTCCTGCTGCTCATGGGCGAACGGGCCACCGGCCTGCTCGGCAGCTGGAAGGACTGGGCCGCCCGGCACAACATCGCCGTCATGGCCGTCCTCTTCTTCGTCTTCGGCCTGAAACTCCTGGGCGACGGCATCGGCAACCTCACCTGACGACGCCCCGCCGCCGCGCCCCACCCGGGACGCGGCGACGAGCCGCCTCAGATGTCCCGGAAGAGACCAGCCGACGCCGTGACCTGCCGCGATGACGATCGTGCGTCGCTGACCTGCACGAATGGCCTTTCGACTGTTTCACGCTCGTACCCGTTGGTGTAGCCGGAAGTTCCAGAAAAGTCCCAGGGGACTCCGACTGCCGTAGTCGCTCTCTCGACTAGCGCAGGGCGTACGGGCGCGGTGTGGGCTGATGTTCGTGCATCGGTGGTCCGTCCTGGATGAACGGCAACGCGCGCTCCTCGAACGGGTCGCGCCCAGTGAAGATGACGTGGCCGCGGAGCCGGGTGGTTGGCGGTCGGCTTATGCCCCACGCGACCGTGGGCTCGGGCGGCAGGTGCCCTGGCGGGGGCGTACGAGGTCACCGGGGCCGGCCGCTTCTGCCTTCGGCATGGCCGTCATCCCGACAACCCGACGTTTACAGGCAGTGGCGACCAGGAGGTGTCCGCCGACCCTGCGCCTTCGGCGGCAGGCGCCAGGTGGCGCGGTTCCACAGGACGGCGGAGGCGCATTCCGTTGCCTTACAGCGAACGGCCTGTGTCCGCTGCAACCGGTCGCAGGAGCCGCACGCCAAGGGAAAACTCGCTTGCGGTCGGTGATCTCGGCGAAGGCGATGAAGCAGCGCGCTTGACTGCGAGTGGAGCAGCGAGAGCGGCCGGTTACCTATGCGTAACTCGATGTGGAATTCACCAGAAATTACACCCCTGATTCGGTTGGATGGCACTGCCAGGAGGCTTCTGGCAGGCGCAGGGCTGTGCACGAACGAGGGGGAACGGCCATGACATCGATGTGGGATGCCGCGGAGTGCGACGGATTCCGGTCGGCCGTACTCGCCCTGACCAGGCGGCGAGTCGAGATCTACATGGACGCGGGCGAGACATGGCGGTTCGCCGAGAGCCTGAAGTCCGTGAGTGAGGATGCCGCCCAGGAGTACGAGGGCCGCACGATCCTCGAACTCGTCCAGAACGGCCACGACGCACTCGGTCAAGCCGCCCCGGGAAGGATCGCCGTCCTGGCGGTCCCCCGGGAGGACGGCGGCGTCCTCTACGTCGCCAACGAGGGGGCGGTATTCGCTGAGAAGAACTTCCGCGCCATCACCGAGCTGGCTCTGTCGAGCAAGACGGCCGGTGAGGGCATCGGAAACAAGGGCCTCGGCTTCCGCAGTGTGCTGCAAGTGACGGACTGGCCGGAGATCTACTCGAAGTCCTCCTCCGACTCCCAAGTGTTCGACGGCTATTGCTTCCGCTTCGCCAGGCCCGAGGATGTGCGCTCCCTGGTGGAAGACCCGGCACTCGCGACCCGGGTGATCGAGGACATCTCCCCGCTGGCGCTGCCTGTACCGGCCGACGTCACCGATCCCGTGCTCAAGGAACTCGCCGAGGACGGGTACGCCACGGTCGTACGGCTGCCGCTGCGCGACCGGCACGCCTGGGGACTCGCCGTGGCGCAGGCGGAGGACGTGGTGGACGGTGAGGCGCCGCTGCTGCTCTTCCTCAATCGCGTGGCCGAACTCCTCGTCGAGGTGCGGGACGGCTCGGACACCGCTTTCCGGCAGGTTCTCTCGCGTACCGAGCGCACATCGGACCTGGTCACCGCAGGCGAGGACGACTGGGTACGGGAGGTCGATCTCGCCGAGGCGGGCCGCTACCTGCTGGCGCGTTGCACCCTCGATCGCGAGGCCCTGAGCGGAGCGATCAGCCGCAGCGTCCAGGCGCGTGAGATCGACGCCGCCTGGGAGAACTGGGACGCCGAGGCATGGGTGGCGGTCGCGCTGCGCCTCGACGTACCGCTCCCCAACGGCCGCATGTACACCTTTCTGCCGATGGCCGAGGGCGTCCACGCCCCGTTCCCCGGCCACGCCCATGCCCCGTTCTTCACCAAACTGGCTCGCCTCGACATCAGCGAGACGGTAGCCCTGAACGCCTTCCTCCTCGACCAACTCGCCCTGCTGACGGTGGAACTGAGCAGGCGCATTCGTTCGGAGACCCCGCACCTTGTCGCCGCGGACCTCGTCCTTGACCTCATGTGCTGGGACGTACCGGACCGGCTGGACGCGGCCCTGGAGGGGAGGCTCGCTGCCGAACCGATCGTGCCCCTGCACGGCAGGGAAGCGTGGGGCTCGTTGCAGGACTCCTACGGATGGCCCGACGGCAAGCGCTCCTGGCGCGTACTGACCACCGAGGCACTCACGAGGGCCGGAGCCGACCTGCTGACCCCGTCTGTCGGCCCTGTCCGCCACGCGCGTCTGGACAAGTTGTGCAGAGCCGTCATCTCCAGGCCCTTCCGTCCGCCGGCGCCCCTGGCCGCCGCGTGGGCAGAAGCCGTGGCACGGTCTCTGCTCGGCGGTACGGAACCGGAAGGGCAGGTATGGGCGGACTTCTACAGCGACCTGTCCCATGCGTTCGCCCGGGACCAAGGTGTGTTGCGGGGCCGACGCATCATCCTCGACCAGGGCATGCGGCTGAGAAGCGCCCTCGGCGGCCGGACCGATTCCGGCAGGCAGGACGCGACCGTCTTCTTCCACCCCGAGCCCGACGACATTGCGGACGGTGAGACCGCCACCCGTGTCCCGGGTGATCTCAAGGCACTCCGGCGCCGTATCTCATTCACCCACCCGGCGATCGCCTGGGACAGCGCCGGGCGCGGGTTCCTCGAGCGCAACGAACTGGTGCGCCCGTACCAACTGGACCGGGTCTTCGACGCACTGGAAGACCTGCTCTGCGGCCACCCCTCGGAGGCGCTCGGCCGCGACGCCCTCACCTTTGCATTCCGGCAGTACCCGCTGCTCACCCAGGTCCAGCGCCGACGGCTGGCCCGTATTCCCTTCCGGCTGCCACTGGCCGACACAGGCCGGTGGGGCAGAGCCGCACGGTGCTCCTTCTCACCCGCATGGGGCACCGAGGGAGCGCGGCGGCTGGAGCGGTTCCTCGCCGAGGGAGGATCCGGGATCCCGGCCCTGGCCGCGCAGCGGGGCCAGTGGATCAGCGGACCCGACGACTGGCCCGCGCCGGTACGGGACCGGGCGGCCTACACCGAGTTCCTGCAATCCCTCGGTGTGTACGACGGCCTGCGGCCGGGAACCGTCGGGGAGCGACTGGGAGCCCGTCAGGGACACGAACTGCGCCTCACGGGACTTGCCGCGGGCTTCGGGCTGGGGGACGCGCTCACCGATGCCTGGTGCGCCGATGTCAGGAGCGACTGGACCCGATTCCAGCACCCTTACACGCGCTACGAGTTCACGCACCCGCCTGCCCACCTGGCGGGAGCGACCGAGGTGGCCGGGCTCGGCCCCGCCGCCCGACGCGAATTCGCCGAGCTGTTGATGCACGGGCTGCGCACCTGGAGCGAGGAGGTCTTCACCGTCACCGTGCACAGGCCCACCTACTCCTTCAAGGACGCGCACACCTGGCCCACTCCTCTGGCCTCCTACCTCCGCGGCATGGCCTGGCTGCCCGTGGAGGAGCCGGATGGTCCCTCCTTCGTCGCCCCCCGGCGGGCCTGGTTCAGTTCTGACGGGGAACTTCCGGCTTTCGTCCCCGCGTTGCCCTTGTCGACGCGCCGCCTGCTCACTGACAGGAATGTCGTCGAGCGGATGCTCCGGCTCGGCCTGCGCAGGTGGGAAGATCCGCAGCACGCGGGGGCGGCGGTGAGTCAGCTCGCTGACGTGCTCGACAAGGGCGACGTGCCCGAGTACCTCAGCGTCTCCTTCAAACGGCACTACGAACGGGCGTGGTCGAACGTCGTACGGACGGGCCAGTGGCCCTGGGCGCCGGGTGAAGAGGCCCGCCTGGTGGTCAGCCGAACCCACGTGCTCGGCACCTTCATCCCGTCGGCCGACGAAGCACCGGTCATCGTCTGCGACGAGGCGGATCCCCTGAAGGAGGCGCTCATCGAGCCGGCGGGGCATCCCGTCCTCGTCGCCCCGGCGGAGTCCGGTGACGCCGTCGTCCGCCTGGCCGAGGCGAACGGGCTGAGGGTGCAGCGCACGTCGACCACGAACGTGCAGGTACGTCATCGCGACGGCGCCCCCATCACGCCGTCGAGTCAGGCGGCGGTGTTCATCCGGGAACGGGAGTGGCTGGTCACCGTGGTCGCCCTCGCCATGGAACTCAAGTCCGGGGCATTCGTGCGCCGCAGCGAGCGCGGTGTCCGGGCCGCGCTCGAACGGCTCCGCCGCCTGCGCGTCGTACACGCCGACGATGTGGAGATCACCGTCTCCGGGACGCCGGCCGAACCGCCGTCGTCGACGCGCGCCCTGCCGTTGCCGGACGACGAGTACCCGACGGTGGTTGTCTGGAGAAGCGACGAGGGGTGGGACGAACTGCAGGCGGCGACACCTGCCGTCGCACAACTGCTGGGAAGGCCGTGGTTGCAGGACGCGCTGGAACTGGTCCTCGTCAAACTCGAACGGAGCTTCGGCGGCAGCTGCCCGACGCTCGTCGACGACGCCTTCCTCGCCGCCGCTCTGGACACGACCCAGGCCAAGGTCGCCGAGATCCGGCGCAACCTCACCGGTGACGTGCAGGACACGGTGAGACTGCTCCGCCCGGTGCTGGCATGCCTGGCCGCAGACGCCTGGAACGAGGAGGCCGCCCACCTCCTCGGTCGTGCGGCCGGCGAACGCGAACTCGTCGGGATCATCGACCGGCTCGCGCCCGGTCTGCCGCTGCCGTCGGCGGAGCTGGTCGCTCTGGCCCGCTCCTGCACGAGACCGGCGGAGCTCAGGGACGAACTGGGACTCGACTTCCAGCAGTTCAACGCCGCACTGGTCGCCCTCGGGTACTCCCCGGAGTACTACCCCGACCGCCACGAACAGGCCTTCGGCGACTTCGTGCGGGCTCGCTCCGGAATCCTCCTCGACCGGCTCCGCGAGCGATACGCCGTCGCCGCGCAGCAGGGTGAGGACATCTCCGGCTACGCCGCGGCCCGCGGTCTTCACGACCTCCAGCCGGACCGGGACTGGCTTCCCCGGTTCATCACCCCGCCGGAGGAGGCGATGCGCGACAGGGTGCGGGAATGGCTCCGGGCGCACGGAGCTGACGACGACCTCGAGCGGCCCAACGAACTTGAGCCCCTCGACCGGCTCCGGGCACGTAACACGGCCGCACTGGACGCGCTCGTGCCGGTGCTGCCCCCACTGGTGACCGCCTGGTGCCGCCGTCACGGCATCCAGGTGCCTGCGGGGTGGCACGGGGCGGTGCTGCTGGAATGCAGGAGTTTCATCGACGGTACCGGTCTGGGCGACCTGCTGCCGCTGAGCGAGAGCCGTCTGCTCGATGCGGTGGAACGAGCCGTGGGATGGCCCGCAGGAATGCCGAACGCCGCGGATCCCGCGGCGCTGGGCCTCACCGACAAGGATCTCGCGCAGACGGCGATACGCGCCCGGGATTCCGGTGTCTACACCATCGTCGCTCCGCGCACGATCACCATCGGGGATGCCGAAGTCAGGGTCGGAAACGACCAGCTCTCCACCATCGCGGACATCGCCTCGAAGACCATCGACGAAGCATTCCTCGCCCAGTCGGGCAGGGTGCGTCTGGACACCGTGGCCGGTGTGCCCCGGCCACGCAGCGGAGGCGGATCCTCCGTCAAGCCGCGCATCGTCGTCGCGAAGACGAAGCGGACTACGGAGGACCAGCGGTCCGCCATCGGTCTCGTCGGGGAGGTGGCCGCGCGCGCCTGGCTCCAGCGCCACTACCCCGACGTGCGGTGGATCTCGGGCTATGCGGCCGTCGTCAACGGCGACGACGAGGCCTCCGACTCCCTGGGCTACGACTTCGAGGTCACCTGGCGTGACACCACCCGGCTGTACGAGGTGAAGGCACTGAGCGACCCATGTGCCGAGCGGGTTGAGTTCGAACTCGGACCGTCCGAGGTGGAAGCGGCCCGCCGCCACGCCCGGGGCAACCGCTACCGCATCCTGTTGATCACCTCGGCCCTCGTCCCGGAGGAACGCCGCGTCTTCGACCTGCCGAACCCGTTCTCGGCCCAGGGGCGTGACCGCTTCAGAATGGTCAGCCGGGGGGTGCGCTATCAGTGCTCGCCCTTGGGGAGGGGGTAGCACGTTCGATCCGCAGGGTGTGAGGCGACCTTGCTCCACCGTGCTCGTAAGTCGTCATGAGCACGGTGGTTGGAACTCGTAGATGTCGTACGACAGGGTGCCCCGCGGCTGCCGCACGACCACGGCGGGGAAGTGGAGACCCGGAGGGTGGGGGCAAGGCCCGCGTCAATGGACGTTCGAGAAGCGTTTCGGCTCCGCCAGAACGGCGCCAGCACCGTCGAAGTCGGCGAGCCGCGCCGACAGGGTGGCCACGGCCAGCCGTGGGGGGAGCGCCGCCGAGAACTTCAGACCACGCACTGCCCGCTGGTCGACGTCGGGCAGGACGAGTGTCGGCCCGGCTGGTACGGCGTCCAGCGCGGCGCTCCACATGTCCGGGCTCAGGTCCTCCCGCAGCCGTAGGTAGCAGTCCGTGGGCCGTTGGACCGGGTCGGCGACCGACGACAGCGTCGCGCCCAGCGTCGCGTTGGCCCGGTACCCCGCCCACGTCCACCATCGGACGTCGTTCCCGCGTCGTGCGATCAGCGTCCCGCCGGGGTGGACGAGGTGAGGGGCGTCCTCGTCACGCCACTCCTGGAGGCAGACCTGGGCTCGTCGAGTGAGCGAGACGTCCGGGTCGGCGCCCAGGAGGACATCGCGCATGGCCCGCGTCAGCGCGTACGACAGTCCGGAGACCGTGCCTCCGGACCATTTGGCAATCCCACCACCTTCGACCGGCTCGACGAAGACCCGTTTGCGCCCCCAGTCGATGAACGTCACCTGCCAGCTGCGGCCCGCCAGCAGCAGCCGACGCGGTCCCTGGCGTTCTTCGGTGAGGACGGACGGGTCCATTCGCCCGATCTCGGTGCGGCCGGACAGGACGGTGAACTGCGGTGGTGCGGTGAAGGACGCGGTCAACTCGACGAAGTGGCGACGTCCGAAGCGGCGTTCCGCCTCGGGGCCGATGAACAGCATGCCCCCGTCGGTGTCGAGGAAGCCTTCGTCTGCCAGATGGCGGAGGACGGGAGTGGCCGAACGGTCGAAGGGCGCCAGGCCGTTCCACTGCTCGGGCCACGTCTGATCGCCCAGTTTGTGCTCCTGGAGCGCGGCGGCGAGCAGTTGCTGCGCGACGAGGTGACGTGGCTCGGGTGGTGCGACGACCGGTTCGACCCAGCCGCGGCCCCACAGGAGCAGCAGCGCGGCGGCCTGCAACAGGGTGTCCTTCTGGGTGGCCAGGAACAGGCAGTTCCGGGTGTTTTCGGCGCGGCGTCCCGTTCGGCCGATGCGCTGGAGGAACGAGGCGACGCTGCCGGGCGCGTCGATCTGGACGACCCGATCGAGGTCACCGACGTCGATGCCCAGTTCCAGGGTGGACGTGGCCACGATGACGCAGTCTCGTGCCTCGGCGAACGCCTGCTCGGACCGGGCCCGTTCGTCGGACGAGAGGGACGCGTGCGAGAGGAACACGGTGACGTCGCGTGCCCGCAGCGCCGCGCCCAGTTCCTCGACCTGCCGCCGGGAGTCGCAGAACACCAGTCGCTTCTCGCCCTTGTGCAGGGCCGCGATGACCTTGGCGGCATTGGACAGGGAGCCGACGTAGTCGAGTTCGACTTCTCCTGGCGGGGGACCGGCCGTGTCGTTCGCAGGAGCTCCTGCTGGTGCCGTCCGCGAGGACGACGTGAGGTCCGGGGCGACGACTCGGCCCGGACGCCGGCCGGCACCGGACCCTTGCAGCCAGGTGAGCAGATGCTCTGGATTCCCGACGGTCGCCGACAGCCCGATCCGCTGGATGGGACGCCCGGTGACCCGTTGGAGGCGTTCGAGGACCGCGAGGAGGTGCCAGCCTCGGTCGTCGCCCGCGAAGGCGTGGACCTCGTCGACGACGACGGCCCGGACGCCGCCCAGCAGGTGCGCGTGATCCGTCTTCACGCCGATGAGCATGGCTTCCAGCGACTCGGGTGTCGTCAGCAGGATGTCCGGCCTGTCGGTACGGATGCGTTGACGCTGTGATTCCTTGGTGTCCCCGTGCCACAGGGCCGCGCGCCGGCCCAGCCATTGCGCGTAACCGTCGACGCGGGTCACCAGGTTGTTGAGGAGTGCCTTGAGCGGGCAGAGGTAGAGGACCGAGGTGCTGGCCCAGCTCTGCGCGGACATGGCCGACAGGATCGGCAGGCAGGCCGCCTCAGTCTTGCCGCCTGCGGTGGGAGCGAGCAGCACGACGTCCTCGCCGTCCATCACGGGGTCGATTGCGGCCCGCTGCAGCGGCCGCAGATCCGGCCAGCCGAGTGTGTTGACAACGTGGTGCAGGATGACGGGGTCGAGCCGCTCGACGGGGTCCGCGGGTGGCGCCATCACAGCTCCAGATCGACGTCGCCGGCCGATGTCGATGCGGATGCGGCCAGGTTCCTTTCGACGTCGGTGAGTTCCTTGCTGTCCACGGTCAGGCGGTAGTGCTGCCGCGGGTCGAAGTCCGGGAACTGGTCGATTCGGTCGAGGACGTCTCCGATCAGCTTCTTGAGGAAGAGCCGGGGCGCCACACCGACCTTCCCGCCGAGCGCTCCGCCCACCGCTCGGGCGAGGTCGGCGATGTACGTGTCGTCGGCCAGTGCTTCGATCCTGCCGGGTGCGTCGGCCCCGGAGGCATAGAGTTCGCGGATGGTCACCCCGAGCCCGGTCAGCGACTCCAGGGTGAATCCGGGCAGGCGCAGTTGAACCGCACGCGGGTTGTCGAAGCGCGGGTCGGTGGTGAAGTCGGTGGCGAGCCGCTGGGCGAGCGGTGGGAGCCGCTGCACGCCCTGCTGGCCGTCGTAGAAGGCCGGGGTTCCGGTGATGACCAAGTAGATGCCGGGGAACCGCCCGGAGTGGACTTCGTCGATCAGCTGCCGCAACGCGTTGAGTGCCTTGTCGCGGGCGTCCGACCGCACTCTCTGCAGAGTTTCCACCTCGTCCAGCACGACGAACAGTCCCCGGTGACCGGAGTCCCGCAGGACGGTGAGCAGTCCCTGCAGGAAGCCCAGGGCGCCGAAGTGGTCGAGGTCGCCACGCACGCCCGCCGTTCGACGGGCCGCTGCGGCCACGTGGGGCTGGCCGCCGAGCCAGGCGAGGACGGCCGCCGCCGTCGCCTCGTCGCCGTCGGCCAGCGCGGAACGGTATCCGCGCAGCGCCGCCGCGAAGGACGGGGCGTGCCGTGACACCTTGGTCAGGCGGGCGGCCAGCAACTGCTGAACCGCGCCGCTCAGGTCGTCCTCGTCGGCCCCCGCCGCGAGGGCGTCCTCTTCCAGCGCGTAGAACCAGGCGTCCACGACGGGTCGCAGCGCGCTCGGCGGGAAGCTCGTCGTGGCCAGCCGTTCGGTGAGGCGACGGTAGACGGTCTCCAGTCTGTGCAGCGGGGTTTCCGTCTCCGAGACCTGGATCTCTGAGACGGCGAAGTTGCGCTGCTTGGCGCGTTCCCCGAGCCATCGGGTGAAGAACGTCTTGCCGGATCCGTACTCGCCGCGCACGGCCTTGAAGACCGAGGCGCCGGAGGCGACCGCGTCGAGTTCCGCGTCGAGGGCCGACTCGAAACGGTCGAGTCCGGTGGCGAGGAGATCCAAGCCGCTCTCGGGCACGGCACCGCGGCGCAGCGCGTCGATGGCGGTGCGCCGCCGGGCGGCGGAGACGGGAGAGGGACGAGGGTCGATCACCTGCCCATTCTCCCATCCCCGCCCGGCCCGCGGGCCGTGCTTTGGAGTCACCTGCGGTGGAGGCTTCCGTATCCCAGCTCGGTCGTGAGGTAGGTGACGAAGTCGCTGCTCTTCGCCGTCTTGTCGGGACCCGACCGCTGCTGCTGCTGGTACGTGTCGTAGTGCTCCTGGAGCGACGCCCACAGCGACCGAAGGCGCGCGGGATTCGGGAAGACGTCCTCCCGGGCGGCGTTGTTCAGGGCTTCCGGCTTGCTGAAGATGCGGCCCACAAGGTCGACGGCGCCGAGCATGGCCAGATGGAAGCGAAGGTTGGTGTGCAGCGACCGGGAGACGGGATCCGACGACGCCTGAAGGAACTCGTCCACCTGGCGCTGTGCCTTGGCCAGCCACAGGTAGACGGCGAGTTCCGTCTTGTCCGAGAAGACGCGCCGGTAGTCCGAGTCCGACTTCAGCAGGCTCGACGGACGGGCTCGGGCGTAGTCGGGCCGTCCCAGCGCCATTGCCATCACGGACTGGGCCAGCAGGGGGATGCTGACGATGCGGTCGGCCGGCTTGCCCTGGTTGCGGTAGAAGTTCTTGCGCCGGTCGTAGAACCAGTCGTGTTCCAGGAAGTACGACTCGATCTGCCGCTGGATGTCGTCCGTGGCACGCAGGGAGGCGACGGGCACGCTCGTCTGCCGGTTGGTGGCGCGGATGACGGAGTCACGGGCGGCCTGGTCCACGGTGACGAGGATGCGCACCTGCACCAGTCTGTCGAAGACCGGGTCGGCAGGGTCGGTCACGAAGCGGTCGCGCAGCGTTTCGTGCAGGGTGTAGGAGGTTTGCAGGCCGTTGACGATCTGAACGTCGGAGAGGCTGAGCCGCTTCCCCACTGAAGTCGCCTGCGAGCACACGATGGTGATGCCGTTGTTGAGCCACCAGAACTCGGGCGCCCCCGGGTTCTGCAGGGAGGCCGTGATCTCGCGGTTCACCTCGACGTTGCCCTGGTAGTCGCGGACGTTCCAGTCGAAGATGTGGGACTTGATCGCCCCGGTCTCGTCGCTGAGGAAGTCGATGTACTCACCCAGGCCGACGAGCGCGATGTGGCTGGTGCCGTGGGTGATGCTCTCCCGGTAGGGGAGTTCCAGGGTGTACGAGGGGAGGGTGCTGGCACGCTTCCAGAGCTCCGCGGGGCCCAGGAACTCGACCTCGCCGGTGGAGATGGCGAAGGCGCTGGAGAACTGGCTCTCGAGGATCTTGGCCTTCGCCTGCACCTTGGGGTGCACCTCGCTCGCCGAGCCCCGCGTCACGTACGAGAACTTGATCAATACGGTGGGGTGGCGGGTGAGGAGCTTCTTCAGGGCTTCCCTGAAGATGCGGAAGCGTGCAAGGAGGTCCTCGCTGTACAGCAGGCCGACGGTGGCCTCGTCGACCTCCATGTCCAGAAGGTTCTTACAGGTGGACGCCACCTTGTCGATGGCGACCTCGGAGAAGCCGGGGCTGGTCTTCGCCTGGACGAGCCAGAGCGTCAACTGGGTTCCCTGCTCCACGTTCGCGACGGCGGACTGCTGCTGGAAGATCTCACTGTCCTCGTGCAGAAGTCGCCCGCCGAGAAAGACGTACACCCCGTCGATGCCGCCATCGTCCGCGCCGCCGATCACACCGGCCTCGATC
Source organism: Streptomyces sp. NPDC059861 (assembly GCF_042731435.1). Lineage (NCBI taxonomy): Bacteria > Bacillati > Actinomycetota > Actinomycetes > Kitasatosporales > Streptomycetaceae > Streptomyces > Streptomyces sp. NPDC059861. The sequence goes on along the minus strand of NZ_JBHWJQ010000001.1, from coordinate 467,872 downwards.
TCCTCCTCGGAGAGCCCGAAGCCGTGCAGCGCGTGTTCACTGGCGAACCGCTCGAATTCCGCGTCGAACGAGAGAGGGACGGCGCGGGCGTTGCGTCGCTCCTCGATCATCTGGTTGATCAACACACGGTCGTTGGCGCTCATGGCTCCCGGCTCATCGGTGTGGGAAAGGACTGGCAGATCGTCAGCCCAAGTCGAACTGCATGCGGAGCAGGGAGAGATCGAGGCGGACGGTCCGGCCGTCCGGCAGCGTCTCCAGGACCTGGACTCCGTCGTAGTTGAGCAACTGGCGCAGGATCGCGGCGAACCCGTCGGCGCGGGTGGCCGGATAGGACACACGCTGGGCGAGTGCCGTCACGGGAAGCGTGCCTCCGGCCTCGATCAGAGCCCGGATCGCGCCGTCCACCTTCTCCATCGGTGGTCTGCGCGCGAGCAGGCCGATCTGCCCCTGGAACGTCTCCGAGGCGAAGAGGGCTGTGACGAGGGCGTCGTCCGGGCTCACCGCGGCGGTGGTCACCAGAGTTCCGTTGTCCTCGGGCGAGGGGACCACGGCGACGTCGAACAGCGCGTCGTGGGTGCGGGCGAGCCGGGCCTGGGCCTTGGTCGGTCGCTGCCGGGCGGCCCGTTCCCCGGGGGCAGTGTGTTCGTGCGGGGCGGGGACAGCGTGCCGGGGAGACGGGGAGTCCGGGGACCACCACTCCGGCCGCTGGTCGCCCAGCTCCCGCCAGGAAGCGGGAGGGGGCGCTCCGAACGGCAGAAAGGCCAGGAGGGGGATGGTGAACTCGGCCAGGGAGGCTCCGCCATGGTAGCCGGCCTTGCGGGCGGTGTACCGGGAGTCGGCGTCCCAGAGCGCGACGATCGAGCCGCCCGGCTCCGGGGCTACCACTCGCGTTCCGTGCAGCTCTACCTCGGCAGGTCCCACCTCCTCGCCCGGCTCGCGGTGGCGGGCGGACAGCGGTGAGCCGGTCTCCACCTTCGCACCGTGCCGGTCGACGACGTGTCCGTGGTCGCTGGTGATCACCACCGCCATGCCCTGCGAGGCGGCGATCCGCAGCAGGTCCGGCAGGCCCGGGATGTGCTCGGCCCGCCAGGCGCCGTCGCCCAGTTTCTGCTCCTTGGCAAGCCGGTCGTCGATCGCGTTGAGGACGACCGCCACATGCGTACGGCCGTCCATGAGCGCTTTGGTGAGCGTGGACCCGAAGGTGTCCCCGGCGCTGTCGGCCCGCAGGTCGTCCTTGTGGAACACGGCGGCGGGCGCCCCGCCCCACAGGGGCAGGGCGGGGAACAGTTGCGCCTCGTCGTTCTGCGAGCCCCGCATCAGCCTTCCCGCGAACAGCGAGGTGCGCGAGACGGAGGTGAGGGTGGGGAGCGCCGCGGCCATGGCGCGGCGCCGCGGCGTGCCCTCCGCGGCCACGGGGTCGAACTCGGCCCAGGAGGAGCGCAGTTCCTCGGCCAGCTCGACGGCGATGGCCGCGCTCATCCCGTCCAGGACGATCAGGAGCACGCGCCGGTCGTCGGCGCCCCGCACGACCGGCTTCACCACCCGCTCCAGGAACGTCTCCACCGTCAGCATGCCGCCGGGATCGGTGCCGGCCGCGGTCCACGTCGCCAGGGTGCGGGAGAAGTCGCGGTCGATCTCGTGCCGCTGCCGGCGCACGCGCGCGGCCAGCGCGTCGTAGGCGGTCCTCAGCCGGTCGTCGGGGTCGCCGCCCGCTTCGATGTGTTCCACAGCGCGGTCGACCCAGGCGGTCTCCTTGATGTGGCGCCCGATGGCGGCGCCGACGTGCGACGCCTCGGCCGCCGGGTCGGTGGCCAGCCACTGAACGAGCCGCTGACCCATCCGAGCTCGTTCGATCCGGGCCCGTACCTCCGGCCCGTCGGCCCGCTGGTGCTCGTGCAGGGAGCGGACGGCCGTGTCCAGGGCTTCCGGCTCGCCTGCCGCGAGGGCCGCTCCGACCGCGGTGAACCTGGCGTCCAGGCCGGCGGGCAGCAGGAGACTGGTCCGGGCGGCAGCCTCGGCCCCGAACTGCCGGACCAGTGCCGAAGCACGCTCCAGCAACGTATCGCTCGTCCGGCGGGCCTCGCGGGCCTCCTCCGACACCGGGCCGCCGTCCCGCTTCGCTCCGGCGAGCAGCGTGCCGACGTAGTCCTCCGTGGCCCGGCCGAAGGCGGCGACCATGGCGTCGAGCTGTTCGCCCCGCAGCGGTGGGCGGTCTCCGAACCACCGCTCCGCGCGGCCGCGGGCCGTGTAGACGGCCGCGTCCGGCTCGGCGTGGCACCACAGGGTCGCGCACAGCAGTCCGAAGGCCACCGCGTCCGGCCCGTGCTCGGCCTCGACCAGGGCGAGCAGGGCGCGTCCCGCAAGCCCGGCCTGGTCCTCCTCCCCGAGGAACTCCGCCAGGCCCGCGCGTTCGGGACCCCGCAGCGCCAACAGGCGTTCCGGCCCTCCGGGAATCAAGGACCAGCCCAGCAGCGTGTGGGTGTCGAGCCGGTCCGCGGACGTTGCGTGGTCCTGGTGGGCCGTCTCGGCCTCGTACCGTCCCAGCCTCAGGCGGCGCAGCGCGAGCGCGGTCAGGGCGGTGCCACGGGAGAGCATGCCGCCGCCGAGCCGGGGCCAGCCCCCTCCCGGGGGCGCCGCGTCCAGGAGGGCCTCCGCGGCCCACTTGTCGTCCTTGAGCCTCGGGTCGACCTGGTGTGCGCCGAAGGCGTCCCGTACGACGTCCCAGCTGTCCACCGTGTCCACGCGCTGTTTATGGGCGCGGGCCAGGATGGCGGGGTCCAGCTCGTTCTGCTCGCGGTCGGTGAGGACGACGAGCACGGCGGGTCCGGTCGCAGGGTCCGACAGGTGACCGAGCACCAGCTCGTGCACGGCGAGCGGGGATGGGGCCGCCGCGATGCGGGCGGACTGCCCGTCGCCCCAGGAGTGTTCGGCCGGGCCGTCCCACTGGGGTGCGGAGCGCAGCAGCACGGCCCGTCGCCGGTCCCGGCCGGCCAGGGCGTCGGCCAGGGAGGTCTGGGCGGACAGGTACTGGGTGAGGGTGGCGAGGTTCAGCCGCACCGCCACCGCGCCGGTCGTCGCCGTGCTCATCCTTCGACGACCTGCCAGGTGATCTCGACCGTGGCACCGGGTTCCCGCGCGGCCAGCTCCGCGATCTCCGCCTGGAGTTCGGCCACGGCCCTGGCCGCGGTCGTCCGCCCGCCGCCGGAACGCTTCACCCGGCCCGGCGTGGACGGGCGCGTGCCAGGCGACTGCTCGGGCACGGGCGGGTGGCTGGACGGTGTGTCGAGGGGGACGTCACTCGGACGCGGGGCCGGGGGCGCGGGCGGCGCGGGCGGTGTCGCGCGGTTCCGCTTGACCAGGGCCAGCACCTCGCGCTGGGTCCGGGCCAGGGCCTCCTTGAGGTCGTTGGTCCGTTGGTCGCTCTGGGCGGCGTTGCGCAGGGAATCCAGCAGGGCCTCGCCCTCGGGGCCTTCCGAGGTGGCCAGGTCGAGCGTGGTCCACGACGTCGAGTCCAGTGCCTGCGCCACGGCTCGGGCCTGCTTGACCGAGGTCCCGAACCGGTCCGCGCCGACCTCGCCGAAGTCGAAGGCGGCCAGCGACTCGACGGTCTTCCTGGCGCCGGCGGCGCCCTGACCTGCGGACCGCGTCAGCTCCCGCAGCAGGTCGACGGCGCGGCGCGCGACGGCGAGGCGGCCGTTCTCGGCGGTCTCGTCGAGGCGGAGGAACCCGGCGTGCCGCTCCAACTGCGTCACCAGCTCCCGGGCGGCCTCCTGGTGGGCGCCCGCCTGCTGGACGATCTGCCGGGCGAGCTGGTTCACCATGCGGCCGCGCCGCAGGGTGGGGGCCGTTTCGCCGAACAGCGCCGTGAACCGCTGCCGGGCGGCCGACCAGTCCTCCTCCGAGGGCAGCGGCTGGCTGCGCAGCGCGTCGTGGTCCTTGATCTCGTTCAGCGCGGGCGCGGGGTCGAGCGGCGTGCCCGCGCGCACCCACACCCGGTCGTCCATCTCGGCGAACGAGGCCACCACCAGCCGGGCGAGGAAGCCCGGCAGACCGCGCGGCGCGGGCCGGTCGGTCCAGTCGGTCAGCGTGATCATGCTGAGGTCGCCGGTGACGCCCTGCTCGCGGGCCAGCTGCCGGAAGTGGTCCGCCCAGTAGTGCGACAGCTCGAAGTACGCCTCCTTCTGCTGCCCGAGCCGCAGCGGGGTGGCGACCCGCCGCATCAGGTTCCGGTCGGCGGCGGGGACCTCGGCCCGCCCGTCGCGGGCCTCGGCGGCGGCCTGGACGTGCGTGAACACCTTCTTCGCGTCGACGGGCCTGACCACCGTGCCGTTCCCGTCGGGGTCCAGGTCCGGGTGGTCGGGGTACTGGCTCACGAGCAGCCGGCTCGCGATGTGCCGGACGCCGTCGCGCAGGGACTGGCCGAACGACAGGGTCAGCCCGTCGACCTCGCGCAGCGACTCCAGGTGGTCGGAGAAGCCGAGTTCCACGTCGGTGGCCTTCTTGTCGGCCAGGCCGTACGCCTGCTTGAAGGCGGCCTTGATGTTCTTGAGCAGCGACTCGCGCTGGGTCTCCAGGAGACCCTTGGCGCGGGCCCGGTTGTCGGGGCTCAGGTGGCCGGCGTACTGGCCGTCGAACCGCCGGCTGTCGGAGAGGGCCCTGTCGATGACGACGAGACGGCGGAAGTCGGCGTAGCGCTGGCCGGACAGGTGGGTGGGCAGCCAGGCGACCGTGCGGGACGGCTCGCCCTGCCGCTCCCGCAGGCGCCGCATCCGGTTGGCGTCCTCGACGGCTCCGTACTCGCTGTCGTCGAAGGGCAGGTCGATCACGAGCCGCCAGAGCCCGTCCTGCTGGGGCATGAGGTCGTGGTCGGGCAGCTCGTCCTCGTCCGCGACGTTGCCGAAGACGACCTCGACGCTGCGCTCGGTGCCCCGCCACACGAACTGCAGCTGGTCCACCAACTGGCCCTGGCTGATGCCGAGTTCCTCGACGAGAATGCGCCGGGCGAGGGCCTGGCGGTTGCCGGGGTTGTCGTTGACGTTGGCGTTGGCGATCACCGAGTCGACGTCGACGCCGGACAGTTCGAGCCGGACGCCCGGGTTGGCCTCGGTGCCGGTCTCCTTGATCTCGGGGAACCGGCCAGCCCACTCGGCGATCTTGTTCTTCAGGATCCCGTACTCGCGCCCGGGGATCGGGGCCACGACCGAGCCGTAGTTCAGCGCGGACAGGCGGCGGACCGTCAGGTCGGACAGGGCGGGGACGCTGGGGGCGAGCGCCGACAGCAGCAGCGTGCCGATGATCCGGTTGTCCCCGGTGAACTGCTTGATCCGGGTGCGCAGCGCGGGGTCGGTGATGCTGTCGGGACGGTTCGCGTACTGCTCTATGTCCTCCTCGGACACGTTGTGCGTGAGGAGGAGGTAGGGCCGCAGCTTGGTCCGGTACAGCTTGTCCGCGGCCTCGAAGACCACCTTCAGGCTGTCGGTGAACGGCTTGTCGCCGCCCGCCGTGATCAGCGGGTACAGGTCGCCGACCGGGATCAGGTCGCCCAGTCGCAGCTCGGCGCGGTGGTCGGCGAGCAGCTGGCCCATCAGCTTCATGCCGGTCCGGTTGCGCTGCAGCGCGGAGGACACGTGCACGAGGGTGTCCATGAACGCCGGCGAGAACGGGTACGTCAGCCGGAAGCTCTCTTCGTCCGCGCCGACCCCGTCCGCCCCGCGGTCGGACCCCAGCAGCGTGTCCCACACCTCTTGGCGGATCTTGCGGGTCTTGTCGAACTCCGCCTCGATGAGGGCGGCGGCCTGGGCGTCCTTGGGCCTGAGCAGCCGGGCGTGGGCGACCTGGGGGAGGTTGCGGTCCTCCAGGGTGATCTTGTCGAAGCGTCCGGAGGCCAGGTTGAGCGTGTCCTGGATGGACGCCTCGGCGGCCCCGGACACCTCTTCGCCGACCAGCTCGCGCAGGTCGCGCTGGCGGGCGATGAAGGAGATGACCGGGACGGCGCGGCGGGCGTCGCCGCCCTCCACGAAGTTGGTGATCTTGCCGGCTTCCCGGGCCACGAACTTCTGGTCGTGGATGAGGGTGGCCAGCCACAGGATCAGCTCGTCCATGAACAGGATCAGCCCGTCGTAGCCGAGCGACTTGGCGTGCTCGGCGATCACGGACAGGCCGGCGTCCAACGAGACGAACCCGTGCTCGTCCTCGGCGGCGTTCTTCGCGAAACCGGGCAGCAGGTGGGTGCTCGCGTCCTGGACGAGACGCGCCCGCAGCTCGGCGGGAGTGGACGGACTGACCAGGTTGAGCGCCTGCCCGCCCTCGTGAACCTCCTCGGCGGCCAGCGCGGTGTCGAGCAGCGCGGGCGCCCAGCCGAACGCCTCGCCCCACTCGTCCTCCTCGTCCGTCCCGCCGCCGTCCGGCGAGGTGAGCCCGGCGATGACGGCCGCGTCGCCCATCCGGGACCGCATCGCCCGGATGTCCTCGAACAGCGCGTCCGTCCGGTACACCTGCGGCGTCGGCGCCTCGGGGTGCAGCTTCTTGACATGGCTGACGTATCCGCCGAGGACCCGCTGCTCCAGCGCCTTCGCCCCGAGCATGTGGTACGGCACGAGCAGGAACCGCTTGCCCTCCGTGCCGAGCCACTCGTGCTTGGTGAGCACCGGGTCGAGGTCCGTCCGGGAGCGGGCGGCCGGGCTGCCGCTGAGCAGCGCGTGCAGCACGGCCATGAAGTGCGACTTGCCGGAACCGAACGAGCCGTGCAGGTAGGCCGCCTTCGAGGTGTGCCCGTCGAGCGCGGCCTTGATCAGTCCCAGCGCCTCGTCGAAGTTCTCCAGCAGCCGCTCCGTGACCACGTAGTCCCGCAGGGCGCGCTCGGCGCCCTCGGGGGTCGTCGCCTCCGAGAGCTGGAGGACGAAGTCCGACGTGGAGATGGACTCCTTGATGTCGATGACATCGCGGAGCAAGGGCGGCTGCTGGGCCATGAACGATCACTCTCCGACGGGCGGCTGCGCGGGCTCATTCGATCGTATGGCGTACCGCTGACAACGGGTGACCACTTTTCGCACATGCCCGACTACACGAGCGCGGGCGCCTCCACGCCGGACGCGGGATGGACCAGCGACCGCAGTTTCTCCCGCGTCTCCGGGTCGGTCGAGTAGATGATCGTGCCGACCATGCCCCGCGTCAGCAGCACCTTGTACGTGTTGCGGATCAGCTTGTCGATCTCGCTGTCCGGCGTCGCCTTGGTGAAGATCGGGTCCTTCGACGCCGACCGGTCCACGACCCACCGGTCCGTCCGCCACACCAGGTCGGGACCGATGATGACGCCTGACCAGTCGTACTCGAAGCCCTGCGCGGTGTAGACGCACCCGACCTGGCCGAAACCTTCCGGTTCGGTGGCCCACAGGGGCGCGGGCGGGGCCCCGAACACGGACCGGTCGCCGTACACGTTCCACGGCCGCGCCCAGTCGCCGATGACGACATCGGTGGGAAGCGCTGTCATCTCGGGTGTGACCTTGGTCGTCCACTTCCAGCAGTAACCGGCCGACATCCGCGCGCCGTAGCCCTCCGCGCGCTTCGCGACGAGGAAGTCCTCCAACTCATGCGGGCTCTCGGCGGTCCGCAGCTCCAGTTTGCCGTCGGGCTCCCACGGGCCGGGCGTGCCGCCCTCCAGGCCGAGCAGGTCGACGACCCACTTCTCGTACGCGTCGCTGCCGCCGCACCTGAACTGGCCGTCCAGCTCGATGACCGTGCAGTCGAGCCCCTCCGCGGCGGCGGCCCGCCGGATCTCCTCCTTCGTCCCCATCTCGCCGGGCCGCACGACCTGGTGCTGGTCGAGCAGGAACACCGGCACCCGGGCCGCGTCGATGAGTTCGGCGACCTGCGGCCGGCCGGTGCGCAGCTCGGCCTTGGTGTAGCGGTTGGCGGAGGTCTTCCGCAGCCGGTGCGCCTCGTCGCAGATCAGCACGTCGAGGTCGTTCGGCTCGGCGTCCATGAAGCTGTTGAAGTACATGAAGAGCTTCTGCACTTCGCGCTTCTTGTGCCCGGCGACCTTGCGCATCGTCTTGGTGAAAGACGCCGAGCCGGTGGCGTGCAGAGCGGTCTCCCCGCGCCGGTACAGCTCGCCCAGCAACGACATCGCGATGACGCTCTTGCCGGAGCCTGGACCGCCGGTCACCACGATGACCTTCTTGTGGTTGCCGCGCTTGGCCTTGCGCACGGCCGACATCACCATCTCGTAGGCGACCCGCTGCTCGGCGAGGAGCACGAACTGCTCGCGGTCGCGGATCTCGGCCGCGGCGACCGCCATCAGCTGCTTCGACGGCCGGATCCTGGCGTCCCTCAGCAGGTCGGCGGCCTCCGCGCCGGACTTGGCGGCCAGCCGGGATCGCAGGAAGTCGAGGAAGGCCCCGCGCTGGTCGGCAGTGTACATCCGGCCGTACTGGTCCTCCTCGACGCTCCGCAGCCCCGCGATCCGGGACTCGGTCGCGTTGTGCAGGAACGCCACCCCGGCCAGCGACCCGGGCATCCGTTCCAGGGCCGCGTTGAACGACAGCAGGTACTCGCAGTAGCCCCGCACCTGTTCGATCGGGTTGAGGACGGGCTGCGGGTAGGCGTCGAGCCGGCACAGGAGAGGGTCCTCCTCGTCCGGGTGGGCCTCGCTCCACTGCTTCAACTCGACGACGACGTACGACGGCTGTCCCGTCGTCGGATGCACGCCGGCCAGAACGGCGTCGGCGCGCTTGCTGGTGAGGGGCAGGCTGTACTCGATGACCACCTCGACCTCGCCGAGCCCGGCTTCCATGAGGGCGTTGACGAGAGCGGGGAGACTGCGTTCCCAGGACCGTATCTCCGCCTGTGCGGCGTTCCTGCCGTGCAGGTGACGGAAGTTCTCGGTCAGATGCAGCGCCAGCGACCCTTCGAGGATGCGGGTGGCCACGGACGCCGCGGACTCACGGAACAGCAAGGAAATGCCCCCAGGCAGCACGAAGAAGACTCGTGCGGGTGGGGGCATGTCCTGCGGTGTCCGCCGCGCACCGCCGTGGAGCGGGTGCGATGGCGGATCAGGAAGCCCGTCGGGCCGCTGAGATGTTGTGTCGACATCCTAGGTGAGCGCGGCGATCAAGAGGAGGGGATTCCGTACGGGTTCGGCCACGTCCGGTGACGGACGGCACGGTCACTTGGTGCTCTGACGGGAGCGGGCGTTGACCTCGGCGAGGAGGGCGCTCAGCAGCTCGTCCTGGCTCAGTGTCCGGACGTGACGTGGGTCGGCATCCCACTCGCGGCCGCCGCCGAGCGGCCGGACCTGGAGGTACGGGCCTTCGTGGCCCATGACCCGGCCGACCCGGTCGCGGGAGGTGTCGCGTACGGCCTCTCCCACTGCCGGGACCTCGCTCGGGCTTCCGCCCCGGTCGTCGTCCTCCGTCACGTGCTGATCCCCTTCAGGATCACGTCCGCGAGCATCAGGGCCACGGGCGCCGAGCACACCCCGAGGTGGACGAGCGCGTACCGGGCCTCGCCCTCGCGGTCGTCCACCCACGGGGTGCGGATGTCCATCGACGGGAGCTGGATACCGGCCCGGCTCAGCGCGGAGGCGAGGGCGTCACGGGCGTCCAGGGCCTCCTGGACCTTCGGAGCGGTGGGTGGCGGGCTGCCCGCGTCGGCTGGATGGTCGATCGCCGTCGCGTGGTCCGGGTGTCGCGGTGTGGGGGTCATCGTCGTCCTCGTCGGTCCAGTCCTACGGATTCCAGGACCCGGCTGCGCTGGGTGAATTACGCTGCGTAGTCCGGGCGTTACGAGGATGCGCCGGGATCCGGGCGGCCAGGCCGTGGACAGGGGCGTGCTTCCCCGCGCCCCGGAGGTCGTTCCACACCTTCCACACCGTCCTCGCGAGCGTTTCGGAGGGGAGCCAGCCGTATGCCGCAACGACGCGTCATCACCGGTCGCAGCCAGGAACCACGTCAGCGCTTCGCCGAGGAACTGCGCACCCTGCGGGCGGGCAGCGGGACGAGCCTGCGGCAGCTCGGGGAACGGCTGGGCTGGGACTGGTCCCTGTTCGGCAAGATGGAGAAGGGCGAGACGCTGGGCAGCCCGGAGGTCGTCCAGGCCCTCGACACGCACTACGGAACGCCGGGGCTGCTGCTCGCGCTCTGGGAGTTGGCGGCCGGGGACCATACGCAGTTCCGGGAGCGGTACCGGCGGTACATGGCGCTGGAGGCGGATGCGGTGAGTCTCTGGCATTTCGCGGTGGGCGTGCCTCCAGGGCTCCTTCAAACGCGCGGATACGCGAGGGAGGTCCTTGCGGCGGGGCGGCTCAAGGACAAGGAGCTGGAGCAGCAGGTCAAGGCTCGGCTGAGTCGACGTGACCTGCTGGAAGGAGAGGACGCACCACACTTCCGTACGATCCTGTCCGAGACAGTGCTGCGCACTCCGTTGAGGGACACCGCTGCTTGGCGTGAGCAGCTAGAACACCTGGTCAAGATGTCCGAGCGGCCCATGGTCGCGATTCAGGTGCTTCCACACAGCGCGGGACCTCACAGCCTCTCCCACACCGACGTGATGTTTCTACGAGTGCCGGGCGGCCGCACCGTGGCCTACGTTGAGAGCGCGAGTCGGGGCGACCTTGTCGAGACCGCTAGTCAAGTCGAAGATCTCCAGCAAATGTACGATGCGGTGCGCGACTTGGCCCTGCCCCCGGACGAGTCGCGGAAGTACATCCGGCGCGTGTTGGAGGAAGTGCCATGCGAACCATCGACCTGAGCGCCGTCGCCTGGCGCAGGAGTAGCTACAGCAACTCGGATGGCGGTCAGTGTGTCGAGGTCTCCGACGACTTCACTGCCGTCGTCCCGGTACGGGACAGCAAGGTTCCACACGGTCCAGCGCTCGTGTTCCCGGCTGGCGGCTGGTCTTCTTTTGTGGCGGCGGTCAAGAGTGGTTGCCTGAGCGACTGACACGGAGTATCCACGGCCCTCGCGTTGATCGTTACCGCGAGGGCCGTTGTCATACCCGCCTGGTTACTTCTTGGCCGGACGCCAGGCGCGCAGGTCGTCGTCGGTGAGACCGTGCTTGCCCTGTTCCATCTGCCGGTCGCCTTCGAAGAACTTCGCGGGGGTCGGGGCGAAGAGGGGGTCGGGCTCGTTGTGCCACTGGTCCAGCCACGGCTGGAGTTCCAGCAGCCCGGCGAGGAGCGGGGTTACCTCTTCGGTGGTCAGGCCCTCGTGGGTGGCGATGTACGTGTCGAGCGCGATCGCCTGCTCGCGGTGGTCCCAGCCGGCCCAGCCGTAGAGGGTGGGGGTGGCCGCGTTGGTCCGCCCGTACGAGATGAACCGCTCCTTGGGCACGTCCAGCTTGCCGCGCGCCCGCCAGTATGAGGGATGCAGGAAGTCGGCCGAGGTGTACTTCGGCGGCACGGGAATGGAGTCCCGGATCTTCCGCTTGGTCGGCTCGTCCGGGGCAGCGTCCTCCTGACGCTGAAGCCTCCAGACATGCTCCCAGTCCGCGCGCTTCTTGAGCCCGGAGGGCTTGTAGCGCAGGGCGGGGAGGAAGGGCACGTGCTCGGTCGTCATCAACTCGGCGACGACGGCGGGCAGTTCCTTGTGGGGGGCGTAGATCTTGGCGACGAAGACGAAGTCCTCGTCACGGGACAGGTTGTCGGTGAGGCGGGAGAGGGCGACGAGGACGGGCATGTCGTTCTCATCGAACCAGTGGGACCGGTCCTCGATCCGATCGAGCAGCCACCCCTTGAGTGCCTTCTCCTGAAGCGCGTCCCACCCTTCGGTGGCCCAGCGGCGCTTGTACTCCGGCCGCTCGATCATGCCGATGGCGCGAGACGACTCGATGGCGTCGATCCGCTTCTGGACGACCTCGCGGTAGGTGTCTGGCCATTCCGCAGGGATCTCTGTGATAGGCGTGGACCCGTGTCGCGTAAACCATGCAGTGGCAATTTCCCCACGCGCGGCCCGGCGAGCAAGCGCGATCTCGAAGGCGCGTTCTCCGAGTCTAATTCCGGGAAGATCAGATTCCTCAGGCATGCAGAGGTCTTCGGAGTGCAGGCTGTAAAGATAATAGACCTGCCAATCGATTTCTTCTTGTAGGGCAATCATGCGAGCGCGGATGTCAAGCCATCGACTCTGAGCGTCACGCAAGGCGCTCATAGTTGGTGTCCCTTTTGCTGCAATGGCAGCAGGACTGGTGGCGGCGAGTTCCTGTACGAGGGATTCCATAGCGGCCGCAGCTAGGCTTGGATAAGTGGCGGGAAGCGGAAATTCCAGGAGTTTCGTCCCGGTGAACTCATACCGCTCCTCCCATGCCTCGTCCTGCATACCTCGACCGTTTCCTCCCCCAGCCTTCGGTTGGCTCACTTGCTTAAGCCAAAATCCGGCTGTAGAGCTATTGAGCAGTCCGAGTAGTTGCAGGTATTCTTCCTTGCTGACCCCCTCTCGTAGCTTGATTACAGGGGCGGTCTGCTTGAATACTCTCCCTCCGCGCTCAAGGCTAAAATGGTTGTGGGTGGCCACGAAAGGAAATGTAATGCCGAGTCGAGCTGAAAATCGCTCAGGATGCCATCGACTCCACTCGTACCAGGTTAGGCCGATGTTTTCGTGAGTCCCGCCGGGTTCACGCCGTTCGCGAAGGATGGATCGATGGCACCACAATAGGGGTGCTAGGTCGTCTGTGAGCTCTGCCCGGAGATCAGCTCCGTATGGGAAGAGTGCGTCAATTTCGGGCCGGATTTCCCAATCGCGGACTGCTTCTCCGCCTACGAGCGGTATCACGTGGGATGCTGCCACGCGATAACGCTCCCACGTCTTGCGTGGTGCGAAGTAAACTTCATCGCTACCTGTGTGGGCGTAGCGGCCAATCGCTCGCTTTACTGAAGCCAGGGTGCTGACCTTGCATGCGGCGATCTGCTCATTCAGCTCAAGACCACCATCGGCAAGAATCCAAGGCTGTTTCCCGAAGTGTCGATCGCGATCAAGGTCGTCAACTGACACCCATTGGCTTATAGACCCTGGGCTATCAATCTGGCTGACGATTGCTTTCCAAACGAGCCCCTCCTCTGCGACGTCAGGTGTCCGGGGTTCGCCTTGTACGCTGCGTACGGTTCGAATAGACGTGGAACGCTTGTTCCCGCTACGACGTCGGCCTATAAGGATGACGGTAGGTGTGCCGTGACCGGGGATGTATGCGCCTGACGCGTCGACGACTTCTGTCAGTTCGACCTCGTGTGCGAAGTATGTTTCGATCAGTTGCGTGCCGAATTCCCTCTTCATGAAAGAGTTTGCTGTGATCTGGCCGACCAGTCCATAGCCCAATTCGTGGCCATCGCCGGACTTTGCTAGCTCGAAAAACCTCTGAGCGAACGGCACGGAGAGGGCGTACTGCAATGCGCAGGCGCTGTACAACTCTTTGTAAAGCTTGCTAAGCCCCTTATCCTTCACCGTAATATAAGGCGGATTCCCCACCACCACGTGATACCGCCCCGGCTCAAGAATCCCCGGATGCTCGTGTACATCCTCCGTCTCATACTTGAAGTCGGCCAGCTCATCCGCCCCCTCCTCCTCCAAGTCGTCGAACAGATTCCCCTGCTTGTGTCGGTGCTTGATGAGTGAGTCGCCCACCGCCAGATGAATCGGCCACTCGTACTTCGCGGCCTCCGCCAGCGTTCGCACCCCACTCGCAGCCATAGCCGCCACCAGCAGCCGGAACCGAGCGATAGCTACCGCGAACGGGTTCAGGTCCACCCCGTGGACCGAGTCCAGCGCCTCCCGGACCCGCTCGTGCACGTCCTTCCCGGGCCGACCTTCCGCCCACAGCCGCACCAACCGCCGGAACGCCCCCAGCACGAAGTGCCCCGACCCGCACGTAGGGTCGATCATCTTCAGGCCCTCGTACCCGAACTCCCGGACCGCCGGGTCCATGGTCCGGTCGAGGATGAACTCCTCCACGAACTCCGGCGTCTGGAGCAGCGCGTACGTCTTGCGTGCCGCCTCGCTCAGGTCCTGGTACAGGTCGCCCAGGAAGCGCGTGTCCCAACCCCGCGTCCCGTCGCCGTCCTCCTCCAGGGGATCCCGGAAGTCGTGGACGAGCACGCCGTGCTCGTCCCGCGCGCGCCAGAAGTCCACCAGGTCCCGCGCACCGTCGTGCGACAGCGGGATCTGGTACAGCGGGTTGTGCCGCCGGTCGAACAGCAGCCGTCCCGCCTGCCCCGCGCCCAGTTCTTCGAACGCCTGCTCAAGCCAGCCCCGGTACGTCGGGTCGTCAGACCGCGCGACGTACTCCTCGAACCGCGCCAGCGCCAGGTCGCGCCGGTCGTCCTCGGGAGCCGTCAGGTACGGCTCCGGGATCAGGCGGTTGTCCTCGCAGAAGCGGACGAACACCGTGCCCAGCACCCACGCCACCGCGACCTGCGTGACCCGCTCGTCCAGCCAGGAGTTCCACGTCGCCGCCGTACGGCCCAGCTTGCGCGCACGGTCGTACTCCGCGCGCAGCTTCTCGCCCTCCTGCACCACCTTCACCTGGCGCCCCAGGTCGGCCTCGACCGCCTTGACCTGCCCCTTCAGGTCGTCCAACAGGGCCTTGCGGTCGATCACTTGGCGTCTCCCTCGGTACCGTTCATCATCTTCATTCCCGCCCCCATCGCGCCGGCCCGGTGGGCGTTGCGCACCCACGAGTCCGGCAGCTCTATCCACTCGCCCAGGCCCGCCTGGTACGCCACGGCCACCTGCCCCAGCCTCGGCTCGCGCGCCGGGTCCGGCTGCGGCACGAGCAGCCACAGCCCCCGCCCGCCCTGCCGGGCCGCCTCCGCCAGCCGGTCCAGGACGCCCATCGCGTCGTAACGGGCGAAGACCGCCACCTCGGTCAGGAGCACCGGACCCGAGCCTGCCCCCGGCGCCAGCAGCTCACGCACCCGGGGTTCGACCGTTCCCCACGCCGTGCGCGCGTACTCCGTGAACTTCATGGCCCCCCGCGATCCCGGCTCGGCCACGTCCGCCTTCAGCAGGGTCTCCCACGTCGGCTTCGTGCCCGGCGGGACCAGCGCGTGCAGGGACTCCAGGAACAGCTCCGTCACCGACACCGGCTGCGCGCCGATGCGGTCCGCCGTCAGCTCCCGTACGGCCTCGACCGTGCGGCCGTGGTGCACGGTCAGCACCCGGTAGCCGTCGCGCCGGGCGGATGCGAGGAGCCGTTCGTCCGCGCGGACCGCTCCCGCGAGCAGCGGGTCGTCCGAGTACCGGGTCGCTGAGCCGACGAAGGTGGACTGCCGGGCCGCCACGCCCGTCAGGTAGCTGGACGCGTCGTCCATGCGGGTGGGCAGGTAGCGCGGCTTCCCGGAGTCCTCGTGCGTCGACAGGGCGAGGTCGAAGCCGGCCTCCCGCAGCGCCTTGGTCAGCGGCCCGCCGGTCGGCAGCTCGTGGGTGCTCCTGCCCCGGGCGTCCTGGACGACCAGCTCCGGGAAGCGGGCCCGTACCCGCTCGTGGATGTCCTCCGGACGCAGGCCCGGCTGCCACGCCTCGGGCACCCCCGGGTTCAGCGGGACCAGTCCGGCTTGCGTCAGGCGCAGTGCCCGTACCAGCGGCAGGTCGCGCGGGTAGATCTCCAGACGCGGCGTGGCCGCGGCGTTGACGGACGCGGCGGCGGCCAGCTCGACCAGGCGGCGCTCGTCCCAGTCGACCACGCCCGGCGGCGGGGTCAGCGCGCCCAGCTCGCTCAGTACCGTCGTCGCCGTGGGCAGGGTCTCCAGGCG
The DNA here is from genome assembly GCF_042731435.1 of Streptomyces sp. NPDC059861. Lineage (NCBI taxonomy): Bacteria > Bacillati > Actinomycetota > Actinomycetes > Kitasatosporales > Streptomycetaceae > Streptomyces > Streptomyces sp. NPDC059861. Next base: position 452,139 of record NZ_JBHWJQ010000001.1, on the reverse strand, counting down.
GGCCAGCCGGTCGGCGGTCCTGCCCAGACGGGTGGCGTAGTCGAGGAGGCCGGGAGCCGTCGGGGTGTCGGGGGCGTCGACCTCGCGGACGTCCAGCGCGAGCAGCCCGGCCGCCAGCGACTCCTCCGTCGCCCTGCGGTTCGGCTGGTGCTGGAACTCCGCTTCCTCCGGCTGGAGCTGCTCCACCTCGACCACGGCCCGGACGGCTGCCAGCGCTAGTGCGCGCCGCTGCTCGCGCTCCGGAAGCTGCGTACCGCGCCGTACGGCGAGCGCGTCCGCGATCTCCACGGCGGAGGCGACCCGGCCGAGGTCCACCAGCAGCCCGACGATCTCGTCCCGCAGGGCCTGGACCGCGGGCAGCTTCTTCCAGCGCTTGCGCTCCTCCTTCAGCATCTGCGGGATGCGGCCGGCGGACAGCCCGAGCGCCTCGGCCACGTCCTTCTGCTTGGGCCACACGCCGATGCCGGGCAGCTCCCCGTGCTCGTCCGGCAGCCGCAACAGCAGCCGGACCATCTCGACCTTGTTGGCGTTGGAGCGGTTGTTGTTCAGCTCCGGGACGAAGAGCGTGGCGAGGGTGTCCAGGCTCACCGAGCGCAGGGCGGACTCCGTCAGCCCGGCCGCGCCCTCGCCGACCGCGAGGGCCCCGGCCACCGCCGACTCGGCGGCGGTGAGCTGCGCCAGTTCCTCCTTGGCCTCCGCCCGGCCCTTCGGGGTGAGCGGGGAGAGCGGCGTCTCCCGCAGCAACCTGCCCCACTGCCGCTGGCGGCGCTGCACCTCGGTGCGGGTCTTGGTGCCGAGGCCCGGTGCGTTGAGGAGCTTGCTGCGGCTGTAGTCGAGAAGGCCGCCCACGGTGGTGATCCCGAGACCGTAGAGGAAGGACTCGGCGGCCGGGGTGAGACCGGCGGCGGACAGGTGGGTGTCGCGGGTGACCGCCGCCGCGAGGCGCTCACGCTGCTCGTCGGCGCTGAGAGGTTCGGCGTCGGCGATCGACGCAGGGCGCCCACCAGCCGGGGCCGGCTGCGGGGCGGGCTCGGGGTGGCGGGAACGATGGCTGGACGGCACCGCCTGCGAGGCGTTCAGGAAGATCCGCTTCCAGGCGTCCCGCATCGGCTTCAGGTCGGGGAAGCGCTGGGCCACGTCCCGGTGCAGGGCCTTGCGGAAGAAGGCGACCAGCCCGTCCCGCACGGCGGGCTCGAAGGCGTCGGCCTGGACGGTCGGGTAAGGGAACTCCTTCTCGTCCGTCATCCGGGGCGGGACCGAGCCGTCGCCCCACTTCGGCAGCTCGCCCGAGGCCATCTGGTGCAGGGTGACGGCGACCGCGTACCGCTCGGCGTGCGAGTCGTACGCGGTACGGGTCAGGGTCCCGATGAACGGGTCGAGGTAGCCCTCCGTACCGGCCTCGTGGTCCTTCGCCGGGTAGCCCGCCAACGAGAAGTCGATGAGGACCAGCTCGCGGGTGCGGTTGGGACGGATCCGGATGGCGATGTTGTCCGGCTTGATGTCGCGGTGCCAGACCCCCTCGCCCTCCAGGAAGTCGACGGCGCCGAACAGGTAGTCGCCGTACGCTTCCAACTGGTCCATCTGCAGGCGGCCGTGCTCGCGCAGCTGGCGCGCGACGGTCTCCTCGCGGCGGCGGGTGCGGGTACGGGTGCCGGTCTCGGCGGCCTCCGGGTCGTGGTCGAGGCTCTCCCGCTCGTCGCCCACGTACTCCAGGGCGAGGACGGTGCGGTTCCCGATGCGCAGGGGCTCCGGCTCGACCAGCCGGATCACCCGGGAGTCGGGGCGCAGCCGGTTCATCACCTCGGCCTCCTGGACCAGGACCTGGCCCCGGCTGTCCGAGAGGGCGACCTTCAGGACCGCCAGCGGCCGGGTCCTGCGCGCCTCGGCCTCGAGGTCGCGGACGAGGAACGCCCGGCTGGTGGAGCCGGTGCCCAGGCGGCGGCGCACCTCCCAGCGCCCGCCGAGCACGTCACCGGCCACCGCCTCCAGCGGGTCTTTCTCCGCCTCCTCGGGGAAGTCGGCGGGCTCGGGTCCGGCGGCCGAGGAGGGCGCGGTCAGACCGTCCTCGACGATCTCCAGCATCTCCAGGAACTCGTCCACCGAGGACAGTCGCTGTCCGGGGCGGTAGGCGGTCGCGGCCTGGACGAGGAAGTCGATGTCTTCGGACAGGCCGTCGACCAGGGAACTGGGGCGCAGGCCCTCGCCGGCCTCCAGACGGGCCAGCAGCTCGGCCTGGCTCGCGGCCGGAGCCTTCCCGGTGACCAGCAGATAGGTGAGGACGCCGAGACCGTACACGTCCAGGTACACCGGGTCGGCCTTCAGCGCGGTCAGCTCCGGGGCGAAGTACGGGTCGGAACCCTCCGACAGGTGCATCGCCGACAATGCCGTCGGGGCGAAGCGGGTCACGCCCTGGCCGCTCCCGCCCTCCGAACCGGACGCACGCTGAGTGGCGATCTGCCAGTCCGAGATCTCCAGGCGGGGCGTGAGCCAGGCGGCGTCCTCACCGATGACCTGCCCGCGGCGGCCCCGGTCGCGGGGGACGACATGGACGGCGCGGGCGGCCAGCGCCCGGTGGTGGATCCGGGCGGAGTGGGCGGAGCGCATCGTCTCGGCGAGCTGGCGGACCAGTGCCATCCGGCCGAGGATGTCCAGGCTCTTGCCGTGCTGGAGCAGGTACTCGTCCAGGCGCAGGGTGCGCGGGTCGTAGTCGAAGATCAGCGCGGGGCCCGCCGCGTGTCCAGACGGGTAGTACTGCTTGAGCTGCACCACGCCGGGGTGCTTGAACCGCTGCAACACCGCCGCCTCGCGGCGAGCGGCGTTCTCCACCGACCGCCGGATCGACGCGTCCGACCCGCGCTCGCTCAGGTAGACGCGGACCCGGGCCACCTCGGGCAGCTCGCTGTGGTGCGCCTTGTAGTCGGCCCAGGTCGGCCCCGAGTCGAATGACTTCCGGTCCAGCTGGTACGGGCCGACCTTGTACTCCGCCTCGCTCCTGCGGATGCCGATCCGGTCCAGCGCGGTCTTGATCTCGCGGGATTCGACGGCCGTGATCCGGCGCCGCTCGTCCCGGGGCGGCCGCTTCAGCATCGCGACCAGTTCGTCGACGGTGTGCACGCCGTTCTGGTCATGGGCGGGCAGGCGCGCGCGCAGGCCGCCGTCGGTGAAGCAGACGGCCTCGCCGACCCACACTCGCCTGCCGTGCTGGCCGAGCAGGGAGGCGAGCTCCTTCGCCTTCTTGTTGACGAGGTGGAGGGGGTTGCCGTGCGGGCGACGGTGCCCGCCGGGGGTGGTCTGGACCCAGGTGCCGTTCTCACTGGTGACGGAGCCGTGCCAGTCCTTCAGTTCGATCATGTGGACGCCGCCGGGGGCGACGACGAGAAGGTCCACCTCGCGGACGTGACCGGTGTGAGCGGTGAAGGTGAAGTTCGACCAGGCCCGCCACGGATCGGCGTCCGGCAGCTGCTCCCGGATGGCTTCCAGGCCACGGTGTTCATGGTCGAACTCGGACTCGGTGACCGTGGTCCACCGGCCTTCCCGCATGCGCCGTCCCCGCCTTTTGCACTCCGACTCCAGTGGGCGCCCGCTCCTGGTCTCCCGGCCTTTCGCACCGTTTCCACCACGTCGCGGACCCGGTGAATCCTAGTCGTGGCCGCCGACAGCGGGTACGTCCCGGACGGCGGACCAGGAGACGAGGGGGGAGGACGCTCCGCCGCGAACAGCCGGGCATCGGACGCCCGAACCGTGGGCTTCTCGTCCGCGAGGCGCAGCCGACGGTGAGGCCGCAGCCGGCGGACGTCCGCGCCTGGCCGGAACGACAAGGAACCACTCCGAGGACGCGTGATCCCGCCGAGGCGCAGTTTGACTACTTCCACACCGGCACCGAACCGCTCGACCTACGATGTGACCGGGGGGATCTCGGCGTCCCGGCGTGCGCGCCGACAGCCGGAATTCGGCATGCCGTGTGAGCTCCTCCGCATGACCGAGACTCTCAGCAGCCAGCCAGGAGCGCCACGTGCCGTACACGGCCGAGATCAGCCGCAGCAATCCGACGAGCATCATCTTCCTCGTCGATCAGTCGACCTCCATGAGCGACCCCATCGGCGGGGAGGTCCCCCAGCAGAAGGCGGACGTAGTCGCCGACGCCATCAACCGCCTCCTGACGGAACTCTCGGTCAAGTGCGCCAAGGAAGAAGGAGTACGGGACTACTTCCACGTCGCCGTCATCGGATACGGCGCCACGGTGGGCTCGGCGTTCGCGGGCTCGCTCGCCGGCCGTGACATCGTCCCGCTCAGCGAGGTGGCGGACAATCCGGCCCGCGTCGACGAGCGGAGCAAGAAGGTGCCCGACGGCGCCGGCGGCCTGGTGGAGACCGTGGTCAACTTTCCGCTGTGGATGGACCCGGTCGCCCATGGCGGGACCCCGATGAACCGGGCCCTCCAGTACGCCGAGAACCTCGTCGCCGGCTGGACGGAGCGCTACCCGGCCGGCTTCCCGCCCATCGTCATCAACCTGACGGACGGCGAGTCGACCGACGGCGACCCCACCGCCGCCGCCGAGGCCATCACCTCGCACGCCACCGCCGACGGCGCGGCGCTCCTGTTCAACCTGCACGTCTCCGCAGCGGGGGGAACCCCCACCGCGTTCCCCGACACCGCCGACGGACTTCCCGACGCCTACGCCCGCACCCTCTTCAACATGTCGAGCCCGCTGCCCAGTCACATGCGCTCGTACGCCGCCTCCCAGGGCCAGCGGGTCAGCGAGACGACCCGCGGCTTCGTCTACAACGCGGACATCACCACGGTCGTGCAGTTCCTCGACATCGGCACCCGAGCCACCGAACTGCGGTGACGACTCCGCTCTCCTGCGTGTACGTCACGCACCTCGTGGCCCCGAAGCAGGGGAGTACCGAGGACGAATGCGAGGACGCGGTCGCCGTGCTCCCCAGCCGCTCACACGACGACATGCTGCTCGAACCCGTCACCGCGGGCGTCTGTGACGGTGCGACGGAGAGCGCCCTGGCCAAGGACTGGGCCCGGCTGCTGTCCCGCGCGGCGGCCGAAAGCGCTCTGCGGCGACCGGACCTCCTGTCCGGCGGAACCGCCTATGAGGAGTTCGCTGCGTCGGCGGTGGCTCAGTGGGATCCCTGGCTGGCGCAGTACACACAGGCTCGCACCGCGGAGGGGCGGCCGCTGAAGTGGTACGAACACACCAAGCTGGCCGAAGGCGCCTACGCGACGCTGCTCACTGTGCGCGTCGATCCGGACTCCGGTGTCGAGCACGAAGCAGCTGAACCGGCGTGGAGGTGGCGGGCTGCCGCCCTGGGGGACAGCTGCCTCTTCCACCTGCGGGACGACCGGCTGGTACAGGCGTTCCCGGTGCAGGCCGTCGAGGAGTTCGGCACCACCCCCGACCTCTTCGGCAGCCGCAACCACGACGCGGCGCTACTGGCCTGCCGTACGCGGTTCACCGAAGGCCGGTGCGCGCCCGGCGACCGGCTGCTCCTCATGACCGACGCCCTGGCCGCGTGGTTCCTGTCGGTCCCCGACCAGGAGGGCGCGCTGCGCCAACTGCTGGAGTTCGCCGGGCCCGACGACCTGGACGGGTTCAAGGAGTGGCTGAACGGCCTGCGGGGCTGCGGACAACTGCGCAACGACGACGTGGCGATCGTACGGATCGACTTCGAAGGACGGTGAACATGGGCTCGACCACCGGTCCGCAGAGGCAGTTCCCCAGCGGCGGCGACTACGCGGAGGCACTGCAGCACACGCACCTGTGCTTCCGGCATCCCGAACTCAAAGGCGCCCGGCCGGAACTGACCAAGCTCGGTCTGCCCCGCGCCATCTCCGGCGCCTTCGCCAGCGTGTTCTCGCTGACCTCCGCAACGTCGGGCCAGCGGTACGCGGTCAAGTGCTTCACCCGCCACGTTCCCGACCAGGAACTCCGATACCAGGCCATCAGCTCCCGGCTTGCCCAGCTGGACCGGGCCGAGCTTTCCCAGCCGTGGGCTCTCGGCTTCGAGTACCTTCCCGACGCGATCAGCGTCGGGCAGGAGCGCTATCCGGTCCTGAAGATGGAGTGGTGCGAAGCCGTCACCCTGTCCTCCTGGCTCGATGACAACCACGGCGACCGGTTCGCCGTCGGCCGGCTGGCCGACCGGTTCGCGGCACTTGCCCGAGACCTGGCGGAGAATCAGATAGCTCACGGTGACCTCCAGCACGGCAACCTGCTCGTCGCGAGTGACGACACCCTGCGCCTGGTCGACTACGACGGCATGTACGTGCCGGCACTGGCCGGTCTGGACGGTACCGAGCGGGGACACCGCAACTACCAGTCGCCCCTGCGGGGGAACGACGACTTCGGGGACAACCTGGACCGCTTCTCCGCGTGGGTCATCTTCCTGTCGCTCAAGGCGATCGCTGCCGACCCCGCACTCTGGGACCGGCTGCACGAACCGAAAGGCGAGTTCCTGCTGCTCACCGAGGAGGACTTCAAGAGTCCGAGCGGTTCCACCGGTCTGCAGACGCTACTGTCCCACCCCGACCGGATGGTGAGCGGCCTCGCCGACCAGGTGAGGTCGCTGGCCTTTCAGCCGCTGGACGTGCTCCCTCCGCTGGCCGGGACGGTCCCTGGACAGCGCACCGCCGCGACGGGGGCCACGCGTACGGCCGCTTCCGGCGCGGGCACTGCCCCCGCCCCCGCTGCGGGCGGACTGCCCGGCTGGATGGCAGGACACGTCCCTGAGCCGGTCCCGCCGCCATCGACCGGACCCACCGTCACCTCACCGGACCGCTTCCGCGTCCGGATGCCGCTGGACGTCATCACGGCGGTGCTCTGGCCCCTCGTGTTGGCCGCGACGGCCTTGATCGTCGTCGCGGGAGTCTCGGCGCCGTTGATCGGGCCGGGTGTGCCCGTTGCCGCTGCCGTCGTGTTCACCGCGTTCGCCCGGAGCCGCCGCGTGGAGCGGGCACAGTCGCGGGCCGCTCTCGCCCAGCTGACGAACGAACTCGCCGGGCTTGAGGACCCGGTCAAGGCAGCTGAGGAGTTGGGCGAGGACCGGGCGAAGTTCGACGCAGCCGAGACGAAGCGGATCGCCGCCCACCCGCGAGCCCAGGACAAGCTCACAGCCCAGTACCACGCCGAGTTGAAGGAGGCCGAGAAGCGTAAGGTCCGCAAACAGCGCGACCTCGACAAGAAGATCGACAGCCTCACGGAGGAACTGCGCAGGGCCTTGGGCAAGGCACTCGCCGACAAGCAGTCCGCATACGTGCGGGACCAGCTCAGCCGTCGGCTGATCGCCCAGTCGCCTCCGCACGGCATCGGGCCGACGCTTGCCGCTCGTCTCGCGGCAGCGGGCATCCGAACGGCAGCCGACTTCAAGGGCTACCGGTCCGTGCAGAACACCAACTACAACAGCACCGGCGCCGTACTCGTGCTGAACAACGGCCGGGTGGCCGATGTCCACGGCATCGGCGAGGCCAAAGCCATCGCTCTCGACGTCTGGCGCAAGAGTCTGGTCGCTTCCGCCGAAGCCCGGCAGCCGACCGCGCTCAGCGCGTCGGAGCGGCAGTCGATCGAGCAGGGCATCGACCGCCGTCGGTCCCAGCTCACCATCCAGCGCAAGGCTGTGGAGTCCGAGACCGATGCTTCGCGCGCCAGGGCGCGAAAGGAACTGGAGGACGGTCAGGAACGGCTCAGCCGGGAGAACAAGCGCGCGGGTGACCGGGCCCGGCAGCAGCGGCAGGAATTCAGCCGGCGGGCGGTCGAACTCCAGCAGAACAGCGCGCTCCATGGAGCGCTGAGTGCCTCCCTCAAGGCCGCCAAGGTCAGGCAGCACGGGCTCTCGTACGCGAGTTACCTACGGTTCCTCTACCTCGGTCACTGAGGTCGCGTCCCACCAGCGGGAGCTAGGGCATTGCCGAACCGGGTGGCACCCTCGTTAGGCGCGCACAGCCAATGCCATCAGCAAAAATCAGACATCCCGTACAGTCGCCGGCACCGGTCCGGAACAATGGGTCGACGATGAGCTCCGAGATCTCCCAGACTCCCGAATCCGTCGACTACACCCCGTTCGCCCACCTCACCGCCCCCAACGCCCCCCTCTACCGCCAGGTGATGCGGACGTTCCTCGCCGCCAAGGAGCGGTTCGCGGTGCATCTGCGGCCGGAGGACGTGCACGCCGCCCTGGACGAGGGGGACAGGCCCGCCGACCTCGAAGCGGTGACGCAGGCGCTGGACAAGCTTGTGGAGTGGGGAAACCTGCGGGCCGATCCGGACCACGCGCGGGTGACGGCGGTCGAGGACTTCTACCGCAGGCGGTTCATCTACCAGCTCACCCGGGCCGGTGAGGCGGCCGAGGCGGCGCTGGGGACGTACGACGAGGTGCTGGGGCGGCGCGGCGAACTCCAGGCGGTCGCGCTGCACGACATCGTCACGCAGTTGCGGGCGCTCCTGGTGATCGCCGCGGAGGACGAGCCCGACCCGGCCAAGACATACGTCGCGCTGTCCGTGCTGACTGCGCGGTTCACCGACCTCGCCGACAACGCCCGTGCCTTCATGGGCTCGCTCCAGCGCACCATCGACCTGCACGACATCGAGGTCGAAGCGTTCCTTGCCTACAAGGACCGGCTGATTCAGTACCTGGAGCGCTTCATCCAGGACCTCATCACCCTCGGCGGGCGGATCGCCCTGCTGATCGGGGAGTTGGAGGAGCAGGAGCGGGTCGGTCCGCTGCTGCGGCTCGCCGCCGCCCGCGAGGCCGCCGACGCGGCTCCCGAGGACGCCGAGCGGGCGGAGGCGGTGGCGTACGAGCGGTGGGCCGCCCGGTGGTCCGGGCTCGCCGAGTGGTTCGTGTCGGGAGAGGGACGGGAGTCGCAGGCCAGACTGCTGCGCGGGCGGGCACTAGGCTCGATCCCGCAGCTCCTGGCCGTCGTACGGCAGCTCAACGAGCGGCGGGCCGGACGCTCGGACCGCTCAGCCGACTTCCGCACCCTCGCGCGCTGGTTCGCCCAGGCCCCGGACGACGCGGCGCGGCACCGGCTGTGGCGCGTGGCGTTCGGGCTGCACTCCTCCCGGCACCTCACCGTCGACGCCGACACCCTCGCCGAACGGACAGCCTCCCCGGAGCCGGCCTCCACCCCGTGGAGCGCGGCGCGACCGCTGAGGATCAGCCCCCAGTTGCGCCGCACCGGCAGCTACGAACGGCGCGGCAAGTCGCGCCGGGTGGCCGATCGAGGTGAGGCGAAGCGCCGGCTCGCCGAGATCGCCGCCCGGCAGACGGAGGAGACCAGGCGGGCGCGGGACCGTCTCGTGACGGACGGGCCAGTGCGCCTGTCCCGGCTCGGCGGGCTCGACCCGCAGGCCTTCCAGTTGTTCCTGCGGCTGCTCGGCGACGCGCTCGCCACCTGGCGGCCGGGCACCATCACCACCGTCGCCACCAGCGGGGACGGCTCGATGGAGATCCGGCTGACCGCCCTCAACGACGGATCGACGGCCGAAGTGCGCACTCCCGACGGTGTGTTCAGCGGCCCCGACCACCTGATCGACATCGTCGACCTCACGGTGGGGCAGGGCGACCGCGCCGCACCGGCATCGGCACCGGTTCCCCTCCCCGCCCCGCGACGGGACACCGCTCCCCGGCTCACGGAGGACCGATGAGCGGCCCCCTCGCCGAGGTCCTCGACGGCCAGCGGCAGGCCGACCTCCAGAAGGCCGCACGCGCCCTGCTGAAGGAGCCGCTGCTCACCGCCGACGGTCCGTACGTCGACGAGTTCAAGCTGGTGCGCCGGCACACCGCCGAGCTGCGGGAGTGGTTCGAACGCAACGTCGGCTGGACGCTGCGCACGGACGCCGACGCCGCACGGCTGCGCAAGACGCCGGGCACCCTCACCGACGCCACGCACCCGGCGCGCGAGGCCGCCCGCAGTGCCCTGCCCTTCACCCGCCGCCGCTACGTCCTGCTCTGTCTGGCCCTGGCCGCACTGGAACGGGGCGAGTCGCAGGTGGCGCTCGGCCGCCTCGCCGAGCAGGTCGTCCTGGCCGCCGCCGATCCCGAACTCGTCGCCGCCGGGATCACGTTCACTCTGGAGCGGCGCGACGAGCGCCTCGACCTCGCGGCCGTCGTCCGCATGCTGCTGCGGCTCGGGGTGCTGCGGCGGGTCGCCGGCGACGAGGACGCCTACGTCAGCGGATCGGGCGACGTGCTGTACGACGTGCGGCGGCGTGTGCTGGCCGGGATGCCCGCGTCACTGCGCGGTCCCTCCATGGTCGAGGCCGAGGGCTTCGAGGAGCGCCTGGTGGAGATGACCGCGTGGACCGTGCTCGACAGTGACGAGCTCAGGTTCCGGGCGGTCCGCTGGAAACTGACCCGCATCCTCCTGGACGACCCGGTGCTGTACTACGACGACCTGACCGACGACGAACTGGCCTACCTCACCCGGCAGCGCGGCTTCATCACCGCCCGCATCAACGAGCTGACGGGACTCGTCCCTGAGGTCCGGGCCGAGGGCATCGCCATGGTCGACCCGATGGACGACCTCACGGACGCGCGCATGCCGGAACAGGGCACCCACGGTCACATCACCCTGCTGCTGGCGGGGCACCTGGCCCGGGCGACCCGGCCAGTCGAACCGGCGGAGCTGGCGGCCCGTGTACGGGAACTGGCCGTGGAGCACGGCGGGTTCTGGTCCAAGTCGGCGAGGGAACCGGGAGCGGAGCCCGACCTCGTCGAGAAGGCGCTGGCCAGGCTGGTGGCGCTGGGACTCGCCGAGCGCACCCAAGGGGGCGTCGTACCGCGGCCGGCCCTCGCGCGGTACGCGGTCGGCGAACCCGTCGTCAGGGAACCCGGACGGGCCCGCCGGCCCCCCATGACCGAACGACCCGCGCAACCCGTACATGACGTGCAACCCGTGCAGGACGAAAGGTGAACCGCCCCGTGACCGCGCTCCCCGGCCCCGAGTCGCCCGGCCCCGCGCTGCCCGCTCCCGCGCCCGGCCGGTGGCGGCCCCTGCGCATCGGACTCGCCGATCTCTTCCACTACGACGTCGAGGAGTTCTGGTTCCGCGACGGCCGCCTGCTGCTGCGCGGCAACAACGGCACCGGCAAGTCGAAGGTGCTCGCCCTCACCCTGCCGTTCCTCCTGGACGGCGACCTCTCCGCCCGTCGCGTCGAACCGGACGGCGACCCGGGCAAGCGCATGGAGTGGAACCTCCTCCTGGGCGGCGCACACCCGCACCCCGAACGACTCGGCTACACCTGGATCGAGTTCGGACGACGCGACGGGAACACGGGTGAGGCGTACTTCCGCACGCTGCTGTGCGGACTGAAGGCGGTCGCCGGCCGCGGTATCGCCCGCCACTGGTTCGCGGTCACCGACCAGCGGATCGGCGCGGGCCTCGACCTGCTGGACGCGACCGGGACGGCACTGTCACGGGACAGGCTCGCCGAGGCCGTAGGCGGCCACGGCATGGTGTACGACACGGCGAAGGCCTACCGCAGGGCGGTCGACGAAGCCCTGTTCGGGCTGGGGGAGCGGCGCTACGGCGCCCTCGTCGACCTCCTGATCCAGCTGCGCCAGCCCCAGCTGTCCAAGCGCCCCAGCGAGGCCGCCCTGTCCCGGGCACTGACCGAGGCGCTCCCGCCGATGGATCAGGCGGTCGTCGCCGACGCGGCGGAGGCGTTCCGGTCGCTGGACGAGGAGAAGGAGGAACTGCGGGCGGCCCGCGAGGCGGAACAGGCGTCCTCGGCGTTCCTCGACCACTACCGCCGCTACGCCCGCCTCGCCTCCCGGCGCCGCGCCCGCCTGCCCCGCCGCGAACACGCCCGGTACGAGAACCTGCAACGGGAACTCGCCAGGGCGCAGGCGGACCGGGATCGCGCCTTGGTGGACCGCGAGGAGGCCAGGGAGAGGGGCGCCGCCCTCGACGAGCGGGCCGCGCGGCTGGCCGCTCAGGACGCCACGCTGCGGTCCCGGCCCGAGATGCGTGACGCCCGCGCGCTCGACCGGGCGGCGGACGACGCCTCCCGCACGGCCGCAGAGCTGAAGCGGGCCGAGGCGGACCGGCGTACGGCGGCCGAGGCTCACACCCGGGCCCTGGGCCGGCTCGCCACCGCGGACAACCGGCTCACGGCAGCCCGGGAGTCGTTGAACGGGATCCGGGACCGGGTGGCCGAGAGCGCCGCGGCTGCCCGGCTCGACCTCCCCAGGACGGAGGGAGCCCCCGACGCGGTGCTGCGCCGGGATGCGGACGAGGCGACCGCGAGCAGGCGGCGCGCCGTCGAGCACGTGGCGGAGCTCGTCACGCGGGCCGAGCAGGCCGAGGAGCGGCACCGTGCCGCCCGGCTGCGCGCCGACGAGGCCGACGAGGAGGCCGTGCACGCCGAGGAGCGGCTGGCCGAGGCGGAGGAGGACATCGCCCGGGAGGGGCGGGCGCTGGTCACGGCCGTGGGGGAGCGTCTTTCCGGGTGCGTGGAGCTGCGGCTGCCCGGGCTGCCCGGCGTCCTGGACGCCGTACAAGACTGGGCGAGCTCTCTGGACGGCCCGATGCCGGCCCGTAGGGCGGCGAGCGAGGCGCATCGCGCCGCTGCTTCCCGCCTGGCGGACCGGGCGGCCGGACTGGCCCACCGCGAGGCGGCGACGGCGGAGCGGCAGCGGCTGGCGGTGGAGGAACTGACCGCCCTCGAAACGGGTCGGCAGCGCGGCCCTGCGGCTCCCCCCACGCGCACACCCGGCGTGCGGGACCGGGACCCAGGCGCTCCGCTGTGGCGGCTCGTCGACTTCCGCCCGCACGTCACCGGGGCCGACCGCGCGGGACTGGAAGCAGCGCTGGAGGCGTCGGGGCTTCTCGACGCGTGGGTGCGGTCGGACGGCTCCGCGGTCGCGGCGGACGGCCACGACGTGCTGCTCGATCCGGTCGGACTGCTCGGCGGAACCGGCCTCGACCGCGCGCTGTGCCCGGCGGTCGACCCCGCGGACGCGGGGGCCGCAGCCGTGGGGGAGGAGACGGTCGCGCGTCTGCTCGCCTCGATCGGGCTGGCCGCGGTCGGCGGTGACGGGCCTCGCGAGGCATCCTGGGAGGCCGGTGGCCACGACACCTGGGTCTGCGCGGACGGGCGCTTCCGCGTCGGGGCGCTCACCGGGAGCTGGGCCAAGGACAGCGCCCAGTACGTGGGGGAAGGAGCACGGGAACAGGCACGCCGCGTTCGCATCGGGGAACTGCGCGACGAGATCGACGGCCTGACGGCGGAGCGGGAACGACTGGCCGAGGAGTCCCACGCCGTGGCCGGGAGCCGTGCCACGCTGGACGCCGAACTCGCTGCACTGCCCGGCGACGACGACCTGCGGCGCGCCCACGCACGCGTCGCCGCCGCGGCCGAGGCGGCCCGGCGCGCCCGCGCCCGGCGGGACGAACGGGCCGCAGAACTGGCTCCGGCGGCGGAGCGCGCCGACCGTGCGGCGGCCGAACTCGCCGACACCGCGGCGGCCCTGAACCTCCCCGCCGACCCCACGGCACTGGGCGCCGTGCGCCAGGCGCTCGCCGACCACACCGCCCTCCTGGCGGCCCTGTGGCCCGCACTGCGCGAGCGCGTGGAGGCCGAGCGCGCGGTGACCGCTGAGCGGGAGGAGACCAGCCGGGCCGACCTCCTCGTCTCGGAACTCGCGGAGCGCGCTGCCGAGGCGGCTCGGGTGGCCGCGGCGGCGGACGAACACCTCGCGACGCTTCGCTCCACCGTCGGAGCGGCCGTCGCCGAGCTCCAGAGGCAACTGGAGGAGACGGCCGAGGCGGCCCGGGTCTGCGAGCACGAGCAGCGGCAGGCCCGGGCGGAGCACAGTGACGCCGACCGGCGGGCCAGCCGCGCCGAGGGACGCATCGAGCGGCTCGCCGAAGACGTCACCGAGGCGACCGCCGCGCGGGAGGAAGCCGTTGCGGCGCTCCAGCGGTTCGCCGCGACGGGGCTGCTCGCCGTCGCGCTGCCCGACATCGAGGTACCGGACGACGGGGCAGGGACGTGGGCGGCCACCCCCGCCATCGCCCTCGCGCGGGCCGTGGAGTCCCGGCTCTCCTCGGTCGACGACACCGACGCGGCCTGGGAGCGTGTTCAGAAGCGGCTGAGCGAGGAGTTCGGCAGGCTCCAGGACGCGCTGTCGCGGCACGGCCACACGGCCACCGCCCGCCCGAGCGAGGACGGTATGCGGGTCGACATCGTCTACCAGGGCCGGGAACGGGCCGTGCCCGAACTCGCTGAGGCACTGACCGTGGAGGTCGCGGAACTGACCCGCATCCTGTCCGCACGCGAGCGCGAGATCCTCCAGACCCATCTGATCACCGAGGTCGCCGGGACCCTCCAGGAACTGATCGGGGCCGCCGAACGGCAGGTGGCCGCCATGAACAGGGAGCTGGAGGAGCGCCCGACCTCCACGGGCATGAAGCTGCGGCTGGTGTGGAGAGCGTCCCGCCGGGCGCCGCAGGGACTGGCCCAGGCCCGCGAACGGCTGCGTCAGTCCGCTGACGCGTGGTCGCCCGAGGACCGGGCCGCGGTCGGCGCGTTCCTCCAGGAGCAGATCGCCCACCGGCAGGCCGACGACAGCGCCGGCAGCTGGCTGGAGGACCTCACCGCCGCCCTCGACTACCGGTCCTGGCACGAGTTCGGCGTCGAACGCCACCAGCACGGCAAGTGGGTACCGGCCACCGGACCTGCCTCGGGCGGGGAGCGGGTACTGGCCGCGTCCGTGCCCCTGTTCGCAGCCGCGTCCTCGCACTACGCGAGCTCGGGCGGCGCGCACGCCCCGCGCCTGGTCACCCTGGACGAGGCGTTCGCCGGCGTCGACGACGACTCGCGCGCCAAGTGCCTCGGTCTGCTCCGCGCCTTCGACCTCGACGTCGTCATGACCAGCGAACGCGAATGGGCCTGCTACCCCCAGGTGCCGGGCATCGCCATCGCCCAGCTCTCCCGCGTCGACGACATCGACGCCGTGCTGGTGACACGGTGGGAATGGGACGGCAGTGAACGGCGGCGCGGCACGGAGCCCGGTGCCCGGACGGACGCAGCTGCCGGCGCCGTGGACTCCGGCGAGGGGGCCGACGGACCGGTGAGTCCTTCCGGTGAGCCAGCACGGACCGCCGTCGTCCGCAGCTCCGGCGGACAGGGGGCCCTGTGGACGTGACCCCTTCGGCGACCCCGCATGACCGCGACGGCGGCCGCACGGCGGCCGGACGCACGACACCGGTAGGAGCCCGGACCGACGTCGATACGGAGCGCCTCGGACGCCTGCTCGGCGATCCCGGCCTTGCCTGGTTCGTGGACCGCGTGCGGCAGCGTATGGCCCGCGGCCGGCCGCTCACCGGCTCCGTCACCTTGTCCGACCCCGATGAATCCCAACGACGCGCCATCGAACGCCTGCTGGGACGGGCACCACGATCCAGCGGCTCCCTGAGCATTCGCCTCGCCACCGTGGACGAGATCCTGCGTCGCTCCGGTATCAGCCCCGACGGACTGCCGGCGGCCGTCGTCACCCTCACCGGCCCGGTCGTACCCCACGCGGAGACACGGAACAAGGAGGAACGGGCCTGGGAGGAGGCGTACGCCCCGCTCGGCATCCTCGACGGGGAGCTGGCCCGCTGGGCCGAGCGGATCCGCGGTGACGGTCTCGTACGGCGCCTCGCTCGTACATCGGAGGCCGCGGGCCCCCTGGTGGAGGCCGCCGTGCGCGCGTTGCGTGCGCTGCCCGCGTCACCCCCGACCTCGCGGGTGACGTTCGCGGCACGGAACCTTTCGGGCGCCCATGCCCTGGACGAGGGGACGCCGCTCGCCACGCTCGTCCTGTCCGGCATCCGTTGCCTCACCGGCTTCCCCGACGGCTCCGGTGCGCAGTGGCGGCGGGAGGCGTGGGCCTCGGCGGGCCTGCTCAAGGACGACCTGTCATCGACCGTCCTCACCCTCAACCTGCGCGGTACGCCAGCCCTCGACTGGATGGCCGACGCGGGGGAGCCGGCGGTGCTGACACTCCGCTCCCTCACCGGTCGCCTCCCGGTTGCCTCCGTTCCGACGACGAGAACCGTGCACATCTGCGAGAACCCGGCCGTGCTGTCCGCCGCCGCCGACACTCTCGGCCCGGAGTGTCCGCCCATGGTGTGCCTCCAGGGCCAACCGTCGGCCGCCGCGCTCACGTTGCTGCGCGACCTGTCGATGCGGGATGTCCGCCTTCTCTATCACGGCGATTTCGACTGGGGCGGTGTGCGCATCGCCGCAGCACTGGCGCGAAGCGTCCCTTGGCGGCCGTGGCGCTACACGGCGGCGGACTACCGAGCAGCAGTGAACGCAGTGGCCGAAGCCCCGGATTTGACGGGCCCGCCCGCTGCGACTCCCTGGGACCCGGCCCTGGCCGTCGCTCTCGCCGAGCGCGGTGTCCGGGTAGAGGAGGAAACGGTGCTGGACGACTTGCTCATGGACCTTGGAACGGGGTCCCGCTGAGGCGTATCTCGAGAGCGCGGCGGGCGCAGAGTCCGACGAGTACCGACTCACTCCCTCGTCATGCGACATCGTTCCGACGACGCATCGTGTGGAGTGTGTGTCGCTCGAAAGCCTCCACGCCCGGCCAAAAGTCCCAGAAAAGTCCCAGAGGCGCCTGTACGCCCCTCCCGTCTTACATTCGTGCAGGTCAGGAGGGGTGCGTTGGTGGCTTCTCTGAGAACCGTCAGATGTCCCGGAACTCCACCACTATGGTCTTGACCTGCATGGACGGCGCCGCCTGAAGATCATCTTGCACAAATGTTGCACAAGGCGGGTTGATCAAGGTCAAGCAGCCTTCGCATACATGCCCTTGACCGCCTGACGGACCTTCGACCCGGCGCCCGCGACGCGGTGGACATACTTACGGAGAGTAAACGCCGGATCGGAGTGTCCTAGCCTGTCCGCGAGCGTGTACACGTCCACTCCGCCGTTGATCATCATGGACGCGTACAGGTGCCGGAGAGCATGCATCATCTTGTCGTGCGACTTCTCCCACCGGCGACCCTTCGCCGTGGGGTCCAGTGGGGCGATGAGCCCGACCGCGGCGAGTGCGGGCTTCCATACGTAGCTGTTGAACCAGTTCGATTGGATGGCGGTCTTCTCCCGGGTGTAGAAGATCAACCGCACCGTTACCGGCTCGCTGTCCCTGGTGCGGTGAGGCCGTGTCACTTCGACCGGCGGGAACTTCTCCATGTGCTCCTTGAGTGCCTGGGCTACCGGGTCGTCCAGCTCAACCCAGCGGTCCTTGGGGTCGTCGTCATCCCCGCCCTTGGGTCTGTCGAAGACCAGTACAGGCCCGTCGTGCGCCACCTGCCGCTGAATGTGGACCATCGGCCCGTCGGGGTGCTCCCAGTCGATGTCATCGGGGCTGAGACCGAAGATCTCCCCTTGGCGCATCCCGAGTCCTCGCCCGCAGTCGACGAGCGCCTTGTACCGCTCCGGCAGCTCGACACGGATCTTGTCGGTGTCGTCCCACTTCAGCGCCAGTTCCTTGGGGCCTGATCCGCCGCGCTTCGGCTTGACGGCCTGCACCGCACGCAGATGGCACGGGTTTTTCCGGATCAGTTCGTCGTCCACCGCCAGGTCAAAGGCCGACTGAAGGTTGTTGAAGACCAACCGCAAGGTTGAGTCCTCCAGCAAATCGCGTCGCCCCCTGAGCCAGTCCCGCAGGGCCGAGGCTGACACGTCCTTGACCCGCATCTTCCCCAGAGGTGTGGGGACGACGTGAAGCCGTATCCGCTGTTCGTAACGCTGGTACGTACGCGGATTGTCGAAGGTCTGGCCGCCGAGCCACAGGGTGACCAGCTCGCTCACCCGGATCTCCCCGGCCTTGGGGTTGATGTAGGTCCCGTCATCGACGCCGGCCCGCATTTTCGTCTCGTGCTTCTTGGCGTCGACTTCCTTCGCGAACAGCTCGGTCTGCTGGACGCCCTCCGGGTCCCGCCACCGCGCTTGCCACCGCTTCCCGACCCCGTGATCCCTCGTCGGAGCCTTGCCGTGTTCCTTGCAGACCGGCTCTCCGGCCTTCGGGCGCGACTTGTGCCAACGGTCGTACGGCATGCAGGCAACTCCTCAACGTCGGGCGGCCTTGATGGTATTGGCGGTACATGAGGTGATACGGCCGCCATATGAGCGAATGAAAAATTGATCCCTTGTGGGGAAAATTGCCGCTCTCTACCGTCGGCTGAAGTGGGAAACGATCAGCAGGAGACGGAGAGCCCCATGGCCTCGAAGCGTCCAGGAGCACGCAGCGAACCTCCGCGCGCCAAGGCGACGGCGGAGGAGGTCGCAGCGTATCTACGAGTTAACGTAGAAACTCTCTATAAATGGCGGTACGCGAAGACGGGCCCGCAGGGCGTCCGCACGGGGAAGTACCTCCGGTACGACTGGGAGGACGTCGAAGCGTGGTGGGCCGAGCAGAAGCGGCAGGTGCCATGACACTGCCCTCGACGCGGGTGTGCGGCCCCCGTTGGCGTTAGCGCCTTTGCGATCCGATCCTGGGGCGCAGGCTGTAAGGGATGCGGGACGCGCCTCTGCGCTCGCTCCACAACCTGTCGCCGGACCTGGTGAGCATCCACCCATCGCCCTCATAGGGCATGAGCTCTCCGACATTTAGCTGCCCAAGAAGATGGGTCAGCTCCATCGCAACTCGAAGGTCAAGTTCCCGCTGCCGTGCGTCGGCGTCTGTGTATCCGTCAGCCCGCGCCGTGAAGTCCTCATAGGTCAGCTCACCGAGTCGGCGCTTGTGAGCGAGCAGAGCTTCCCGTTCGACGTATTCCACAGAATATTCCTTGCCGAACCGTCGCCCGTATTCGCGAACACGCTGCCGTTCCTCTTCCAACATGTCGGGGCTGATCCGTCTCTGACGCTCGACTGGGATGTCTTCGACACGGGCCAGGATCGGAGATAGAGGAGACGGGCACAAGAAGATTCCCAGCCTTCCGTAACCCTCCCATTCGCAATGGGTGTATCCCACTGCTTGCGCCACCCATCCGTAACGGTCACTCACGCTGGAGTTGGGGGCGAGATTTTTGAACTCGACGCCGAACGCTGGATCCTTGTCGAACCACGGATCGGGATCGCGGGGCTTCAGTACAGCATCTATTCGCGTTTGCTCACCCGTCCAGTAACGCCCTTGAACCTGCTCCTCGATGTGGAACCACTGGTCCATCTTGGCGAGCACGAACGCGGCTAGTTCGCTTTCATTGGCGAACGTTCCTGAGGCTGGTGGCAACACCTTCTGCTTGTAGCGCACTTGGCCGACTGTACGCCGTCGATGCGACACCGAGCAGTGGACAACGGATGTGCACCTGCGGTTTTGGCCGAGAAACATCGCTTTGCCGTCGTTCCAGCACTACACGATGGCGCTTGATCAAGGTCAGTCAGTAGGTCTCGCGGTGATGCCGCACTGGCCGCGCGAGGAGGAGGGAATCCGAGAGGTTCGAGAGTCGCGCGACACGATCGAGACTCTGGAGATCAGATATTAACGCACAGAAAATCCAGTGTGATTCGCTTCAAGTGGTCCGACTCCATCGACTGAATCGGGAGCCAAGATATGCCCAAGTTCAGCCCCGCCCGCCTAACAGCGGCACGTATTCAGGCCGGACTGACTCAGCGTGAACTCGCCACTCGCACTGGGAAAAGGAACGCCGTCAACACCTACGAATCCGGGCGCGTTGTACCGCCCGACTATGCCGTAGGTCTCCTCGCGCGGGCGCTTGGCATCAGCGCAGCCGTCCTCTACGAGCCGGACCCGACTGACCCTGTTCTCAGTGCTCTTGCGCAACTCGACGAAGCGCACCGGGAGACGGAGTTGGATGCCGATCACCGATCGACTTGCAGCCCGCACGCCATCGAGTGCGCTCCGGTCGCGGCCTGAACTTCCCACCACCCAAACCCAAACCCCCGGCCGGCGAAGGCCAAGAGCAGAAGATGCGGAGTGCTTCGCGTGTCAGATCCCAGTGGCATCCCCGAAATTGTGGGCGCAAAATTCGACGCGCTGACCACGGCGCAGATAGTTGCCCGCCTGACTGCGCGCCCTGGGGCGCTCCCTCTCTGGGGCGGCCCAGAAGTTCCCCTGTTCCGGCCGGGGTTGTACGAGGGACGCCTGGTGGCTTTGCAACGCCTGGGGCAAGTCGCAGGCAAGCGCATCCGCCTTGACGTGCGGGTGCGGGCGTTCGGTGAGGACGGCCAAGTGGAGGAGATCGGTGTGCGGCGGGTGCACCTGGTGCACCACATCAAGCAACTCGCAGGACTACCGATCGGTGGGTGGACGGCCGGGTACTTCGTCCGGCTCAACCGCCATGGCCACCAGTGGAGCCCGCTGCCCCACAAGATGCCGCCTCGGCGGCACAGCGCGACGCAGAAGTGAGAAAGCCCCGGTCGCCACACCGGGGCTCCTCTACCCCATCCATCCAGCCAGAGGGGACAGGAGTTAATCACCAATGACAGCTTACCAACGCGACGTGAAAACTCGTCAAACTGACGTGAACTCTGGAATCGCTGTCCGGCCGGAAGATCCACTTCAGGTAGCTGCAAGTGGGGATGAGCGCCACCGGATCCTCGACGCGGCCGAGCGGTTGCTGGAGCGCGGCTTCCACGTTTTCGCGTGCGACCATCCCGACTCGACGCGATGCGCTTGCGGAAGGTCGTGCGACGCAAAGCAGCGAGGCAAGCATCCGGCTGGACGCTGGAAGGAACTGGCGACCAACTCCCTGGTCACACTCGGGTCCCAGATGACGGGCCTGCGCAATATCGCGGTCGCCTGTGGTCCTTCTGCTCTTGTCGTTATCGACGAAGACGTCCCGGGAGCCCTGGAGACATACGCCTCCGAAGCCGGTGAAGAGATCCCCAACACGTTCCGTACGGAGACAGGAAAGGGCACTCACTTCTATTTCTCGGCGCCAGAGGAGCGGCTGGGCAATGGCCTGGGACAACTGAGAGGACGTGGGATCGACGTCCGGGGTGCGGGCGGCTACGTCATTGCGCCGGGTTCCCGCCACCAGTCCGGACGCATCTACGAAGCGTCGGACTGGAAGAGGCCGGTAGCCCAACTCCCTGCGTGGCTGGAGGGGGCGCTACGGGCCTCGCCGATGCCCAACTCCGGGCTCATCCGTGCGGATGCTGGCACGGCGGCCCGTGCAGAGTACGGCGGTGATTTGTGGCGCTTGGTATTGCAGGTTCTCACCGTGGACATGGAGACCGAGAGCCGTCACGGCCGCCTGCATTGGGCAGCCTGCCGGGCCGCTGAGGACATCGCTGCGGGCTACTACGACGAGACACAGGCACGGCAAGCCCTCGCGGCGGCGGGCGTTGACGTTGGTCTGGATGAGCGCGATGCGCGTGACTACGTCCGCCGTGCCCTGCGGTGGGGCCGTGACCACATGGGGGCGGCAGCGTGAACGCCTACACGACGGCGGGATGGAGCGCAGTCCCCGAAGGAGTCGACGATGAACTCCGCCAGCGCGCCCAGCAGATCGCGAGTGACGCGGGCGTACCGCCCCGCTCCCGCGAAGAAGGAGACATGAAGGGAGCGAAGGGTGCGAAGGGAGCGGCAGTCGGGGACCTGCACTCTTCGGCGCACTCTTCAGAAAGGACGGCAGGAGGGGGAAGGCCGGCTGTCCTCCGTCAGATCTACGGTGTCAGGTTCAGTACCTTGCGGACGCTGCGCAAAACGTGGCTGTGGGAGGAGAACGGCCATCCGATCATCCCCCTCGGGGAAGCCGGGTACGTCGCGGGACCCGGCGGCATCGGCAAGACCACCTACTTCCTCCAGCATGTAGTGGCGCGCCTCACCCGGGGCGAGCTGCCAGGCACTTTCGAGGGTGAGGCAAGGAACGCCGCTGTGTTCTGCGCAGAGGACTCGTACGAGCACATCGTGAAGCCGCGACTGATCGCCGCGAACGCGGACCTCGACCGTGTGTTCAAGATCGCTGCTCGTACCCCGGAGCGCGACGACCTTGTACCGCAGTTCCCCTACGATGCCGAATCGTTGGAGGAGTTCCTGGCCGAGAACGAGATCAGTTTCGTGCTGCTGGACCCTGTCATGTCCTGCCTTGGCCCGAGTGTCAAGCACAACGATCCGCAGGCCATCCGCACCGTCTTCGACTCCTTCCAACCCGTAGTCGAGCGCACCGAATCCACTCTGATCAGCGTTATGCACCTCAACCGCCGTCACGGTGAGGACGCCACCGCTCGCATGTCCGGCGCCCACTCGTACAGCGACTGCGCCCGTGTCGGATTCGTCTTCGCCGAGGTCGACGAGAACGCCTATGTCGTCAGCCAGAAGAAGAACAGTTACGCTCCGCAGCTTGCGCCGGACATGGCCTATCACTTCGAGTCGGTGCTTGTGGACGCCGACGACGGTCTACCGGTGAATGTTGGCCTTGTCGTGGTCGACGGCGAGTCGGACGTGTCGGCTGACGATGCGCTGACAGCGCCACGCCAGACGGCAGCGGAACGCGAGGAGTCGACTGACCTCGCCAGCGTCCTGCATGAGTACCTCCTGGAGCATGGAACAGGCGAGTTCCGTGAAATCCCGTCCAGCGAGCTGCCGGCCATCGCGAGGAAGATCGGCGCGTCGGTCGACCAGCTGAAGCGAGCCAAGCGCCGCGCCGGTATCAAGTCCGGCAAGACGCAAGGTGCGTTTGCCAGCGGTTGGGTGTGGCATCTCGCCGAGCCGGTTGCCGAGGACCAAGGGGACGAAGAGACACCAGATCAGGCGATGAACGTGATTTCCATGAAGGGAGGAGCGCGGAAGTGAGCAGGGTGCCCGTGTTGTTCCCTTCGCACTATTCGCTCCCTTCGGTTGTGCGCGGCTTACCCAGTCGCCTGATCCGCTCGGTGCCGAAGATCAGCGCGAGGGTGAGGACCGAAGCTGTCGGCCCGGCGGCTCGCCCCCGAGACCTGGAATGAGCCGCCGCTCGATCGTTACAGCTGCCGGGTGATAAGCGGCCCCAGCCGCCGAGGCGGGGGGATTGAAGGGGCCTCACCCGCCAGCTTGCGCGAGGCGAATTCCGCGAGCTGCCGCGCCGCAACCTCTGGGAAGGGGTGCAGGTTCTTGCGGCCCGCCTTGCCATGCGGGTACCACGTCGTCACGCCGAGTATGACCGCCGGAGGACGCAGCCGGTACGGCATCCAACGCGGATGCCTAGGCGGCGCGGTGTCCGCCATCCGGTTACACGGCTGGCACAGGAAGCCGCGCACAAGGTCGGTCTCGTGGCAGTGGTCCAGGCGCAGCCCACTCGCCGTCTTCTCTGCGCCGCACCCCGCACAGCGGCCGTTCTGGAAGACACTGATCGCGTCGACCGGATCTACGGAGGTCACCGCCACGGCCAGCGACGGCTTCCACGAAGCGCATGCTGGCGGACGTGCCGCCGCACGCAGTGACTGCGTGCGGCGTTCCGCGCGCTCGCGCGCCGCCGAACTAGAGATGTTGAGCAAGCGCCCGTCGAGCACTGCTTGGTGCTCGTCATCCGTGAGGTGCAGGTCGCACCCGGCTCCCTCCCACAGAGCGACGTTCTGACACCACTGGTGCTCCTCGCGATCTGTGATCGGGGCACGACGACGGCGCCCACAGACCGGCGCCGGGGTACGGATTGAGGTCATCCCCGCAGCCTTGCACGTAGGTCTGACAGCGGGGTGCGGCGGACTTCAGAAAGCGTCAGAGCTTCGCCAGCCGCCGCCGGCTCCGGATCTTCTAGGGCCAACTGCCACACAGATTGGGCGACGGAGGAAGTGAGGCAGGCTCGGTGAAAAACGCGAGGACGTTAACGTCTGCCTAGTGGCCAGGCCCAGGCGGCAACACCACGTTGCCGTGAATAGCCGCCCGAGCGGCTACGAGAAACCGTGCCCTCGCCTCACCGTAGATACGACGTTCCCTGACAGGACGTTGCAAGGCGTCATGCATTGACACCGCCTCCGCATAGACCTCTTGAGGCCCCTCCAGCTGCAGCACGCGTAGCAGGGAGGTGAGTTCAGGATCTCGGACGGAGGTCCGGGTCATCTGTTCCACTGCTTCGGCTCGCCCAAGGAATTGGGCGTACGCCTGCCGACGCGCGTCCTGAAGCCGGGCGACTCGTTGCTCGTCTAGCGTCTGTTGCACGGTAGTTAGCACAGCAAGCGCCTGCTCGTCTCCGGCATAGCGCGCGGCAGCTGCCTGTCGGCGTCCCGCAAGAACGGTGAACCAGCCGGTCAAGGCACTGCCCGCAAGGGCTGAACCGGCGGCGATAAGAGCCAATAGAAGATCCCCCACGCTGCTCATTGTGCCCACCGTGCTGCCCCAGTGCTGCCTTTCCCTTCATCCCCGGCCGCGCCTGCCACGGCGCCGGACTCCCGCTCTCCGCGCTACCCCCGCTGCACTTCGTACGTCCACCCACGAGGGACGGGGTTACCTTCATCCAGGCGCAGTGCCTCGTACGCGTCGGTCACCAGCCGGAAGGCGGCGTCCTCAGCCAGCACAAGGTCAATTTCGTACGGGCCTACGGCGTAGAGGGGTCTGCGTTCGTCGTCGACGACCTTCCAGCTGAGTCCGCGGTTGAACTGTTCGGACAAAGCGTCGTCCGGCTTCCTGTTCTTGGGCGGAACTAGCGGCTGCTGAAGGCGTCCGACTCCCATGGCGTACTCGTCGAAGTGCTCGATCACGTCCCGCGCCTTCTTGCCGCCCGGGACAGCTTTGTCGAAGTCGGCCAACGCCTCGGTCAGCAACTGCTTCGCCTCCCCAGTTTTGAGGTGCGTACGGACCATTTCGACGCCTCGGAGCACGTGCCGAAGGGCCATCACGACGTAGGGGGCGTCAAGGATTGCGTGATCCGAGTTGTCCTCGGTGAGCATCCGGTGGATGTCGAGCGCGACCTTCCGATGTGCCATCCAGGCAGACGTGTGGCCGATGTTCGCCCCATGCTCAGTCGGTCGCCACTCCGTCACGGTCTCACCCATGCCTGCACTCCCTCCGCTCCATCAATAGAACAGGCCAGAGTACGGGGTTGACGGCGGTGGGGATCGGATTTTTCGCGACTGGACTCTCGTTCGCCTCACGGCGTAGCCGGAGAGCTGATGCATCGACGCGAGGCGGGAATGAAGAGGCGCCGCCGGCCTCGTGAAGAGGTTCGACCCCGGCGGCGCTGGTGTCCCCGGCGAGACGGAGACGCATTTAGCGTAACATCGGGAAGGTCACTGCTCCCACGCAGGACACTGCCTGCTCCGAGACAGGGCATTCTCATTAGAAGCATCAGGCCCCCATTTATCTAGAATTATCACTTAAGGGTGGGGGGTCCCTTATTTCCCCCTTCGTGGATTTGTTTCGCAATTCTCGATATCTCGCGAAAAGCAACCTGTGGGCGTGGATTCTCAATCCGTGGACCGTGTTTTTTGTCACGCGAATTACCTTTCTCTGGCGCGTATTTCGCTGGTATCCTGCGGAGATTTTTCCTAGACTGCTTCTAGCGCGAAAACGCGCGCCCGGATTCGACCCCGGGTAGCCCGGCGAGAGTAGAGACAGGGGATTTCCGGAGTGAGCACCGCACGCGCGGCTATTTCGCATGCCGAAAAATGCAGAGTTCCGGCATCCGCCTCGAAGTTGGCCAAACTGGCTGCTGAACAGGGGTGGAGTGCCGAGGAACGTTGGGAGGATGGCGCGTTCGTCCTCGACCTGTACGCCGTGACTGACGAGACCGGCGGGGAATCCACGTTTGAGCTGCACTGGACGAACGGTCGCTTCAACGCCAAGGAATCCGAAGGTGTGATTCCTGAACTCACGCTTAAGGGAGCGGGCGAGTTTCTGGCGGAGACACCGGCCGTCGAGGTTGAATGTGAATTGTGCGACCCGGAGAGGGGAAAGGTCTGCCACGAGCACGCCGTGACTGGCACGTTCGATGCTCGGTTCGGCGGATGGGGCGCGTATGACACCGCGATTACCAACGGGCGCGAATACGTGACCAAGGCGAACGTGACGCGTAACTACGACCTCGTTGATTGGGAGGACGGACCGGATTTCTCCGAATACTGGATGCCGGGATATTCGGAGCGGTACGCCACGGGTCAGATGACGCTTCAGGAAGTGGTGCCGCTGTCTGTGCGCAACCGGGCGTTGCCGGTGGTTCCGGTGCCGGACATGGTGGGGGACTGCCACATGCCCGATGCGGAAGGGTGGGACGACCGATGCGAGTCGTACGGCGTGCGCCTGTACAAGGTGTCCGGCCGTCTGATGTGCGCGCTGCACGTTGAGGCAGAGACCGGCATTGCGGCCCGAGAGCTGGATGCTCCGTCGTTCGACGAGGAAGAGCAGCGGTACGCCGAAGACTGCAAGGAGGACGCGCGGCGTACGCGGATCTTCCGTGAGGCGGAGGCGTGGGCCGAGGAAAAGGAAGGGGCCGGTCACCAGGTCCCGGCGCGTGGGTTCGAGGAGTGGTGCGAGGACAACCACACCGGCGGCGACTTCCTTGCCTCGTTCCGGGCGTGGCTGACGGTCAAGGGTTGGCAGTCCGAGGAGTGGGCCCAGTGGGCGTTCGCTGAGCATGCTGCCTCGGAGCCGGAGCCGGAGCCGGAGCCGGAGCCGGAGCCGGAGCCGGAGCCTGCGGCGGCGCTGGGCGACGACGACCAGGACGGCGAGCCAGAGGACGGCCACAAGCCGCGCGGGGAGATCGTGGAATTCCACGGACACCGGTACGACGTGTTCGGGTGGGGCCACGACAATCCGGAGGCGTGGGGCGGAAAGCGCGGCTGCTGGGGGTGGAAGCGGCTACCGATCACGCAGACTTCCGCGAGCCTTTTCCACTCCAACGGCGGGGAGGGCGTGGAGACGCGCGAGAAGGCCGTAATGCTCGCGCGTGAGGACGCGGAACGGCAGAAGCGAGTACGGGATCTGACGGCCGCGTACGGGCCGCATGTGGGACCGGTGCCGCTGACGCTGGAACCGGTGGTTCAGGAGATCGGGCCCGGATATGAGCGAGTGTTCCACTTCGGCTGGGAATTCCGGCTGATCCAGCACGGGAAGAAGTGGTTCCAAGTCACCGGCGCCACCGGCGAGTTCCTACATGGCCCGATGGCGCTGCTGACACGTGAGGCGGCCCTGTCGAACATCGAGTCCTTCGGCTTCCGGTCGGTGTCAGATGAGCTGCTGCGGTTCGTGCGCTGGCACGACGAGACGCGCGTTCACTGCGTCATGTGCGAGCCCGGCTTTGCCTGGGGGCGCGGCAAGTCCCGCAAGGCGGTGGTCGACGTCGCGGGTGTCGGTGAGGTCTTCGTCTGTGACGGTGCCTTCCACCTTGGCCTGCTGAAGCTGCAGATCCCGGGGGAGCCTGTGCCGGAGGAGGCCGCGCAGAGGGGGAAGCACGAGGAGCAGACCGAGGCCTTGAAGCCTGGCGGGACGGTGGCCAAGGGAAGGGGGCCGAGGGTCGGCGACATAACGTTCAGCGGAAAGAAGGGCGCAGAGCGGACCGAACTGCTCGGGCACGTCTACGCCGTCACGATGCTGGCTGGTACGTACACCGTGGAGCACCGCGAGAGCGGTGAGCGCATCGTTCAGGGAGAGAAGTCCCGTCCGGCCATGAAGCGCGCGATCCTGGCGGACGCCGTGGCGCGTGGAGCTGTCGAGGCTGCCGACCAGAAGCCGGAGCTGGTGGCCGAGGACGGCAAACAGAAGCGGCCGCAAGACCCTTGGGCTCCATTCAGCGCGGGCGACCTGGTGACGGTGGACGAGGTCCCCGGCGAGTGGGAATTGGTCTGCCACGCCCAGATAAACGGCGTGTGGCAGGCCGTGTTGATAGGGGATACCGAGAGGCGCCAGGAGTTTCGTACGCGAGACCTTGCGCTAGAGGTACCTGCTGCGGAGGTGTGGCGGCCGGAGCAAGAGGAGCGGCAACCGGAAGGCCTGGAACTGGACGCCGAGTCGCTGGCGGAGTGGCTGGACAGCCTGAGCGCAGCGGAGCGCGAGGAGTTGGCCGGGCTGTTTCCGGCGCGCTGGCTCTACCCGCCGATGGTTGATGACGCCCCGCGGGTGCTCAACCTGTTCTGTGGCTGCGGCGGAACGTGCGTGGGGCTGCGTGGTGTGTTGGGTGTCGAAGTCGACATGGTGTGCGTCGACACCAACGCGGACGCCGTTGCGACGCAGCGCGCGGCGGGGTGCACGGCGATTCAGGCTGACGTGACGACGCTGGACCCGACGCACCCGGCGCTGCGCTACACGCGCGGCCTGATCGTGACACCCCCCTGCATTGACTACACGCAGGCCGGTAAGGGGCTGGGCACCTGGCGGAGAACATCGAGATTCTCTGTGAGGCTTTCGAGGACGCACGCCGGGCCGGTGGGGTGATCCCGCTTGCCGGTGTGCCGGGGGCATTCACCTCGTACGCCTCGCCGGACGGCCGGTCGTGGGCGCAGGTGCGCGAGGCACTGGAGGGCTACACCGGCAAGACCGGCGGCCTGATGCTCGAAGTGGCAATTTGGTCACTGGGCTTGCAGCTTGGCGGGGCTCCACTGGAGTGGGTGGCCGTCGAGCAGTCGTCGAAGCTGCCGGAGGAGATCCGCCGTGAGGTGTGGGTGGACTTCCAGCTCGCCGGGTGGGGCATGGCTGAGTGGACGGTGCGGGATGCTGCGGACAACGGTTCTCCCTCGCACCGTGTCCGGTCGCTTCTCGTGGCCCGGCGGGATGGTGACTCCGGGGTGAGCCTGGAGACCTCGCGTGAGCTGGTGACGTGGGCCAGCGACGCGACACGACGCCCGGCGGATCGGGAGGTCATCACCCGCGGCGAGCGGAAGACGTCCGGTGGGAACGCCTACCGTATGGGCCGGGTCATCCCTGCCGTCACGGGCAAGATCCGGTCCGTGGACGTCGGAGAGAAGGGCGGCCGGTTCACGATCGCCGAGGTGGCAAAGCTGGTCACGATGCCGCCGACGCACCCCGTACAAGGGTCGCGCACCGCGCAGTGCCAGCAACTCGGCGACGTGGTGGCGCCGGTGATGGCGTGCGCTCTGTTGGGCGTGGCGCTGGGCGTGGAGTGGATGCCGCACCTCAGCCGCTACCTGGGAGAGCTGTACCCGGAGGCTCATGGCCAGGCGGAGTCTGCCGACACAGCAGAGAATTCCGGCGGGGACTCGCCGGCTGAGCGTGCCCCGGAAACTCCGGCGGCGGACACGGAACAGGAGCCGCGGACAGTCATCTGCGGACCGGCCGTCTACGCGCTGACCGTTCCCGCTCGGGTGGATGAGCGAGGCGCAGTCGCCCGCATCAGGGACCTTGCCGCCCGGGTCAATGTCCAGCACCAGGACGCGCCAGAACCGGCCCTCGCCGACCCGTTCGAGGAGCTGCGCCGGGAGGCTGCGGAACTGCGGCGGGACGTCGAGGAGTGGGCGGCCGATGTGGCGGCAATGGCCGTTGCCGAGGCCGAGCGGATCGTACGAGCCGCGGAACAGGAGTTGGCGGAGTTGCGCGGGCTGGAACTGGAGCTGATGAGTAGGGAAGCTGCGGCCGTCCGGGATGCGTTGGAATGGGCACCAGTGGCCTTGCCGCATCGGGCGCGGCCCTGGGTAACGGTGTGGACAACGGCGGCATCCTGGGCGGTGTTCTGGTCGGCCGCGTGGCACGAATCCCTCGCGGTCGTCCGACCAGTGAGGTAGCTGCCGACGGCGTGTGCCTGGGCCGCGAGAGCGTCAACGTTTTGGCCCTTGCGTGCTGCTCCTGGTGCTCGGCGTCGGCCCGCGAAAATTCGTGGGTCTGTTCGCCGGCCTCCGGGACGCGACAGAAACGGCACTGCCCACGGCAGCGGCGCACGAAGCACGGAGTGGCACGCCGACCCGTCGCCTGAAGCTCAGTCCTCCTGTGCTTCCTCGATTGGCAGTTCACCGGTAGCGAGCGATGCCTAAAGGGGGCGCGCTGTCGAATCGGCGGCGCTATGAGGAGGAGCCGGGCGACCGCATCGGGTGCGTCAACCGGTGAGGTCTGATGTGTCGTTGGGATCCGTGGACTCCGGATAACGTCACATATCCGGGGTCCAGGATCCGACAGATTCAGAAAAGGGGTACCACGTGACGGATATGGATGCAGTGCGCATCCTGCCGGATCTAGAAGTTGCGACCGGCGCACCCATGTTGCCCGCGCAGTTCTCACCCGAAGTCCGGGCGCAGCTCGCGCAGATCGACGAAGCGGCTACTCGACACGTCGAGGACAACCGGCCCGAGAAGACCCGCAAGGGATACGAAGCAGACTGGAGTGCCTGGGAACGGTTCGCAACGGAGGCGGGGCTGCCGGTCCTCGCGGTGACCACTGGAACCCTGGTGCTCTTCGTCGAATGGTGCTGGATTCAGCCCGGCCGCTCCGCCGGAACCTTCCTCGCACCCAACACCATCGACCGCCGTCTGTCCGGCGTCGTCGTCTCCGGCCGCCGACAGCACAAGCTGCCCCTTCCTGCGGATATTGCCGAGGAAGCCCGCGCCCTACTGAAGGCGAAGGTCAAGGAGATGGAGAAGGCGGGGGAGCAACGCGGGCGGGGACAGGCTCCGGCTCTGCTCGTACGGCACATGCAACGCGTCGCCGCCGCCCTGCCCGACAATCTCGCAGGCATCCGCAACCTGTCCATCATGACCATGCACTTCGCGGTGGCCGGTCGCGAGCACGAATTGGCGTGGCTGCGAGAGCGAGACATCCAGGAGGACCCCGAGGACCGCGGGCTCATCGTCGACATCCGCGTCTCCAAGGTCGCGCCGCGCGAAGTCGTCGTTCCGTACGGCTCCCGAGCCTCAATCTGCCCCGTGCGCGCCTGGCGAAAGTGGAAGCAGGTGGCCGGCTTGGACGAGGCCGACGGGTTCGCGTACCGCCGCCTGCATTCCCGCTGGCACACGGTGATGAGCGCAGGACTCTCCCCGGAAGCCGTCGGCGACGTCATCACCAAGTGCGGCGAGCTGGGCGAGTTGGAAATCCGTCCGACCGGACACAGCCCGCGCCGTGGCCTGGTCACCGAGTCCCAACGCGCAGGCAACGACCCCCGCCAGGCCGAGAAGCAAGGTGGCTGGGCACGCGGCAGCAAGGCCATGGCGGGTTACCGCGAAGACGACGACCGATGGGAGGAGAACGCGCTGCACGGTGTCCTGTAGCCCGAAAAGAGCGAGGCCCGGTGGTAACGACACCGGGCCTCGCGAGACAAGAACCCCACCCGATCCATTGAGTAGGAGAACTCCGTGAGCATCATCGCACGCCTGCGTACAGCCCTCCGGCGCCGTCTGCGCCACGCAGACACCCTCGACGACGCCCCCACTCCCGAGGAAACCGCCCAAGTCGTTGCCGAGGCCGATGCCTCTACCGCGAGTCTGCCCACCGGCCGTGCCTGGAAGAAGCGCGGACTCCCCAGCGCCGAGGAAACCGAGCACGCCGTACTGCTGCGTCAGCAGGCGCGGGACCTCGGCAACGCTGGGGCTCGCCTCCAGCGCCGCACCGACGCCCTATTGAAGCGCGCACAACCGGGCGTGTACGCGGGCAAGTTGCTGAGCATCGAGACTGGACGGCTCAAGGAGTACCGAGTCGGGGACCTCCTCGAAATCATCGAACGGCACGGCCTGGACGACGAACTCCCGCCGCGCGAGCAGGCGGAGGACCTGGTACGCCTCGTCGATGCCCCCGCCGAGGATCACGCGGTGATCGAACCGGACTGGGTCACCGAAATTTTCAGCGGCTACCGGCCGGCTGCCCTCGCCGCTTGACGCGGGACGGAGCGCCCGCGCTTTTCGGAGCGGGGGCGTTTCCATTTGGGGAGGATTTTTTAGAGAAACGGACGTCGCGCGAAACGACACTGCCTGAAAATCATTCTCCCGAGGTAGTGCATCCTCCCTGGCTCCAGCTTGAAAGATGCGTGGACCTAGTTACCCCGTCCGCAATTTCATGCCGAAGGGGCGCCACAGTCCGACTGGGCCAGGGTGCGGATACTGTGAGCACCCTTGAATCTCAACGGCGTGAAGCCTGGCAGAGCTGCGCCACGACGGTGTTGCCGGTATACATGCACTTCTCCCTAGTGGTGGTCCGTGCCTTCGGCCCCCGAATTTTGGCCTCCCGTTCTGTCGGTTACCTGCGCCGAAATTTCGGGGGAGATTCTGGAAGCATGAATCCAGTGACGCAGCCCCTCATCTTCGTGCCGAATCACCAGAATGGCGTTCCGGCGCGTCTGCACTATCCGGTAGACGCCGACCCCGCCCCGCTCGTCGGGCAGTTTCCGTCCGGCTTCTTCACCTATGACGACATCGCCGGGTGCCCCACGTTCGCTGCGCACCGCGTGACGGACGTCGTCAACGCCCTGCACAAGGATTGGCCGCGCGTCGATCTCAGCTACGGGCGGTACGAGTCCGAGCCGGAGTCGAGCACGACGGTTACGCGCCCCAAGAGCGCCCGGCCGAAGGACTGGAAGAGCATGGGGCCTCGCATCCCCCAGAGCCTTTCGTAAGGCAGTCGCAATCGAAGAGTGGACCGGCATGGAGGGCAGGTGGTCGGCGTTGTCGAGAACCTGCCCGCCGCCCAGGCCCTTCTGTACCCGCCGCCGCCCGAGCGGGCGAAGCCTGCCGAGTGGGACCGGCCTGCGATGGGCAAGGGCCGGGGCCGACAGCGAAAGCCGACCTCGGGGGAGGAGCGGGACCAGCAGGCGGCCCAGCGCCCGACGGTGGTCACGGCGCATCAGCGTCGCTCGGCGAAGGCCCCGCTGCGGAGGCAGGCAGTCGCCAGCCGGGCGTAAGCGGTCGTGATCGCCAACTGGGCCAGACCGGCGGTACCTTCAGCAGCTCGGTGTCGAGTACGGGGAAGGGGAGGGGCAGCATGTCGAGGGGCAAGCAGATGTTGCGCGAGCTCGGCCACGCAGTACGAGAGGTGGCCAAAGAGGGGGCCGAGGAGAGCGCACGCGCCTATTACTTCAGTGTGTACGATCGCGGCTTCAACGAGGCGGCCCAGACCTGCCTGGGCGTCCTGTCCGATGCCACGGAAGAGTTGTTGGCGAGGATGAAGTCCGGAAGCCTGTCCAAGCAAGAACAGGCGCTGTACGCGCGGCTGACTGAACTGACGGCTGAAATGGACGAACGTCTCCGGAACGCCTGCCAAAAAGAGCCGACAGGAGACGCCCTGCCGCAGCCGTCCGGCGCCCGATCCGGCCAGCCAACAAGACTGTCCTGAGGATCACTTCTGAGGATCGGCCCCGTACGTCACGACGTCCGGCACACCGAGAGCCATGCCGGTGATGCAGCCCTTGTTCCATGCGTCGCGCTCGTCGCCATCCAGGCCGCCAGGGAGCGCGTCTGCGCACTCCCGCTGTCCCACGGAGGCGGGGTACCGGGTGTCGGAGCCGCCGGGGCGGGTGCACATGTCCTGCCGGGCGGCCACCTCCCCGCCGGTCGTGCAGTACGTGAAGTTGGTGTCGAGGACGCGCTTCGCGTAGTCCGTCGCCGTCTGCTCGCCGAACCGGTAGCCGTCCCAGTACCTCGCGGCCTTGTCCTCCTCGGTGGTGCAGCCGGCCAGCGCGAGAGCGGCGAGGGCGAGCAGTATGAAGGTGCGTCGCATGCGCCGGAGCATACGAGAAGTACCCCGTCCCCCGCAGGGGGCCGGGGTACCTGCCAGACTGCCAAGTCGTACTCGTCGGGGCAGGGTTCCTCGGTCCACAGGTCGTCGTAGTGTCCTGCACCCAGCCCACGAAATTCCGCACCCCGTAAACACAGAGTCCCCATCAGCGAACCGACGAGGACTCATGAACGATCGGGGCTAGAGGTACGGCCGGTTCCGGTTCCCGAATCTCTCAAGTTCATCAAATTGCGGTTGGCTTCGCGGAGTTCAGCCGATCACAGACCTCATGCAGACAACGCAGACGATACGCAAGCAGGTCGACGACCGCCTACGGCGCTGGTGCGCCCCCGCTGGCCTCCTCCTCAACACCTACGGCAACAACCTCTCCAAAGCAGGCGAGAACAAGGCCCTCGGCACCCTCCTCTTTGTCCTCGGCCTGGCGATGGCGCTCTACGGCGTGCCGTGGTGGAAGCGCGAGGTGTTCACGGCGCGCTGGTGGCATGACTCGGAGAAGGTGAAGACCTTCCTGTGGGCCGCGGGCCCCAGCGCCGTCATCCTCACCTACTGGAACCGACCTGAGATCTGGCAGTCGCCCGGGGATGAAAGGTTGACGTATTCCATGCTCCGGTGGGCACTGTTGGGTACATGGTTGGCGATGGCCGCTGGCGGCCAGGAGCGAGATCCCGAAAACTTCCCGATCGAAAAACTCCCTAAACGTATAGAGCGCGCAACTCACGACCGGATATGGTCCAACCTCGCTGGCCTCGGCGTCGCCGTGGTCCTGATAAGCGAGCAGTTCTTCGCCACTTACAAGGCTCCGGTCATCTCCACCAGCCTGACCCTCGCGGCGGGCGCGATCGTGCTTCTACATAAGACGCACACAAGGGTGCGCAAGTTGTGCACCAAGACCCACACCGACGTACAAGCCCTGCTCAGGGACCTCGACGACCTGGCCAAGGCCGAGCGCGACGGCATCGACAAGACCGACGCGGCGCTCAGGAGCTGGGACGCGCTCCACCTGGACTTGCGTGCCGGGATCGACACTGGATACCCGGTGGGGATGCCATTCCTACCCGCCAGCACCCTCCAGGCGCTGGAGACGAAGATCCTGGCCGCGATTCGGTCCGGCCCCGTTACCCCGGACGCCATCGACGCGGCGGGCGAGGAGCTGCGCGCCCTCCAGGCCGCTTGCGCTGACCATCTCGACCCCTTGGCCTGACCCCCGCCCCCGGGGCACACACTCACATGGAGCGCGGGGTCGTCCCAGGGTGGGGAACGGGAGCCGGTCTGGGAAGGGCCTGAGCGCGAGTTGGGAAACTCAGAGAGCCTCATCACAGTGGGTGCAGGCGGCGCAAGTGAGGCCTCGGCGCCGATCCCCTGCTATACGGCGTGAGGGCTCAGACATACACCAGGGGATCGGGGCAGCGCCCGGTACCGTCCTCGAATTGCCAGCCGAGCACGGCCGGATGGATTCCCTGCATGTCGGGTTCGATGGCGACGGCGGAATGGGTCCAGCCGGGCCGGAACCCGTCCTCCTCGCCGAGTTCCACCAACTCGTGAACGATGGGCGGAATCTGATTTCCTGGCTCATGCCGCGTCGTTGACTTCTGAACGTCAACCTTGGTGTCACCGAGACGCCAACGCATAAGGGCCTCCTTGAATAGGTGCTATCCCTAGTATCGACCGCGAAAAATCACAGTGCACCATAAGAGGGGGCCATTTCGAATCAAGGAGCTTTCCATGACCGACCAGACGCGTATCGACCCTGCCGACAACGACGTTTGTTTCCCGCCCTCGCTCGCCGACCTGCGGCGTCAGGCACACGCAGTGGCAATCCAGCGGTATCACAACAGCAAGACGCGCGACCGTGGAATGGGTGCTGCCGAGATGCCCCGCCGGCCGGTTTCCTCAGACGCGCCGAAGTCCGCTTACAGCGACGTGGTGTGAGCCGTGTACGCCGCCACCCGCCCTCCGCCGCCGCCGGAGTATGCCGCGTCGTATCGCACGCTGCGTGAGAGGTATGGGCCGCCGTCAGCGTACGAACTATCGGGAGCGCGCACGCCACCCGGTGTCTCGGCCTATCCGAAGCCGCCGAGCGGCTGTTACTGGGCTTCCGGAGTGCTGTGGTGGCAGATCACCAGCGGGACAGTGCTGCTTCGTGCTCTCGACACCGAGCGGGCGCACAACGGGCACCGATGGGTTCGGACGGTCCGCGCCAACCTCTACCTGTCCGACGGCACCGAGCTGGACGCGGTGGGCCTGCCCAGCAGCAGCCTGAGTCGCGACGTCGAGCCCCTACGGGAGTGGACGCCCCTGCGCATCATCCGCGATGGTCTGCGCCGACCCTGGCGCGCCGTAACGGTTCCGGCCAGCGGCGGGACGGCGTGGCACGAACTTGCGGAGCAGCTCAACGAGAGGGGCCCATGACGCACGAAGCCCCCGCTGCTGGTCTTCCGGGGTGCCCCGCTGCGGCCACGGCCACCCCATCGGCCGGAGTCCATGGGCTGCAAGAACGTCGCCGAGAGACGGACGTACCCCTTGTTCGGGCGCATATCAGTTGCCCCCTCGATCCCTGGCCGATCCCATTCCGCGCATGTCCCCTCTGCTGGTGTTTCTGACACCGCTACCGGTTTACGAGAGCGCCAGTAGAGGGGCGACTCCACACACCACTGAGGTGCTGAACATGAAACTGACGAAAATCCTGCACCGGCGCCGCCCCGAGGCAGAGCCGGTTATCGACGTGTCCACGCCCGAGGCGCAGCGCGCATACCTAGACCTCCTGGAAGCGAAGGAACGGGGTAGCCGGACGATGCGCCCTGTCGTGGACTTCTCCCGTCCGCCGGAGCCACCGCCCATCCGTTCGCGGTGGCGGGAGCGGCCCTACCCGGACCCGTCGATGATGACGTTCCAGGTCGTACGCAAGTCGTCGCCGACCGCGCCAAAGCCCTCGCAGGTCATCCCGGACGTGGTGGACTGAGCATGGGACTGCACCAAGGGCGCAAGCGCCGTCTCCCCACTGCTCCCCGGACCCGTGCGGCGGAGGCCCCCAGCGTAGAAGAGAGCCTCGGGGAGCCCGTATGCGAGCCGGTGAGCGCTGTACGGGAGTATGCGGAAAGAGCGCTGATGGAGCCACCCCCGGTTTCGCCCTCGGCGCCGTACGGCCCCACGGCGCCCGCATGGATGGTAGATCCGATCGTGTCACTGGACGGGACAGGAAGGCCGGTGTCATGGGTCGACACCGCTCCGCGGAAGGCATGGGAGACACGGCGTGGGCGGGCAGCCTACGAACTGATGCGCGAGAACGAGCGCGACCAATTGCGGGCGGCCGGCGAAGGACGCCACCCCGAAAAGCCTTGGGGCGGATACCGCGAGGACGCCTCCACCGCACGCGTCAACGCACTCGTCAATCACCTGGCCAACCGCCTGAGCGTGCAGGAGCGTGAGCGACGGGGGTGGGTCCTCCCATGGAACCGGACAGCGCCACAACGGAGGCACGAGGACGAGTTGCCCGAGGGCGAATGCACGTGGGAACCAGCAGGCTGGAGGCGATGACTCGCTACTGCGCTATGCCAGTCCCGGGGAGGGTGGCGGTCGGTACTCTGAGGGGGCTCACGGGTAGGGATTGCGGGGAGGAAGAACGTGGCCGACGCTGTCGACGCCAACAGCGAGGAAGCGAGTGGGGGAGTTGACCCAGAATCAGCCGCGGCACTCCGTGAGGCGCCGGTCGCTTCGCATGCTGGCCACGCCGCCCAGGTTCCCTCGGACTTGCCTTCAGGAGCCGCTGAGCATGAGGGGAATGAGGGGCAGTCGGGTGCGGAGCCGACCAAGACCGGGAGGCGGTTCGTCCGCATCAAGCGGAAGCGGGGTCCCGTAGAACTGACCTTTCAGCCTGTAGAAAACGGTGTCGACTACCTCCTGAGCGTGACTGAGCACCTCGCGGACAAGCCGAGCCCTCGGAATCTCAAGTACGCCGTTCTCCATCTTCAGGCTGCTACCGAGGTTCTTCTGAAGGCGCGTCTACAGCTTGAGCACTGGGCGCTCGTCTTCGAGAAGCCTGAAAACGCCTCGCGTGAGAGGTTCGACAATGGAGACTTTCAGAGTTGCGGGACATCTGCTTCTCTGAAGCGTTTGCAAGGCATCGCGGGCCTGGAGCTGGGGATAGACGGCTCCGTTGACAAGGACTTGAAGAAACTTGCTGAGTGGCGCAACGCACTTCAGCACTACGGGCTGACGGTGCCGGCCCCGGCCGTGGAGAAGCTCGCAGCGAACGTCCTCGACTTCCTCTTGGTGTTCGTCCGGGACCAGCTCCGACCTGCTCTTAAGCCCCGAAAGCGGCGTGACCTGGACCGTCAGATGGAATCGGTCAGCGAAGGGCTCGCCGACATCAACAAGTTCCTAACTGCACGGTGGAACCGGTTGAGCGGAGAGCTGAAGCCGCTCCTCGACGAGACCGTGCGCTGTCCGCTTTGTATGCAGAACGCGCTTCTCGTGGATGGTGAGCCAGTCTGCCGATTCTGTCAGATGGTTTGGCGTGATGGGGGAGACGCGGCAGCCGCCTATGTCGAAAACGTGCAAGGCTACAGCATTTATGCGCACGTGAAAGACGGCGGCGATGAACTCGTCACCCCGTGCCCGGAGTGTCAAAACGAGGCACTCGTGGCCGACGTGGAGATGGCCTCTGGAAGGAATGTCGAATACTTCTGCTTCCAGTGCGGGACGCAGCACGGCCCCCTTGGTTCGTGCGACAGTTGCGGGAACCCTGTTGCAGAGAACGATGGCTTCTCGCTTTGTAGTTCATGTAGGGACGCAAAGATTGACCGGTTCTGATGCGGTGAGTGTGCAACCTTCAGCCGAGGCTGTGGGCCGTTAGAGCGAAGCGCTCCGCCCTGCGGTGCTCGTGGGGCGGAGCGCATGCGTGAGCTACAGGCGCCGTTCCTTGGTTCGGCTGATGCCAGGGCGGAACTTGCAGAGGCCCCGGAGTTGATTTGGGGTCTCTTCCTATGGCGATACCCAGGTCATTCAGATTTTTGCTCGTAGGCAAGGACGATGCGGCTGTCCTCCTTGAGGATGTCGTGCCCTGTGGGCAGGTCGTCGAGGAGCGTGTCTGCCGGGTGGATCGTCATGCGAGGCACGGCGGTACGGTCGGCGCTCCAGGTGGAGATGTGGGCGACCAGGCTGCGGGCCAGAACTGGCCCGTCGGGGCCATAACCGGCCGCCCCGAGCCGCGCGGGCCGCACGGGATCGGCGTTGTCGCGTTCGGCGATCAGGTAGGCGAGGGAGTCACCGGAGACGAGGGCGGGGCTGCGGCCGGGAATCGCGGGGCGTCGTACGCCGTCCTCCAGGGCCTGCCCGGTGACTTCGATGCGGCAGACAGTGTCGTCGGAGGCGGTGGCGCGTAGCCAGATCCCGTCGAACGTTTCCTGGCTGCCAACGCGGGCGTCCGACCACAGTTCGGTGAGCGGCGTGGAGAACACGTCACCGAGGAGATCGGGGTCAACGGGCTGGTCCCGGTCATCGTGGAGGCGGACGGTGCCGTTGGCCAGCTCGATGGTCCGCTCTCCTTCCTGGCCGATGATGGGAACGAATCCGCACAGCTCCATGT
This sequence comes from Streptomyces sp. NPDC059861, assembly GCF_042731435.1. Lineage (NCBI taxonomy): Bacteria > Bacillati > Actinomycetota > Actinomycetes > Kitasatosporales > Streptomycetaceae > Streptomyces > Streptomyces sp. NPDC059861. The sequence goes on along the minus strand of NZ_JBHWJQ010000001.1, from coordinate 413,007 downwards.
CGTCGGAGACGAGCGTGTTGCCGTGGCGGGTCAGCGCGACGGAGCGGGTCTGCCCGCGCCAGCGCAGCGGGAGCACGAGTCGGCCACCGTCGTCGAGCTGCTGCCACCAGGTGGCAGGTATGTCCCAGACGCCCACCGTCGCAACGATCCGGTCGTAAGGAGCGTGCTCGGGTGCTCCCTTCAGGCCGTCGCGTTCCATCACCCTGACGTGCTCGTAGCCCGCCCGGTTCAGCGCATCGCGGGCGTGCAGGGCGACATCGGAGTCGATGTCGATCGTGGTGACCTGCCCGTCTGGTCCGACGAGTTCGGAGAGGAGCGCGGCGTTGTAGCCGGTGCCAGCGCCGATCTCCAGGACGTGGTCACCGGGCTGCACGTCGAGCTGGGCGAGCATCATCGCGACGGTGGTCGGCACGGACGCGCAGGAGAGGGGGAGGGGTCCGTTGGGGTTCTCCTTGATCGAGACCGCCCTGTCCGCGTACGCGTCAGCTGGGTCGAGCCCCGGTAGGTGGAGTTCACGGCGGACGGTGCGCAAGGCCCGCTCGACCGCAGCCGGCAGCGGCCTCTCAGCAACGATCTGGTCGACGAGCTGGTTGCGTAGGTCGTCGACGGCGGGGGTGTTGTTCACAGAAATCTCTTTCAGTTGAGAAGGAGGCAGGTCTCCCACCCTGATGCAACAGGACGGGCGGGGTTGAGGGTGTGCAGTGTGAGCAAGATGCCGTCCGCCCCGGTGAGGAGTCCGGCGGCATCGGGTAGCACCTGCTGTGCCAGGTGGGTGGCAAAGCGGGACCGCAGGGACGGCAGAAGGCGGGAGAGCGCGCTCCCGGGAGTGGTATCGGCCGCGGCCCGGTCAACAACGAGACAGAGCCCCGCCCAGCCATGGCAGACCGTCGCGTCGGTGATACGCGCCAGTTGTTCGGAGTCGGCGGCACATGATGTGAGGACGTCTTCGGCGTGGCGCTGGGTACCCGTGCGGTTGCAGGCGAGCGCGGCGAGTTGAAGCGCGCGGGCGATACCGGGGGTGCCATAGCACCATGAGGGCCTGCCCGCGTGTGCCAGCGGTCGCGGTCCGCTAAGCCACCTGTCCAAGGTGACGGTTTCCGGCCAGGCGGTACCACCGCCGGGAGAGCGTTGCGCCCACTCCTCCAGCAGGCTGCAAGCGTGTTCCAAGGTTTCGCGCTGGCCTTGCACCGTGTGTCCTGCGCGGGCGCACAGGGCGAGGAGCGCGATGGGCCCGGCAACGCCGTGCGCCGTGCTGAAGTTGCCGTGCCCGTCCGGCCAGGCGGTATCGGGTTGGCCGGACGGGCTGTCCGCAGTCCACCAGCCCGGCACCTGTTCGCCGTGGACGGTGACGGGCTGCTGGAAGAGCTGCACCAAGTAGTGCAGGACGCCGTCGAGCAAGTCGGGGCGGGTCCCGCGGCGCAGGAGATACGCGCCGAGCCCGGTCAGACCGCCGATCAGGTCGTACTCCTGCATGCGCGGTGGCAGACCGGCATCCATGCGGCGGTGGGCGTCCGAGAGTCGCGCGGTCACGAGCGTGGCGAGCGCATCGTCCAGGCCGTCGAGCGCGGAACTGTAGGCGCGGTGGCCAGCTGTGTGCAGCGCGTAGGCCATGGCAGGTGCCCCGCGGTACAAGCTCGCGCTCGCGGGATGCGCGGCGGCTGGCTGCTCGGCCATGGTTCTCGCAGCGGTGTGCACGCCTTCCCACTTGCCGCTGTCCTGGGCGAGAACAGCTTGGTAGACGACGGTTCCGGCGAGTCCTCGGCCCAAGTCGTGTGTGAGGTCGTTCACTGGCTCGCCGCCCGTGCCCGGAAGGAGCGGCATGCCTGCCGGGCCGCATGTCGGCATGCCGCCTCGGATTCCCGGTCCGGACCCATCACCCGGTTGTGGTGCATGTGGAGCAGCGACTCCAGCACCGAATCAGTCTGCTCATCGGCGAGTTGGGTCCGGTAAACGCCCAGGGCCACGCGGCGCCGCTCGTACGCGTCGCCGAGCCGGTACGTCCAGCTAGGGTGTCGCGGCAGGGCGTCGGTGCGGGCGTGCTGGAGCGTCTGGCGGGTGATGTCGAGCAGACCCCTGCCGCGGGCGGGAGAGGTGGCCAGCCAGCGTGTGCCGTCTTCGTCGCCCATGAGCCCGAGGGCAATGTCGATCATGCTGAGTGCGCACAGGACTCGTCGGTCCACGCCCGCCAGGTCGGTGAGCGCGTACCGGGCGGTGTCGCTGTCGGCGACGAACACGTTCTCGGCGGCTTCCAGAACGGCCCCGGTACCGTAGCGGCCAAATTCGGGCCGGTAGCCGTCGAGAACGAGCCGGGAGGCGAGTGCGTCACCTTGCAGGTGCTCGACCCAGCGCGCGATGGCCTGCGTCACCGCGGCATGCCTGTCCGGGCCGTGCGCGGCGATCCGCACTCGCAGGTGATCCTCTTCCTGCGGGGTGCGGTAGCGGACGAACCAGTTGTCAGGGCCGCCGAGTTCATCGAGGAGACCGGGCAGGCGGCGGGTGAGGATCTGGTCCATGGCGGTCGGGTGGGTGAACAGTTTGGCCTGCACCCAGCGCTGCCGCCCGTCGCCGGGGTTCGGCAGCATCCGGTTGGTGACGACCGGGGCCGTCGTTACGTCGGGGTGGGGCAGGGGCGGCCGGGTGGAGGTGAGGGGCAGAGCGATCTCGTGCGTGTGCCCGATCCAGCCGAGTTCCCGCTCGTCTGGGGCTTCGAGTAGATCAGCGTCGCCGTGGCGCTGAAGGTGGGCATGCAGCAGCCGCGCGTGCAAGGGCTCGGCCAGGTCCAGCCGCAGGGTGCGGTCGTCGTCGCGCAGCTCCAGGAACTGCGGGCACTTCCATTTCTGTGCCCAGTCCGCCAGGGCTTCGTGCCAGGAGGGCCGGAAGGACCCGGTGGGCAGATCAGAGGCCGTGAGGTGCCAGCGAGCCGGGGACAGAATGGCCTTGCGGTAGCGGACACGGGGCAAATATGGCATCCCGGCCGCGAGCGGTCCCCAGTCGAATTGCGTCCACGCCGTCGCGAACCCCCGCCCGAGGAGCGCGAGGAACCGGGCCATCGGCGGAGCCTGCTTCTCCAGGGCGAGGGGATGAAGGACGACCGGCTCGACTACACGGCGCTGCGAAAGGCTGACCAGGTACAGACGCGTGCTGGTGGACAGTACGGCGAGATCGTCGAGCGGAATGAGGTTGGCGGCCGGGGCCCGGTGCTCGTCGACCGGGATGACATGCGGCAAGAAGGCGGGGGTGCGCGCCACGTTCTCGGCGTGCGGATAGACCGGCGTGAAGGAGAGTTGAGCTGACAGCGCTCCGTCGACCAGAGTGGGCAGTCCTTTGTACGCGTCGGCGAGGCCGCTGTTTCGGAGAGTGGCGGCGAACCGGCCCGTGAGGGTTCCAGTGCTCCAGGCGGGGCGGACGGACACCGCGAACTCGCCACGGTCCACGGCCTGAAGAGTCGGCGCGTACACCCGCACGCCCATCTCTACGTGAGGAGCGGTCGCTGTCTCGTCGAGGTTCGTGCTGGCGCACAGCTCGTCGAGATCCGCGTCCGTTAGTCGGATCTCCTGGACGCCGCTGACCGCTGCCTGCCACGCCCTGGCGATAAGCAGCTCGTCGCGGGGGAGGATCTTCGTGGGAGGTTCCTGCCACAAGGACGTCGGGAAATCGGCAGGCAGCCCGACCCCGGCGGCAAGGTCCGCGGCATCGCGAACGGGTACCAGGCTGCCGGCGCCGTACCGTTCCCAGAAAAGGGCGTGGTAGGCGGCCCACACAGGTTTTTCGCCCAGGTTCCGGGTCAAGCGCAGCAGCGCACTGGCGGCGCGCTCGGCCTCCTCTAGGACCGGACCGGGAATGCGTACGGTGGCGTCGAAACGCAGGTCCACGCTGAGCCGCACTCGGCCTTGATCGGTGATGCCGCTCATGCGCTTCTCGGCCGTAGCCCGAAGTTCCTGCGCCGCTGCCTGGCTATCGGCCTCATCGTGTTCGATGAGGAGCCGGTGCACGTCGACCAGCTCGTCGAGACAGCCGACGGTTCCGGAATCCAGTTGGGCCGTGAGAGGCAGGAGGGTGCTCAGGATGTGGCCGAGGGGATCATGCTCGGTCATGGGAGCTGCCAGGCCACTGGTAAGAATGCCCGCCTCCAATGCGCCGGTGAGAAGCCGTGAAGCCTGCTCCGTGGTGGCACCCAGCGTGACGAGCCGGTCAGTGACCTCCTGGCATGGAATGGGGAGGGCGGCCATCTCAAGAATCGCAGCGAGCGGCCGGGTTACGCGGACGCTCGCGGTACGGCCTCCGGGAAGCGGCCTCTCCAGCATGTCACCGCGCTGCACGGTCAAGTCACTGGCCTGAAGGGTCAGATGGGGCAGAACGTCGTGGCGGCACTGGAGGTTCCGGCGAACGTGGTCGAGCCACAGGGTGTCTGGGCGGGCGACGGGGCGGTGCTCGGTACCGATCCGCACGAGGGCAGGGCCGCACTCCGCACCGACCACTCCGGCGAACAGACCGAAAGGCGTGGGGCGTCCAGCAGCTCGCAAGAGATAGCGGGCGGTCGCCATTGTCGCCTTGCGCACCCGCTTGGGTGAGACGTCGTGGTCGTCGAGGGCCTGGGCGACGGTAGCGGCGAGCTGCGGAGAGGCGACGCATACCGCCTCGGCGAAGGCGGGATCGGCCCAGATACCGCTCAGCCACCGGAGACAGTCGACAGGGTCGTCCACCGATGGCCATCGGGTGTGCTGGGCATTCAGAGGGAGCACAGCGGCCCGCAGGAGGAGCACGCTGCCGCGCTGGAGAAGACTGGTCCGCGTCATCGTTGGTCCTGTTCTGCTGGCCCTGTGCCGGGCCGGGGACGTGCCCAGCCCGGCACAGGCTTCGGCGTGGAGGTCAGCTGATGCAGGAGGAAGCGCAGGAGGACTTGCACCCGTCGCTTGTGTCGCAGTTGCTGACCACCGGCCGCGGCGAGTCGGTGATGGAGATGTCGAGCTGCCACTCGTCGTCAGGGATCGGCGTCGTCTCGGTCGTCGGGATGGCCATCCCAGTACCTCCGAAAAGTTGATCGGTACCGTCCGCGCTACGCGGACGTGGGGAGCGCGGGACCCCCGCATTCGGCTGCCACTTGGGCTGTGCAGCCGAATGCGCGGACACCGCGGGCTGACTGTTCGCCGTGCGCCGTACCGCGCTCACATTCCGGGTGCCAAGGCGAAGCGCTCCGGCATGACGTGGACAAACGCCTGCGGGGCTGCGGCCCGTAGGCGCTGGTGCAAAAGTCCACCGCGTGCGGCCGGCACCGACACGGGTACGACAAACTCGGCCCAGACCTTCTTGCCGTGGCACGTCGGCTCCCAGCCGTGCCGTGCGGAAAGGAACTCCACGAGGACCAGCCCGCGCCCCCCTTCGTCGTCCTCCGTGGTGATTTGACGACTGGGCGGCTCGGGACTGGTGTCGTGGACGACCAGGAGCAGCCGGTCTTCATCGAAGTAGAGACCGATGGTGATGAAGCCCCCAGCGTGGACAACGGCGTTCGTGATCAGCTCCGAGGCGACGAGCTTCACCGCGTTCAGGATCTCCTCGCCGGGCTGTACTCCCCACGCCTGAATCTGCGTCATGACACGGTCTCTTGCGAAGGCGACTGCGGACGGGTCACCGCTTACGGCGATCCGGGCTCGGCGGGTCATGAGGACGGCTCCTCTGCGGTCGGACTTGTCGGCTCCGTCCCGGACGGGGATCAGGGACGGGCCACAGATCTGATAACCGCCGTGCGTGGAACGTCTGTTGCTGTGGCCGCACGACGGCTGACACACAGTCAACGCCGGTCATGCGCATGGGATCATCAACTGATGCGGCACTCGCATAGGGATATGCGCTAGGCGGGTACGGGTTCGTGGCACCGTTGGTTGAGGCTCGTAGCGTGGGGGGGAAGCCGATGAACTTGCAGTCACCGGTGATCAGAGACGCATCTCGCGGGGGCGATTACGGAAGGGTTATCGAGCTGGCCCGCAAGGAAGCTCGCATGACACAGAAGCAGGTGGGCGAGGCGTGCGGTCTCTCGCAGTCAGCCGTGTCCCGCCTGGAGAAGCGCGGGACCGGTTCCTACAGCACGGACACCCTGGCTTCGGTAGCCGCCCACTTGGGCATCCCCGCTCGGATGGTCGGACTGGCCGAGCAAAGCACGGTGCGGAACGGGATTGAGCAAGTGGAGCGACGCGAATTTCTAGGTGGCGTGGCAGCAGTGGCGGCCAGCCCGATATTGGGTGCTTCCCCGGACGTGGACGCTACGGGAAACCAGGCGGCAGCCCTCCGGCTGAACACCGCGACGTATCGCAGACTCGATAGCTCGACACCGTCGCGCGATCTCGCTGAGGCTGTCCATGCACATATCCGCCTGATTCAGAGCGTGACGCGGGACGCTGTGGGAGACGGGCAGCGGCCGCGATTGGCTGCCGTCGGCAGTGAGGCAGCGAGCTTGGCAGCATGGTTGGCGTGGGACATGGGCGATCACGGGTCAGCGCGATCTTGGTACGGCTCGGCGATCCGGGCGGCACGCTCCGCACATGATCCGCTGCTTGCGGCATACCAGGCTGGCAGCCTCGCGCAGTTCGAGGCGCACGCCGGGAATGGCGCGCAGGCGCTCAACCTCGCGCGGAGTGCGCGGCGGTACCTGGGCGAGCAACGCCCGGCAGTGGCCGATGCATGGTTGTGCTCTGTCGATGCGCTCGCTCATGCAGCGAATGGCGACCGGCGCGCCGCTGACCGCTCACTGACGCGAAGCAGGGCCCTGACCGAGAAGATCGCGTTTGAGGAGCCGCCTCCGTGGCCGTGGGTCTTCCATTTCGACGTGAACAAGGTGGCTGCGTGCCGCGTTACCTGCGGCGCCCGCCTTGGCCTCGCGGAATGGGTCCTCAGCGATGATGTCGAGGCACTGGCCTCCGGACACGCGAAACAGCGGGCGCTGGTCGTCTTGGACCTGGCAGTCGGCCATCTCGCGGCCGGGAGAATCGAGGCGGCATTCGCCCTGGCATCCAGGGCACTGGATACAGGGCTCCAGTACCGTTCTGGCCGGATCGTAGAGCGCTCACGTGCGGTGCGTCGGTCTCTGTCGTTGACGTCACCGCCCAAGGTGGTGCGTGACTTCGATGAACGCCTTCACGGCGTCTACCTGTAGGAGGAAGCGTCCATGCGCGTCGGGATCACCGGGCACCGAGGGCTGAGCCCGGAAGTCGAGCAGCAGGTTCGACAGCTTCTCGAAGAGGCCATTCGCGAGCTTGATGCCACTGAGCTGGTCGGGATCTCGTGCATTGCGGACGGCCCAGATGCTTGGTTCGCCAACGCAGTACTCAAGCACGGCGGGAACCTAGAAGTCGTTGTTCCTGCGGAGCAGTACCGCGAGAGTCTCCCTGAGAACCACTGGCCGGTCTATGACGAGCTGATGCGTCACGCGGCTGAGGTGCACCACACCGGCATGACTACCTCCGACTCTCAGGCACACATGGCGGGCAGCGAGATCCTGGTCGGCCTGGCTGACGAGCTGTTCGCTGTGTGGGACGGAAAACCTGCGTGGGGATACGGCGGCACTGCGGATGTGGTCTCGTATGCCCAGCGAAACGGCGTCCCGGTGCGTGTCTTGTGGCCGGAGGGCGCCACGCGCGAGTAGTAAGGAGCACTGGTGCCAGGCACCACAACCGCCGATTCCGGCCCCCACAAGGCGGATGAGCCGGCTCGCCTCACCGCGTTGAGTGGGGTTTGGGGGTAGGCGAGCTGGTTGTCTCCGGGCTGGACATGCCGCGCTCTAGCACGCGTCAGGCGCGACCTCTCCACCACGTCGTACCGCCTCTAGCACGAGTGCCGGCTTCACCGACCATGCACATTGTGACTGTGCGGCCCTCTTTCGACTATTGCAGGCAGGCCCTACGATGACCACCTTGGGGACGCGCGCGATCACTCTGTGTCACTGAATGGGGGGCCATGCTGCACATCAATAAGGACTCTCCGCTACTTAGTCAATGATTTCACTGTGTAATCCGAAATCTGTGATTTTTGCGGCGATGAATTGGAGGGAAGAGTGGCAGTAGAGGGGTCTGCCCAGGGGGAAATCCCGCCGACTCTCAGCGCACTTCCAAGTATGCAAGGAGAAGATACCGGCATACAGACATTTTCGAGGTATCGTTGGCAGGCTAAGCAAGCCGTACGCCATTGGCTGACTTGCATTGGCTCCGAAGAGGGGGCTGTGGAAGTGGTGTGCGAACGTTTAGAAGACATTGCCATTGTCTATCCTAACTTGGTGCGCTTCGCCCAATTGAAAACGCGCGACCGAGGTTCTTGGAGTGCCAAATCGACTTGCGATAAAGGGCATGGCATAGATTCCCTGATTCGCACATATAAGGCCGCTTGTCAGATAAATGTTCAGAATGTCTCATTCTTTGAACTTTGGCTAGAGGGTCCAATGTCGGGGACCAGGGAAACGGCAGATTTTTTTGGTGACCCCAAATCGGCAAGTGCTGAAATTCGGAAAAAGATAGTGGCTCTCGGGCTCCCCAAAAATGACTTGGACCATTTCCTTAGTCGGCTTAGCGTCAAAGTGCAGCAGCCTTCGCGCGCTCACATGGACGCGGTGGTGCTTAGGGAGATGTCCGTCATATGGCCAACCTGCTCGATGAGCGAGCTCGAAGAAGTCTATGTGCGGCTGTTGGAGGCTGCGGCTGCCGCGCAGGCCGGGGAGAGCCCGATGGGAGCGGTTCACCGGTATGTCGCACAGGCCCTCAACAATCGTGAGCAAGCGAGTGGCGAAACACAAGCACCGCCTGACTTCAGCGTTCACGTCTTGACAGTGGACACCTTGCGCGCTCTTACCCCGCCATCTCCTAGTGAGTCTGACAAGAAGCTTCTTGAGCGCATGGCAGCTGGCAGCATTACGTCAATGCTTGAACTCAAGTTGCGCAGGGCCGGAGCTACAGAGGACACCTTGCGCCAAGCCAAGGAGATGCGTGCTGAAGCAGAAATAGACAGGCAACTGGTTCTAGCCAGTCGATCTAATTCCGAGCATCAGTTCGAGAAGCTTGGTAAGAGGGTTCTAACCGTAGCTAACGCTATGGCGAAGAAGGCGAACTTGAGTGGTGCGAGTAACCCCGTCGCGGCGACGCGCCCGGCTGAGTTTGTGACGGCTGAGATGCTGAGCGACCCCTCTATACTGGGCCAGTTAGACCGTGATGACCTGTTTGATTCTGACGGGCTGCGTGTTTATGGGTTCCTCTGTCACCTGTCGGATCAATGCTTGTTCGCGTGGAGGGTGATATGACTTCCGCGGCCCCTACATCCAGGCGTATCGACAGGAACAGATTTCGATCATCGCCTGAAGCTGAGGCACGACTACTGCTTCTGATTGATGGGTTCAGCCACAAGAGGGGTGGCGGAACTCGTTGCCTTGAGGGCCGGGTGAAGCTAGCGAAGTTGGACTTTCTACTGCGGTATCCGCGGCATCTGAGTCGCGTGCTTGAGCACGTAGGAGTTAACCTCACGGCGGGCGCAATGGACGGCGATGAGTCACCCCTGGATGCTCGCATGATGCGTTACCGATACGGACCTTGGGATCCTTCCTACTACGCCGTTCTCGGTTCCCTGATCGGCCGCGGATTAGTGCGGGTAGAAGCACTCCCCAGCACCACAGGACTGGGCTACGGGACCACGCAAGTCGGAGCAGAGCTGGCCAAACGCCTACGCGAAGACGAGAGTTTCCAAGTGATTGCGAATCGAGTTAGCATCCTTCGCAAATATCTCGACAAGAGTGGCTCTACTCTTAAGGACTACCTCTACAACCTCCCCGAAGTGGCCGACGCCACATGGCACGAGGAGCTTGCGTGACTCTGCATACTTTGGAAGGCGTATCAGCGGATAGGGCCTACGAGCTGTTGGTTCGCCGGGTTGAGCTCGTGGGTGGTGGCCGCGCTGTTTCTTTCAAGCATGGCCTCAATGTGGTTCATGGCAATATCATGACGGGTAAAACAACGTTTGTGCGCTTGCTGCGTGCACTACTAGGAGCGGTCCCGTCCGCGTTGCCGGCGGAAACCGAGCATGTAACTGATATACGTGCGGTCTTAGGCCTGGCCGGTCGTGACTGGGTTGTTAATCGGCCTCTTGTCACGACTCGAACCGCTCCAGTGGATATCGCTGAGGCGAGCAAGTCTGACGATAGGGAACCGCTAGCATTCAGGCTGCCAGCGTTGGGCGCCAAGGCCTCTTACTCACGTTTCCTGATGGATCAGCTCGGCATACCTGCAGTCGAAGTTCCACAAGCGCGCTCGAAGCCGACCGAAGGACTCACACCTGTAACGATGACCGATTGGCTTGGATATTGCGTCGTCACTGGCGATGAGATCGATGCACAGGTCTTTGGCCACCAGCACCCCTTCCGCGATCAAAAGCGACGTTGGGTATTTGAACTTGCGTATGGCCTCTACGATTCGCAGGTTGCCCGCTGGGTGGCACAGCTCAAGAGTGTCACGAACCAAATAAATGCTCTAGACCGCGACGAGGAACTGCAAGGAAAATTCCTTGCAGGCACCCCCTTTTCGAGTCGCGACGGTCTACTCCGACGGGAGGCAGAGCTTGATGAGATGCTGACGGGAGAGGCATCACAAGCCCGCGATATCGCACGTCGGTCTGTCACGGAGCTCGATGTGGGGAGGATTCGTGCGGAGCTGCTTGAAGAGCGGGCGCGTGCGCGAGAATTAAGCGAGGAAATTCGGCGCCACCAAGGTCAACTCACAGACCTAGTGGATTTGCTTCAGCAGCTGAAAAGCCAATTTTCTCGACTGACCCGCGCGGTTGTTTCGGATGAGTGGTTGGTCGACTTCGACTTCGTCGTCTGCCCCAGGTGTGGTAACGATGTGTCCCCCACGCGCTCAAAGGATCACAGTTGTTACCTGTGCTTGCAGCCCCCGCGACCGGCGGTTTCACGTGACTCTTTCTTGGCTGAGCAGGACCGGATTTCTGGACAGATCCAAGAGACCGAGTCAGTTATCGCTCTGCGACAGCAAAGCCTCGAATCGTTGGAAGCCGAACGCGTCGCTGTCTCTCGCAGAGAACAGGAATTGTCAGAGCGACTCAACGCCAGCACAGAAGCATTTGTTTCCGACAGCGCTGTTGAGATGCAAGAGGCGGCTGGACGACGCGCTTATCTGCTCTCTGAGAAGGCGAAGATGGCCGACTACGTTATGCTGCTTGATCGATTCGAGCAGACTGTCTCATCGCGGCAAGAGCTTGAAGAAAAGAAGGCCGAGATCGAGACGGCGATTGAAGGGCGAGAGTTCTCGGCCTCCGACGCTGAGGAAAATATTCGCGCGCTCGAAGGCAAGATGCTGGAGTACCTGCTACGGCTAAACGTTCCGCGGTTCGAAGATGATCTAACGGTCCGTATCAATAGGAAGACGTATCTTCCCGAGATCAGCGGTCGTACTTTTGATGAGCTTTCTAGTCAGGGCCTGAAGACCTTGGTGAACGTCGCCCATTCGCTTTCTCATCACACTGTCGCGATTGATCGGGGACTCCCACTTCCTGGCTTTTTGGTTCTTGACGGTCTTTCGGCCAATGCTGGACGTCGTGGCTTCGACGAGGAGCGCATCCACGACATGTATCGATTGCTGATTGACGAGGCGCAAGAGTATTCGGAACGATTGCAGATCGTGGCCGTTGATAATGATCCGCCCGCCGAGTTCGATGAGGAACTGCAAGGGCACTACGTGCTGTATCTCACGCAGGACGACAAATTGATTCGCTTTTAGGGCAGCGGAATCGGATGCCTGGCGTAATCGTTGAGGCGTCGATGAAACGGTGTTCATCGCCGTGTACGCGGGTCCGCGGACCGTCGAGATCTGCGGACCTGCCCGTTACCGCCTGGTGTAAGGCCAAGGATTTCGCGTCCCCAGATGTAGCGCCTCTGGAGGGCCCTCAGCCGGATGTTAAAGCGATCAAGGGTTCCGGTCGGCAGCCTCGACGCTGCTGTTGCCGCCCTTCCAGCGGTCCAGCCCCAATAGAGCGGCTCGAATCGCTTGGTCCCTGCCGCTGACCCTCTTCCGAACCTCGTAGACCGAGAGTGGCTCACTGCCAGGAAACGCGTCCCCAATGGCGGCCATACGCTGCTTATGAGTGAGCGTGGGGCGCCTCCGTAAGACCCCGGTGGCTCTTCGGTTGCCCTGCTTATCGGCTGCCGAAGAGCGCGAGGAGACAGTAGGCGCCACAGTCGGCAAAGACTCCGCGGCGGGCACGGCCCGGATCTCCTTGGCGGGTACTGGAGCTGCGGGTTCCTGCAGGGCGGCTGCGCTCCTCTCCACCCCGTTCACCATGCTTGGCGGGTAAGGGGTCATTGGCTTTACTTGCGGAGTGACGAATACCGTCGGGCGGGCCTTGTTCGGTCCCTTCCACGCCGTGGTGTTGACGGCCAGGGCTGCTGTGACCGGTACCGAGCCCGAGGGCAGTGCCGGGTGCACCATAGGTCCCTCGATCTCCGCGGGGCGGGTATCGGCCATCGCCCGCCGCTGCTCCTCCGAGCCGGCGTCGTGACGCTTCACCGTTACCTCGACGGTCGGAGGGGTGAGGTACTGCTGAGCACCGTCGTGCAGGGCGAATCCCCGGACGCGCATGGCCATGTCCTCAACGCTGGCGGGGTCCTGACTCAGGACTGCCTCGGCGTACCGGCGGGCGACCATTCGGTACAGCGGGGCGGTGCGCTTGCCACCACGTCCGGCGCGGCGTACCCAGCGGTCCGCACGGACCAGGAGGGCACGCTGGGCTGCCTCGGCCTCGTACTGCTGTTGCCCAATGGCTACGGCGAGGGTCTTGCTCACCTCGCGCTCCAGGAGTTCGATACCGGCGATGGTCGCCAGCGGGATGGCGGCGTGGAACAGCACGCCCTGTACGTCGTGCTCTTTGATCTGCGGGGCGATGTTGAGGGCGACGGCGAGGAACGTGGCACCCCAGGACGCGAGCCGTACGGCGAGGCTGCTGGTCTGCCCGCGAAGACCGTTGGACACGCGGTAGATCGAGAGGAGGAGCAGAACACCCTCCGCGCCCGCCCATGGCGCCCAAGAGAGCCACCCTGTCATGTTGTGGGCGATGGCGGCCCTGCTGATGGTGCCGATGGACCCGGCTGCGCCGACGACTGCGAGCGCGGTTGCGACGCCTGCCATGGCGTAGGCGGTGGCCATCCGCATTTTGGGGCGCTGCTCGATGTAGTTCCGGCGGTTCTCTGCGACTTCGCCCGCAGTCCTCGGATTTTCGTGAGGCAGGCCGGCGCGCTCGTCGGCCTGTGGCCGCTCGATCGCCGTGGGCTCTTCGACCTCTGCCCTGGTGTAATCCTCGCGGGTCACTGGTAGTTCTCCGTGGTCTGCTGCGGCTGACGGGGGCTCCACCCCTCAGCAAGGTGGGCGGCAGCCTTTCTGGCGGTCCGGCGGCCCACCGACGGGACGCGAGGCGGTACGTTCTTCATGCACGTTCTCCCAGGTAGTAGGGGGTTCGTCGTAGGCCCCGGCCGGTGTTGCAGTCACCGGTTGCGGGGCCGCCTTCGCGTGGTGCGCGGACGGGGCGGCCCTCGGGGGTTTCCTGCGAGGTGTCCACTGGCGGCGTTGCTGCGCCCGCTCATGCCACCGCTCGCAGTTGGGACTTCGCGGTCTCGCAGGTCAGGCATCGGCGCCGCTTGCCCTGCATGAGGATGTTGTCCTCGGTCAGCTCATGGCCCTGCTTGCAGTGGGGGACGACGGCGGGCTTCGCTTCGCCAGTGGGCGGCTTCGGGGCTCCGACCGTGCCGGGGGCGTACGGGCTGGTCCCCGGAGCGCGGTTGGTGATCTCGCGGCGCTGCTTGTGGCTCATGCCGCCGTAGACCCCGAAGTCGGCGCGGTTCTCCAGTGCCCAGCTCAGGCACTGCTCCCGCACCGGGCATCGTGCGCAGATGGCGAGCGCCTTGTGCTGGGCGGCTGTGCTCGCGCCCCCTGCTCCGCGGGGAAAGAACAGTTCCAAGTCCTCGCCCTGGCAGGCGGCGGCAGTCTGCCAGCCGAGCGGAGAGGAGTTGGTCCGTGCGTCGTACGCGGCGGTCACGTGGACCCCCTTGGCGATGATGCGGGTCATGCTGACCTCTGGATTCCTGTGCGGACTTCAGCAGCGCAGCCGGTGTTCCACTGCTCGTGCTCGGAGGCGGCGGGTACGTGGCGAGGGGCGAGGAAAGCGGCGAAGGCGCGGCTGATCTCGGCGCGGCAGTCGGCGCAGATCCCGTCGGCGGAGGGCTCGCCCCGGCATGGGCGTTCGCACTCCTGGCACACCTGGGTCACTTCGAAGACCGGCGCCGAGCTGCGGAAGGCGACCGGCGTTCCACGGCGGTCGGCCCAGCGCTCGACACAGATGCGACAGGTCTCGCCGGTCGGCCAGATCACGCCGTCCTCGCATGCGCCCTCGGGACAGGGGGAGTTGCGCAGACCGCGGCTGACGATCCACGGATACGGGTCGGTCACGCGCTCGTCGTCGGCCAGGTGGCGGCTGATCCGGTGCGCGACGCGCTCGACGTCGCCGCAGACTTCGCTGACGGCCCGGTCGATGGACTCGCCCGCCTTCCACCGCTGCCAGGGATTCAGCTTCACCGGAAGCACCCGGAGGACGCGGTGGGCAGCGGCCGAGATGGTCAGATTGATGGGCGAGTCCGGCGGTTCCGGCGAAGCCGCTTCGCGTGCGGCCACTGCCTGCGGAAGCGTCTTCGTGGCCGGGGTGTCCACAGGGTCTCGCGCTACAACCTGATGCGCCCTGCGGGCGGAACCACACACGACCTCGCGCGCTTGTTCCGAGAGTTGTGTTCCGAGGGTGGTGTTCCGTGCAGCCCGATCGGGGTGGGGGTCTGTAGCCGTTTCGGGGGCAGCGGGTGTAGTCGGATCAGGGTGGGGGACCGGGGCCGGATGGGCTTCGTACCGTGCGCCGTGGAGGCCGCCGCCTTCCTGGGTTTGGGTAAGCCAGCCCTCGGCAACCAGGCCGCGCACGATGAGTCGGACGGTGTCCTTTCCCGTGATGCCGCAGGCGCGGCCGGCCTGCGCGTTACGGAATTCGGTCCCGGTGTCGGCGCAGAACGACGCGTACGCGTAGACCTTGAAACGGTTGCCGCGCAGAGCATTGCGGGCGTACGCGGAAGCGCGAAAGAAGCGTTCCGACGGGGCCCCGTTCTCGTCACGGCGCAGCAGTCGAAGCCTGCGGGTGAGGGTGGAGCGGTGGGTGGAGACCGCGGTCATCGCGGTTCCGTCTTCCAGCCGTTCCAACTCGCGCATGTAGCCGTTGACGGTCACGCGGTGCAGGCCGAGGGCATCGGCGATCCATTGATCAGAGGCGTACGAGCCCTGTCCTCTGTGGCCGAGATCGAGGACGAGACTGGCGACGCGGACAGCGTCCCCGGGAAGGGGCGCCAGCCACGCCAGAGGCATGATCGTCAGGAAGGGTTCGACTGGGACAGCGACGGTGGGGCCACTGCCCGGAGGGCGTGGTGCAGGCAGGCCAGCAGGAGGCAAAACGGCAGGTTGAGTTGGCTCGTCGACTCGTGCGGGCAGCCTGCCGTGTGGCAGACTAAACATCGGTTCGGACCTGTTTTCTGAGGCCGGGTTCCGCGCGCTCTACTCGCCAAAGTTGATAAGCGCGGTCTTCGGTTGGTTAACAGGACCGGCAGGTCCGTTCCACAGAGAGCCCCGGAGTGCTTACGCGCTTCGGGGCTTTGTGTTGCGTGCTCGCCGGTGTTGTCGCCGCCCTGTTCCGCCGAGGCGGGCGCAGGGCGCCGTGAAGTTTGCACACGATGGCTCGCCCGTATGGGGCGGCGCCTTCATGTCCGAGCGAAGTTAGCACAGAGAGTTGCTAGCCGGGAGAGCCTTCGTGGCTCTGACCTGGGAACACATCGAGACCCCGCTACTCTCCGTAAAGAGTGACGGGGCCTCGGTCGCGCGAAAATCGTCCCTGACGCACCGTCAGCAATCCTTGATCATCTTGCACATCGACTGCACAAGATGCCGGAAGCTACGGGAAGCCGTGGGAAGGTGCCGGATGGTGTTTTCCCAGGTCAACGGGCAAGTTCAGCGGCTGTCGCCGCATGTGGCAATTTTGACGATTTGCACTGTTTCTCAGATGTCCCGGAAGATCTCGATCTGCGCCCCGATCGAGTTGAGCCGCTCCGCCAGATCCTCGTACCCCCGGTTGATGACATAGACGTTGCGCAGCACGGACGTGCCCTCCGCCGCCATCATCGCCAGCAGCACGACCACCGCCGGTCGCAGCGCCGGTGGGCACATCATCTCGGCCGCGCGCCAGCGGGTCGGGCCCTCGACCAGGACCCGGTGCGGGTCGAGGAGCTGGAGCCGGCCGCCGAGGCGGTTCAGGTCCGTGAGGTAGATCGCCCGGTTGTCGTACACCCAGTCGTGGATGAGCGTCTTGCCCTGCGCGACCGCCGCGATCGCCGCGAAGAACGGGACGTTGTCGATGTTCAGGCCGGGGAACGGCATGGGGTGGATCTTGTCGATCGGCGCCTCCAGCTTGGAGGGCCGCACGGTCAGGTCCACCAGCCGCGTCCGGCCGTTGTCGGCGACGTACTCGGGCGTGCGGTCGTGGTCGAGGCCCATCTCCTCCAGGACCGCGAGCTCGATCTCCAGGAACTCGATCGGCACCCGGCGCACCGTCAGCTCCGACTCGGTGACCACCGCGGCGGCGACCAGGCTCATCGCCTCGACCGGGTCCTCGGAGGGGGAGTAGTCCACGTCGACGTCGATGGTCGGCATGCCGTGCACCGTGAGCGTGGTGGTGCCGATGCCCTCGACCTTGACGCCGAGCGCCTCAAGGAAGAAACAGAGGTCCTGGACCATGTAGTTGGAGGAGGCGTTGCGGATGACGGTCACGCCGTCGTGGCGGGCGGCGGCGAGCAGCGCGTTCTCCGTCACCGTGTCGCCGCGCTCGGTCAGGACGATCGGGCGGTCCGGCCGCACGGACTGGTCGACCACGGCGTGGTATTGACCCTCCGTCGCCGTGATGTCCAGACCGAACCGGCGCAGCGCGATCATGTGCGGCTCGATGGTCCGCGTACCGAGGTCGCAGCCGCCGGCGTACGGCAGCTTGAAGCGGTCCATGCGGTGCAGCAGCGGGCCGAGGAACATGATGATGGAGCGGGTGCGGCGGGCCGCCTCGGCGTCGATGGAGCCCAGGTCCAGATCGGCCGGCGGGACGATCTCCAGGTCGACGCCGTCGTTGATCCAGCGGGCGCGGACACCGATGGACCCGAGCACCTCCAGGAGGCGGTACACCTCCTCGATGCGGGCGACCCGACGCAGCACCGTGCGCCCCTTGTTGAGCAGCGAGGCGCACAGCAGCGCCACGCACGCGTTCTTGCTCGTCTTCACATCGATGGCCCCGGAGAGCCGGCGCCCGCCGACCACCCTCAGATGCATCGGGCCCGCGTAGCCCAGAGAGACGATCTCACTGTCGAGAGCTTCACCGATACGGGCGATCATCTCAAGGCTGATGTTCTGATTGCCGCGCTCGATGCGATTGACGGCGCTCTGGCTGGTGCCGAGCGCCTCGGCAAGCTGCGACTGCGTCCAGCCCCGGTGCTGCCGGGCGTCACGGATGAGCTTGCCGATGCGTACGAGGTAGTCGTCTGCCATGAGGCTGAGGCTATCTCAGATATGAGATGGCGCCTCCTGGGGGGTCCGTCCGGGTGACGGTCCGTCAACGCCGCCGCGTCGAACGGGTCCTGCGCCATCCGAAAGGTCCGGGCAAATCCACCGAGGTCGTACGACGTCCGGTGCTGCTGCGGGTGTGCCGCGGCCCGTTCCTGCCGCCCGTCGTGATGGACCAGGAGCGTCGGTTGATGTTCAGCCGCACCCCGGGCAGGATCTGGAAACTCTTGCGGAACGTGAGTGGCATCTGCGCCTCCATTCAGTGCTCGCCGGTCTCGCCGGCTCACCTTCGGTTACCCCGGCTTCGCGCACTGATGACCGAATCAGGGGTGCCGCGCGGGACGGGCCGCCATGGAGGGCGGGGCGGAGGAGATCACACCGGGTCCGGGCATGACCATCCAGCCCCTATGTATTAGAGTTATCTCGACATCGAGATATCTGCCGAGGCGCACCGCGGCTGCGCGCCATCACACGGTCTGGCAGTAAGGGTTACCTAACTTAGCCTTACCTTAGCGGATCGGCCAAGACGGCGTGGCGGCAGGATGCGGTGGTACGCGCACATGAATGAAGGAGACCGTCGTGTCGGCGAACAGCTTCGACGCCCGCAGCACGTTGCAGGTGGGCGACGAGTCGTACGAGATCTTCCGCCTGGACAAGGTGGAGGGCTCGGCCCGGCTCCCCTACAGCCTTAAGGTCCTGCTGGAGAACCTGCTCCGCACCGAGGACGGCGCGAACATCACCGCCGACCACATCCGCGCCCTCGGCGGCTGGGACTCGCAGGCCCAGCCGTCCCAGGAGATCCAGTTCACGCCGGCCCGCGTGATCATGCAGGACTTCACCGGCGTGCCCTGTGTCGTCGACCTCGCCACCATGCGTGAGGCCGTCAAGGAGCTCGGCGGCGACCCGGCGAAGATCAACCCGCTGGCCCCGGCCGAGCTGGTCATCGACCACTCCGTCATCGCCGACAAGTTCGGCACCAACGACGCCTTCAAGCAGAACGTCGACCTGGAGTACGGCCGCAACAAGGAGCGCTACCAGTTCCTGCGCTGGGGCCAGACCGCCTTCGACGAGTTCAAGGTCGTCCCGCCCGGCACCGGCATCGTCCACCAGGTGAACATCGAGCACCTGGCCCGCGTCGTCATGGTCCGCGACGGCAAGGCCTACCCCGACACCCTGGTCGGCACCGACTCGCACACCACCATGGTCAACGGCCTCGGCGTCCTCGGCTGGGGCGTCGGCGGCATCGAGGCCGAGGCCGCGATGCTCGGCCAGCCGGTCTCGATGCTCATCCCGCGCGTCGTCGGCTTCAAGCTCACCGGTGAGCTCAAGCCGGGCACCACCGCCACCGACCTCGTGCTGACCATCACCGAGATGCTCCGCAAGCACGGCGTCGTCGGCAAGTTCGTCGAGTTCTACGGCGAGGGCGTGGCCGCCACGAGCCTCGCCAACCGCGCCACCATCGGCAACATGTCGCCGGAGTTCGGCTCGACCGCCGCGATCTTCCCGATCGACGACGAGACGCTGAACTACCTGCGCCTGACCGGCCGCTCCGAGCAGCAGGTCGCGCTCGTCGAGGCGTACGCCAAGCAGCAGGGCCTCTGGCTGGACCCGGCCGCCGAGCCGGACTTCTCCGAGAAGCTGGAGCTCGACCTCTCCACGGTCGTCCCCTCCATCGCCGGCCCGAAGCGCCCGCAGGACCGCATCGTCCTCGCGAACGCCGCCGAGCAGTTCAAGCAGGACGTGCGCAACTACGTCGACGCCGTGGACGAGGCGGGCCAGGAGTCCTTCCCGGCCTCCGACGCCCCGGCGGTCGCCCCGAACGGCGCCCCGTCCAACCCGGTCACCGTGACCGCCCCCGACGGCACGTCGTACGAGATCGACCACGGTGCGGTGACGGTCGCGGCCATCACCTCCTGCACCAACACCTCGAACCCGTACGTCATGGTCGCCGCCGCCCTGGTGGCCAAGAAGGCGGTCGAGAAGGGCCTGACCCGCAAGCCGTGGGTCAAGACCACCCTCGCCCCGGGCTCCAAGGTCGTCACCGACTACTTCGAGAAGGCGGGCCTGACCCCGTACCTCGACAAGGTCGGCTTCAACCTCGTCGGCTACGGCTGCACCACCTGCATCGGCAACTCCGGCCCGCTGCCGGAGGAGGTCTCCCAGGCCGTCAACGACCACGACCTCGCCGTCACCTCGGTCCTCTCCGGCAACCGGAACTTCGAGGGCCGCATCAACCCCGACGTCAAGATGAACTACCTGGCGTCCCCGCCGCTGGTCGTCGCCTACGCGCTCGCCGGCTCCATGAAGGTGGACATCACCAAGGACGCCCTGGGCACCGACCAGGACGGCAAGCCGGTCTACCTCGAGGACATCTGGCCGACCGAGGCCGAGGTCAACGACGTCGTCGCCCACGCCATCGGCGAGGACATGTTCTCCAAGTCCTACAGCGACGTCTTCGCGGGCGACGCGCAGTGGCAGGCGCTGCCGATCCCGACCGGCAACACCTTCGAGTGGGACGCCGAGTCCACCTACGTCCGCAAGCCCCCGTACTTCGAGGGCATGCGGATGAAGCCGGACCCGGTCCAGGACATCGCCGGCGCCCGGGTGCTCGCCAAGCTGGGCGACTCGGTCACCACCGACCACATCTCCCCGGCCGGCGCCATCAAGGCCGACACCCCGGCCGGCCAGTACCTCACGGAGCACGGCGTCGAGCGCCGCGACTTCAACAGCTACGGCTCCCGCCGCGGCAACCACGAGGTCATGATCCGCGGCACGTTCGCCAACATCCGCCTGCGCAACCAGATCGCGCCGGGCACCGAGGGCGGCTACACCCGCGACTTCACGCAGGACGGCGCCCCGGTCGCCTTCATCTACGACGCCTCCCGCAACTACATCGAGCAGGGCATCCCCCTGGTCGTCCTCGCGGGCAAGGAGTACGGCTCCGGCTCGTCCCGCGACTGGGCGGCCAAGGGCACCGCGCTGCTCGGCGTCAAGGCCGTCATCGCCGAGTCGTACGAGCGCATCCACCGCTCGAACCTCATCGGCATGGGCGTCCTGCCGCTCCAGTTCCCGGAGGGCCAGTCCGCGGCCTCCCTCGGCCTGACCGGCGAGGAGACCTTCTCCTTCTCCGGCGTCACCGAGCTCAACGACGGCACCACGCCGCGCACGGTCAAGGTCACCACCGACACCGGCGTCGAGTTCGACGCGGTCGTCCGCATCGACACCCCCGGTGAGGCCGACTACTACCGCAACGGCGGCATCATGCAGTACGTGCTGCGCAGCCTGATCCGCAAGTAAGGCTTCAGGCACGGCGACGAGGCCGCATCCCCGGGCAACGGGGGTGCGGCCCTTGTCGTGTCTCGCGTCCGGGGAACCGCTACGGGTGGCCGGCGAGCCGGTGGGCCGACTGCTCGTACGCCCGCAGCTTCTCGGGCGCCAGGACCCAGTAGGTCCCGTCGATACCGTCCGGACCCACGGTGAGGCTCACCAGGGCGACGGTGACGCCGTCCTGGACCAGCAGCACGCTGGGCATGCCGTTGGCCTCCACCACTCTGTACTCCGCCCGGGGGAAGAACTTCTTGGCGGAG
The DNA here is from genome assembly GCF_042731435.1 of Streptomyces sp. NPDC059861. NCBI lineage: Bacteria > Bacillati > Actinomycetota > Actinomycetes > Kitasatosporales > Streptomycetaceae > Streptomyces > Streptomyces sp. NPDC059861. Next base: position 391,763 of record NZ_JBHWJQ010000001.1, on the reverse strand, counting down.
CCGCAGATCATGGCCACCCGCCCGGCGCCCAGGACCCTCAGCCGGGCCACGCCGCGCATGCCGTTGCCGTCGGCGTAGGCGACCGCGTCGGCCGAGAGCACGTTCTCCAGCGCGGCGACGTCACCGTTGCGCGCGGCCGCGACGAAGGCGTCCAGCAGACGCCGGTGCTGCGCCGTGTCGACGGGGGCCCGGCGCTCGGCGGACAGGCGCTTGCGGGCCCGGCTGACGATCTGACGCGTGTTGGCCTGGCTGAGGCGCAGCATGTTCGCGATCTCGTCGTAGGCGTAGTCGAACGCCTCCCGCAGCACGTAGGCGGCCCGCTCGACGGGGTTCAGCTTCTCCAGGACCAGCAGCATGGCCAGCTCCAGCGCCTCACCGCGCTCCGCGCCGACCTGCGGATCCACGCTGGTGTCCACGGGCTCCGGCAGCCACGGCCCCACGTAGGCCTCACGGCGGACCCGCGCCGACTGGGCCACGTTGATCGCCAGCCGGGTGGTGATCTTCGCCAGGAACGCGGCGGGCTCCAGCACCACGCTACGGTCGGTGTCCTGCCAGCGCATCCACACGTCCTGCACCACGTCCTCGGCCTCGGAGGCACTGCCCAGGATGCGGTAGGCGATGCCGAACAGCCGGGGGCGCAGTTGCTCGAACGTCTCGGCCGCGGCCTTCAGCGTGTCGTCGCCTGGGGGCTGTCCCTGGTCCATGGTGCCGATGCCTCCGCTGTTCGACCGTCGTGCCCCCCAGCAGGCGTACCTCCCCGCGAGGAGGGTCGCTCCCTGTGATCCTACGGCGGCCACCTGGGGAGAGGCGCGGGGGGGAAGCGGCGCCTCCCACCAAGATCGACGAGATGCCCCCGCGAAGAGCGACGAGGTGCCCCCCAAGATCGGCGCGGAGCCTCCCCCCCAAGATCGGCGCGGGGCCTCCCGCGAGGGCGACGCGGGGCCTCCCGCGAGGACGACGCGGCCTCCGGCAAAGAAGGAAACGGCGCCTCCCGCGAAGAATCGCGCGGGAGGCGCCGCACCGGATCCCGTGTCCTTACCGGCCGAGCAGCTCGACCTCCGAGAGCGTCGTCTCCCCACCGGTGAGGACGAGGCGGTACTTCACGTAGTCACCGGCCCGGGGCACGGAGAACGCCCGGGTCTGCCGGTCCCACCGGAAGGACTCGCCCGCGCGCACGTCCAGCGTCCGCCACTTCTCGCCGTCCGCCGAGCCCTGGAGCGTCCACCCGGTCGGGGCCTTCGCGTGGTCGGCGGACGTCAGCGTGTACTGAACGGCCTTCGCCCGCCCGGACACCGGCAGCTCCACGGACGTCACGCTCGCGTTCGTCGCCGAGGTGTTGTCGAAGAGGGCGCCCTCGCCCGTGGTCAGGTCCGTGCGAGGCGCCGGCACCTTGTCGTCCTGGGTGATGGAGACGGGTGCCGCGTTTTTGCCGGTGCCCCACTTGGACGGCTTCGGCCCCATGTCGAACTCCAGCACCCCGCCCTTGGCCAGCAGCGAGTGCGGAAGCGCAGTCGACGTCCAACTGCGGCCGTTGACCCTGAGACCCTGCACGTAGACGTTCTTCGCGCTGTTCTTCGGCGCCTTGACCACCAGGTCCCGGCCGTTCTCCAGATGGACCGTGGCCTTGGTGAACAGCGGTGAGCCGACCGCGTAGTCGCCGCTGCCCATCACCAGCGGGTAGAAGCCGAGCGCGGAGAACAGGAACCAGGCCGACTGCTCGCCGTTGTCCTCGTCACCGTGGTAGCCCTGGCCGATCTCGCTGCCGGTGTAGAGGCGGGACAGCACCTCGCGCACCTTCTCCTGCGCCTTCCACGGCCGGCCTGCCGCGTCGTACATGTAGATCGCGTGGTGGGCGACCTGGTTCGAGTGCCCGTACATGCCCATCCGGACGTCCCGGGCCTCCGTCATCTCATGGATGACACCGCCGTACGAGCCGACGAACTCGGGCGAGGCCGTCTCCGGCGTCGAGAAGTACTCGTCCAGCTTGTCGCCGAGCCCGCCCCGGCCGCCGTACAGATTGGCGAGCCCCCGGCTGTCCTGCGGGGCGGTGAACGCGTAGCCCCAGCCGTTGGTCTCGGTGTAGTCGTGGCCCCAGACCCGCGGGTCGTACTTCGAGGACTCCACCCGCCAGGCGCCCTGGGCGTCTCGGCCCTGGAAGAAGCCGGCCTCGGAGTCGAAGAGGTTCACATAGTCCTGGGCGCGGTTGAGGAAGTACTCCGACTCCTCCTTGTAGCGCTTCTCCCCGGTCTTCTCGTACAGCGTCCGGCCCATCCGGGCGATGCCGTAGTCGTTGAGGTAGCCCTCCAGCGCCCACGACAGGCCCTCGTGCGTCTCGGTGCTGGTGTAGCCGAGGAAGGGGGAGGTCGCCATGCCCTTGCGGCCCACGCCCGACGCCGGCGGCACGACGGTGGCGTTCTTCACCGCCGCGTCGTACGCCGCCTTCTCGTCGAAGTCGACCCCCTTGACGTACGCGTCCGCGAACGCGACGTCCGAGGAGGTGCCGGTCATCAGGTCCGCGTACCCCGGCGACGACCAGCGCGAGGTCCAGCCGCCGTCCTTGTACTGCTGCACGAAGCCGTCGACCATCTCACCCGCCTGGCGCGGCGTCAGCAGCGAGTACGCCGGCCAGGTCGTGCGGTAGGTGTCCCAGAAGCCGTTGTTGACGTACACCTTGCCGTCAACGATCTTCGCGCCGGTGTGGGTCGGGGTGTCCGGGCCCGTCATCGGCGAGAACGGGGAGGCGTACTTGTACGTGGAACCGACCTTCTCGAAGCCGGAGTTGGGGTACAGGTACAGCCGGTAGAGGCTGGAGTACAGCGTGGTCAGCTGGTCCGGCGTCGCGCCCTCGACCTCGACCTTGCCGAGCAGCCGGTCCCACAGCCCCTGCGCCTTCGCCTTGACCGCCTCGAAGGAGGCGCCCTCCGGCATCTCCTGGCGCAGGTTGTCCTTGGCCTGGTCGACGCTGATCAGCGAGGTCGCCAGGCGCAGCGTGACCGTGCGGTCGGCGCCCGCGTCGAAGCGCAGGTAGCCCTTCACCCCGCTCGACGAGCCCTCCTTCACCGGCTTGTCGAAGGTGCCGTAGACGAAGAGCCGGGTCGCGCCGGTCGACAGGCCGGACTTCACGTCCGAGTAGCCGGTCACGACGCCGGTTTCCTTGTCCAGGGTCAGGCCGGCCTGGTCGGTCACGTTGTCGAACAGGACGCTCGCGTCGTCGCCCGGGTAGGTGAACCGGAGCATCGCCGCGTGGTCGGTCGGCGTCATCTCGGCCTTCAGGCCGTTCTCGAAGCGCACTCCGTAGTAGTGCGGCCGCGCGACCTCGTTCTCGTGCCGGAAGGGCAGCGCACGCGCCGTACGGGCGCTGTCCGGGGTGCCGGTCGCGGCGGACGGCATCACCTGGAAGGTCTGCCGGTCGCCCATCCAGGGGCTCGGCTCATGGCTGGCGCTGAACGCCTGGATCGTCGGCAGGTTGTCCGCGTTGTTCGCACGTGCGTAGTCGTACAACCAGCTGAGCGAACCCGAGTTGGTCACCGGCGTCCAGAAGTTGAAGCCATGCGGCACGGCGGTCGCCGGGAAGTTGTTGCCGCGCGAGAAGCCGCCGCTGGAGTTCGTGCCGCGCGTGGTGAGCGCGTAGTCCGAGACATGCGCCTTGGGCTTCTCCGGCGCCTTCACGGTCAGGGAGACGTCGTCCACCCAGCCGCGGAACTTCGCCGGGCCGGCGGGGGAGTCGTACGCCACCAGGATTCGGTCGACGGTCTTGCCGGCTGCCACCGAACCGATCCGTGACACGACGTTGTTCCACTGGTTGACGTAGAGCACCTTGGCCTCGCCCTGCGCGCGTGGGGTGAGCCCGAAGCCGTGCTGGTCCTTCGCCCCGAGGCCGCTGAGGTGGGTGCCGTCGGTGAAGGCGAGGTCGACGGAGACGTTGGTGGCGTCGTAGTCCAGGTCGCCGTCCGCCATCGAGGGGAAGATCCGGTACGAGAGCTCGGTGTCCCGGCCGACCGCCAGATCGACGTCGAAGATCTTGTTGTACGAGTAGGCGCGGCCGTCCGCGGTGTGCCGGCCGGCGTACCGCAGCGCCCGCTTGCCGGTGAACCCGGCGCCCGCCTTCGCGGTGGGCGAGCCGCTCGGGCCGCGGTCGACCAGCGACAGCATGTCCTGCGGCACCGGCCCGTCGCTGCCGCCCGTGGAGAACTGCACGTCCGCCAACTGCAGAATGGTTCCGCCGTTGTTCTTGGTGATGTCCAGCCGGTAGTGCTGGAACTCGGCGGCGGCGGTTTCCGCTATGTCGTACGTCTTCGTCTGGAAACGCTCCGAGAAGGCCTCACCGGAGCGGGTGTCCAGGGTCTTCCAGTCCTTGCCGTCCGTGGAGCCCTGGAGCGTCCAGTCCGCCGGGTCGCGTTCGTCGTGGTCGTTGGCCGAAGTGAGGGCGTACCGGGCCAGTTTCACCGGCTCGTCCAGGTCGAACTCGACCCAGCCCGTGGGCGTGAACGTCAGCCATTTGGTGGTGGGCTCGGTGTCGACCAGGCTCTCCTTCACCTCGCCGGCACCGGCGTTCTCGCCGTTCGCCCGTACGTCGGTGACGTGGTCGGTCACGTTGCCCGGAATGCCGCTGCTGTAGCCGCCGTCCACGCCGGCGGCCCGCTTGCTGCCGTCCGGCGCGGTGTCGACCGTGTTCAGCCAGTCCGGCGCCGGCTCCCCGGCCTCGAACGAGGACGTGAACTCCCGGTCGGCGGCGGGTGCCTCCGGCAGGGCGACGGCCACACCCTGTGAACCGACGGCCATGACAAGGGCGGCCGTTGTCCCGACCGCCGTACTCCATCTGTGCCGAACTCTGTGGCGCATCCGCCAACCCACTCCCTGCGCGCTGTGGACAACGTTGTCAAATACCGTACGCAAGGACCAGTAGTGACCCAAGTGGTCGGTGCTGTCAAGGGTGTTGGCTGAGTCGTTCCAGGCAGCATGTCGTGAATTCTTCCGGCAAGGAACCCGCCGGGGACTCATATTTCCGCGAGGTCTCAACTCGGAAAAGACCGATGGTGAACCTTGCATTCGATCTTGCTCCGCTGGCGGGAAGTGGACTATACCTGTCGGCGATTCACATGACGCGCACATCCCGCACGACCCTGCTTGACCCGACCGCGGTGCCGGGGAGGATCCGGTTCACCGCCTGAGTCCTGTTCAGAAGGCGAGGACTTGAGCATGGGATCCCCATCCGCAGAGAACTCCGGCGCCGAAGGTGTCGGCCGCCGCGCACTGATCAAACGGTCCGCCGCGCTCGGCCTGGTCTCCGTACCCGCGATGAGCCTCCTGTCCGCATGCGCCAGTGGTGGCGGGGGTGACGAATCGTCCGGCGACACCCAGGGCAAGACGTCGAAGGACAACCCCTTCGGCGTGAAGGAGGGCAGCAAGCTCGACGTCGTCATCTTCAAGGGCGGATATGGCGACGACTACGCGAAGGCCTGGGAGGCGGCGTTCCAGAAGAAATGGGGCGTCACCTCCACGCACACCGGGACCCAGGAGATCACCGGCAAGCTCCAGCCCCGCTTCAACGCGGGCAATCCGCCGGACATCGTGGACAACTCCGGCGCCCAGAAGATCAAAATCGATGTGCTGTACAAGAACGGCCAGCTGCTCGATCTCGCCGAGGTGCTGGACTCGCCGAGCGTGGACGACCCCGCGAAGAAGGTCCGCGACACCGTCATTCCCGGCACGCTGGACCCGGGGCTGCAGGGCGGCAAGGTCGTCGCCCTCAACTACATCTACACGGTGTGGGGCCTTTGGTACTCCGGCAAGCTCTTCAAGGAGAAGGGCTGGGAGGAGCCGAAGAGCTGGGACGACTTCCTCGCCGTCTGCAAGGACGCCAAGTCGCAGGGCATCGGCGGCCTCGCACACCAGGGCAAGTACCCGTACTACATCAACGTCGCCATCATGGACCTGATCGCCAAGAAGGGCGGTCTGGACGCCATGAAGGCGATCGACAACCTGGATCCGAAGGCGTTCGTCGGCTCCGACGCGGCGCAGGCCGCCGTCGAGGCCGTCTACGACGTCGTCGAGAAGGGCTATCTGATGCCCGGCACCAACGGGCTGACCCACACCGAGTCGCAGACCCGGTGGAACCAGTACAAGGCCGCGTTCATCACCAGCGGTTCCTGGCTGGAGAACGAGCAGCTGAAGCAGACGCCGTCGGACTTCGACATGAAGTTCCTGCCGATGCCGTTGCTGCCGGACAGCGTCATGCCGTTCGAGGCGATCCGCGCCGGCTCCGGTGAGCCGTTCATCATCCCGGCCAAGGCGAACAATCTGCCGGCGGCCAAGGAATTCATGCGGATGATGCTGTCCCGTGAGTGGTCGACGCTGTTCGCCAAGGAGGCGAACTCGCTGACCATCCTTCAGGACGGCGTCGACCCCAGCGTCCAGCTGCGGCCCGGTACGCAGTCCACGGTCGAGGCGTCCAAGGCGGCCGGGGACAACACTTTCCGGTTCCTGTACACCGAGTGGTACAGCGAGATGGACACCGCGATCCAGAACGCGTCCAATGAGCTCATGGCGCGGCGAATTCAGCCCAAGGAGTGGCTGAAGCGGGCGCAGGCCGCGGTGGACAAGGCGGCGAAGGATCCCGCGTCCAAGAACAACCGTCGGGAATAGTTCTCCGGGGAGTGCCGTAGGGGTGCGGTGGACTGCGGAGCGCGGGCCGTCCGCGGCTTGTCGCGCGGTTCACCGCGCCCCTTTGGATCGGGACAGCAGGGGCAGGTTTCATGCGTAAAGGGCAGTACCGGTTCGTCGCGGGGTTTCTCCTGGTTCCCGTGGTGCTTTATCTGACGTTCGTGATCTGGCCGTACATCCAGACGTTCGGGTACTCCCTGACCGACTGGAAGGGTCAGTCGCAGACCTTCGACTTCGTCGGTCTCGACAACTACAAGGCGTTGTTCCAGGACGACATCTTCATGGGTGCCATCTGGCACAACATCCTGTTCCTGGTCTTCATCCCGGTGATCACCATTCTGCTCGCTCTGTTCTTCGCCTTCATGCTCAACGCGGGCGGGCGCAGCCGGGCCGGCGGGGTCTCGGGCGTGGCCGGATCCAGGTTCTACAAGGTGGTGTACTTCTTCCCGCAGGTGCTGTCGCTGGCGATTCTCGCGGTGCTGTTCGGCGCCGTGTACCGCAGTGACAGCGGCGGTATGCTCAACGGCTTTCTGGTGAAGCTGGGCCTGGTCGACGCGAACAGCCCCGTCGAGTGGCTCAACGAACCCGATTTCGTGCTGTGGGCGCTGATCCTGGTCGTGGTCTGGCACGGGGTCGGGTTCTATCTGGTGCTGTTCTCCGCCGCGATGCAGTCCATCCCGCGGGACATCTACGAGGCGGCGCTCATCGACGGCGCCGGGCGGGCCCAGTCGTTCTTCCGCATCACCCTGCCGCTGCTGTGGGACTCCGTGCAGACCGCGTGGGTCTACCTCGGTATCGCGGCGATGGACATGTTCATCCTGGTGTCCACCATGACCTCGGGCGAGTTCGGCGGCGGACCGGACCACGCCAGCGAGGTCATGTCGACGGTGATGATGCGCAACTTCCTCTACTACGGGAAGAGCGGTTACGCCTGTGCCATGGGCGTCGTCATGCTGCTTCTCACCCTGATCCTGTCCGTGGTCATGCTGCGCGCCACCCGCCGCGAGCGCGTCGAGTTCTGAGCGGGAGAGACGACGATGAGCGCACCCATCAAGGAGAACCCCCCCACCCTCGCCAAGGAGCCCGCGTTCCGGCCCTCGGACCGGGCCGGCGAGCGGCGCGGCGAGGGCGTGGTGCTGAACGCGTTCTCGCACGGGTTCCTCGCCCTGTGGGCCCTGATGATCGTCCTGCCGTTGCTGTGGCTGATCCTCAGCGCCTTCAAGACCGACTCGCAGATCGCGGGCTCGGCCTTCGGCTGGCCGCAGAACTGGTCCCTCGACGTGTTCACGCGCGCCTGGGAGAAAGGCATCGGCGACTATTTCCTCAACACGGTCGTCGTGCTGGTCTTCTCGGTGCCGCTGACCATGCTGTTCGGCTCCATGGCCGCGTACGTGCTGGCGCGCTACCGGTTCTGGGGCAACCGGCTGCTGTACTACTTCTTCGTGGCCGGCGCGATGTTCCCGGTGTTCCTGGCCCTGGTCCCGCTGTTCTTCATGGTGAAGCGGCTGGACATGCTGAACACGTACCAGGGGCTGATCCTGGTCTACGTCGCCTACTCGATGCCGTTCACGGTGTTCTTCATGCACGCCTTCTTCCGGACCCTGCCGACGGCGGTGTTCGAGGCGGCGATCCTGGACGGGGCCTCGCACACCCGGACGTTCTTCCAGGTCATGTTGCCGATGGCGAAGCCGGGCCTGATCAGCGTGGGTATCTTCAACACGCTCGGGCAGTGGAACCAGTTCATCCTGCCGACGGTCCTCATGCAGCCACAGAGCGGTGACGATCCGGAGCGCTACGTGCTGACCCAGGGGCTGATCCAGCTCCAGCAGCAGCAGGGCTACGCCTCCGACCTCCCCGTGCTGTTCGCGGGCGTGACCATTGCGATGATCCCGATGCTGGTCGTGTACCTGTCCTTCCAGCGCCAGGTGCAGGCGGGCCTGACTTCGGCAACCCTGAAGTAACGGGAGTAACGCCTGGTGACCGATCGCTCGCACACCGCTTCCCGCCCTGGAAGCGGTGTGTGTGGCGTGCGCCCGGCTCCCTGAAACTGTTCAACCTCTTGACGGGAGGCAACCCGAACGGCTCAGCTTAGAGTTCACTAGTTGGACATAGACGGGGCCTCATCGAAGCGGTCCCGCGCGCAGGAGGTCGTCGTGGAGACTCCGGGGTCGCAGTCGTCGCTGCACCGAGCCAACCTGGAGCGGGTGGTCCGAGCCGTACGGCTGGCCGGATCCCTCACGCAGGCGGAGATCGCAAGGACGACCGGCCTGTCCGCGGCGACGGTCTCCAACATCGTCCGTGAGCTCAAGGACGGCGGAACGGTCGAGGTCACGCCCACCTCGGCGGGTGGCCGCCGCGCCCGCAGCGTCTCGCTCAGCGGCGACGCCGGCATCGTCATCGGCGTCGACTTCGGCCATACCCATCTGCGCGTCGCGGTCGGGAACCTCGCCCACCAGGTGCTGGCCGAGGAGTCCGAGCCGCTGGACGTCGACGCCTCCGCCGCACAGGGCTTCGACCGGGCCGAAGAGCTGATAAACCGGCTGATCGCGGCGACCGGGGTGGACCCGGCCAAGATCGCCGGGGTGGGCCTCGGCGTGCCCGGACCGATCGACGTGGAGTCCGGGACGCTGGGCTCGACCTCGATCCTGCCCGGCTGGACCGGCGCCCGGCCCGCCGAGGAGCTGCGGGGGCGGCTCGGCGTACCGGTGCACGTGGACAACGACGCCAACCTGGGCGCCCTAGGCGAGCTGGTCTGGGGCGGCGGCAAGGGCGTGCGCGACCTGGCCTACATCAAGGTCGCCAGCGGGGTCGGCGCCGGACTGGTGATCGACGGGAAGATCTACCGCGGGCCCGGCGGCACCGCCGGTGAAATCGGACATATTACACTCGACGAATCAGGCCCCGTATGCCGCTGCGGAAACCGGGGCTGTCTGGAGACCTTCGCGGCCGCCCGCTATGTGCTCCCGCTCCTCCAGTCCAGTCACGGCAGCGACCTGACCATGGAGGGCGTCGTACGGCTGGCGCGGGACGGAGACCCGGGCTGCCGTCGGGTGATCGCCGATGTCGGCCGTCACATCGGCAGTGGGGTGGCCAACCTCTGCAACCTGCTGAACCCGAGCCGGGTGGTCCTGGGCGGTGATCTCGCCGAGGCCGGGGAGCTGGTGCTCGGGCCCATAAGGGAGTCCGTCGGCCGGTACGCGATCCCCAGTGCCGCGCGCCAACTGTCCGTGCTTCCAGGGGCACTTGGCGGCCGTGCGGAGGTGCTCGGGGCGCTCGCCCTCGCGCTCAGCGAGATGGGTGATTCGACCCTTTTGGACGGCAGCGTCGGCGGCGCTCTTCCGACCGTTGCACCTGCCTTCACTTAGAGAACGGATGGCACCGTTGCCAACCCGTTAAGGATTTACTTCTTGACGTCGCACGTGTGGCCGAGTTGACTTCCAGCCACCTCGGCCGCAACGACGCGGCCTCGTCAGGGAGGTTATGAAGTGAACACGCGTATGCGTCGTGCCGCCGTTGCCATTGCCGCGGGTGCGATGGCCGTCTCGCTGGCTGCCTGTGGCAGCGCTGAGGAAGCGGGTGGCGACAAGGACGCCAGTGGCTCCGCCGCCAAGGGCGACAACATCAAGGTCGGCCTGCTCCTTCCGGAGAACAAGACCGCGCGTTACGAGAAGTTCGACCGGCCGCTGATCGAGAAGAAGATCAAGGAGCTGACGAACAACAAGGCGGAGATCCAGTACAACAACGCCCGCCAGGACGCCAACCTTCAGGCCCAGCAGGTCGACACGATGATCACCAACAAGGTGGACGTGCTGATCCTGGACGCCGTGGACGCCAAGGCGATCAAGAACTCCGTGCAGAAGGCCGCCGACGCCGGCATCAAGGTCGTCGCCTACGACCGCCTCGCCGAGGGCCCGATCAGCGCCTACACCTCGTTCGACAACGAGGAGGTCGGCCGCACCCAGGGCCAGGCCCTCCTGGACGCTCTGGGCGACAAGGCCAAGAGCGGCCAGATCGTCATGATGAACGGCTCGGTCACCGACCCGAACGCCGCCATGTTCAAGAAGGGCGCGCACTCCGTCCTCGACGGCAAGGTGAAGATCGGCAAGGAGTACGACACCAAGGAGTGGTCGCCGGACAACGCCAACGCCAACATGGAGGCGGCGATCACGGCGCTCGGCAAGGGCAAGATCGCCGGTGTCTACTCGGCCAACGACGGCATGGCCGGTGGCATCATCACCGCCCTGAAGGCCGCGGGCATCGCCGACATCCCGGTCACCGGCCAGGACGCCGAACTCGCCGCCGTGCAGCGCATCATCATGGACCAGCAGTTCATGAGCGTCTACAAGTCCTACCCGCAGGAGGCCGAGGTCGCGGCCGAGATGGCCGTCGCCCTGGCCAAGGGTGAGGACCTGGGCGCCATCGCCAAGGACAAGGTCTCCAGCGAGAGCGCCAAGGATGTCCCGTCGGTCCTGGTCCCGGTCGTCTCCCTGACCAAGGAGAACATCAACGACACGGTGATCAAGGACGGCATCTACACCACCGACGAGATCTGCGCCGGCAACTACAAGTCCGCCTGCGACAAGCTCGGCATCGGCGGCTGATCCGGCTCCGGCCCTCTCCTGAGCACGGGAACCCGCTGAAGGGTTCCCGTCCGGGACGGCCGCACCACAGACTCCTCCGGCGCCCCGCGTCACACACAGCCCCGCAAGCTAGTCGCGGGGCGCCGGACGGAACATCCCCCAGTCTTTCTGCACAACCTCCCGCCGGGTCAGGCGGCGAAGGAGATGGTTCACGTGTCCGCTACGCCCGTGCTGGCGTTGCGCGGGGTCTCCAAGCGTTTCGGTGCCGTTCAGGCGCTCACCGACGTAGAGCTTGAGGTCCACGCCGGTGAGGTGGTCGCCCTTGTCGGCGACAACGGCGCCGGAAAGTCCACGCTGGTCAAGACGATCGCCGGCGTGCACCCCATCGATGAGGGTGTCATCGAATGGGACGGCAAGGCCGTTTCGATCAACAGGCCGCACGACGCCCAGGCGCTGGGCATCGCGACCGTCTACCAGGACCTCGCGCTGTGCGACAACATCGACGTCGTCGGCAACCTGTTCCTCGGCCGTGAGCTGAGGAAGTGGGGGGTTCTCGACGAGGTCGAGATGGAGCGCCGCGCGCGCGAGCTGCTGACGACGCTCTCGATCCGCATTCCCAGCGTGCGCATCCCGATCGCCTCGCTCTCCGGCGGTCAGCGCCAGACCGTGGCCATCGCACGTTCGATGCTCGGCGAGCCCAAGCTCGTCATCCTCGACGAGCCGACCGCCGCCCTCGGCGTCGAGCAGACCGCCCAGGTCCTCGACCTGGTGGAGCGGCTGCGGGAACGCGGCCACGCCGTGATCCTGATCAGCCACAACATGGCCGACGTCAAGGCTGTCGCCGACAAGGTGGCGGTACTGCGCCTGGGCCGTAACAACGGCGTCTTCGAGGTCAAGACGACCTCGCAGGAGGAGATCATCTCCGCCATCACCGGCGCCACCGAGAACGCCGTGACCCGCCGTGCGGCGCGCACGAACGGGGAGGTTTCCAAGTGAGCATCGACAAGACCTCCACGCCCGCGGCGGACGGGCAGGCCGTCGAGAACCCCGAGGCGGCCGCCGCCGCGGTGACCGCGGTCGACCCCCGTCTGCTGGTACGCGAGCAGGGACTCGCCGGTTACCTGGGCGAGTTCAAGCGCAAGATGAAGGCGGGTGAGCTGGGTTCCATCCCGGTCATCGTCGGCCTGATCATCATCTGCATCGTCTTCCAGAGCCTGAACTCCGCGTTCCTGTCCGCGCAGAACATCAACGACATCACCGTCACGATGGTCGGCACCGGCATGATCTCGGTCGGCATCGTGTTCGTGCTGCTGCTCGGCGAGATCGACCTGTCGGTCGGCTCGGTCAGCGGCGCCTCCAGCGCCATCGCGGCCGTGCTCGCGGTGAATCAGGGCTGGCCGGAGTGGGCGGCGGTGCTCTTCGCCATCGCCGCGGGTGCCGCCATCGGCGCGGCGCACGGCTTCTTCTTCGCGGTGCTCGGCGCCCCGGCGTTCGCCGTCACCCTGGCCGGTCTGCTCTTCTGGCTGGGCTTCATGCTCCAGACGCTGGGCGAGAACGGCACCATCAACCTGGACAGCGAAGGCTTCATCGGCCGGCTGACGACGTACTTCTTCACCGACGTCGCCGCCGCGTACGGCCTGGCGGCCGTGGTGACCGCTGTCTTCTTCGTCAGCTCGTTCCTCGGCAACCGGCGCCGTGAGGCGGCGGGTGTTCCGTCCCGGCCGATGAGCGACACGCTGATGCGGACCGGTCTGCTTGCGGTGATCTCCTTCGCCGCGGCGTTCATGTACAACCAGTACAAGGGCCTGCCGCTGGCGACCGTGATCTTCCTGGTGTTCCTGGTGGGCACGGACTTCGTGCTCCGCCGGACCACCTACGGCCGCAAGATCTTCGCCCTCGGTGGCAGCGTCGAGGCGTCGAGGCGTGCCGGTATCAACGTCACGGCCGTCCGGATCTCCGTGTTCGCGATCTCCGGCGGGTTCGCCGCGATCGGCGGTCTCTTCCTGGCTTCGAAGATCGCCTCCGCCAACCAGAGCGCCGGCACCGGCGACCTCCTGATGAACGCGATCGCCGCGGCGGTCATCGGCGGCACGAGCCTCTTCGGTGGCCGCGGCCGCACCTGGAACGCGCTGCTGGGTGTGCTGGTGATCGTCTCCATCCAGTACGGCCTCCAGCTGGAGTCCATCGCCGAGCCGGTGAAGTACATGATCACGGCCGGTGTGCTGCTGACCACGGTGGTCATCGACTCGATCACCCGCAAGACGCAGAAGACGGCGGGTCGCGCATAGCCACGCGCCGTAGGTGACAGTGCCCGGCACCGACGAAGGTGCCGGGCACAGTCATGTCGTGGAAGCGGCTTCTGCTGGGTAGAGCCGTACGCGTGACGTACGACCCACCGCCCTGGCGTCGGGTGCCGGGGCGGAACATTAGACTCGACAAGCCCGGCAACAGCTCGAACAGCTCTACTGCAAGGAGGCACGGGTGCCGCTGCTGACCCGCATCACGGGACCGCGCGATCTGGACCGGCTCAGCCCGGAGGAGCTGGCTCAGCTGGCCGAGGAGATCCGGACCTTCCTCGTCGAGGCCGTCTCCAAGACCGGCGGCCACCTCGGACCCAACCTCGGCGTGGTCGAGCTGACCATCGCCCTGCACCGCGTGTTCGACTCGCCGAAGGACAAGGTGCTCTGGGACACCGGCCACCAGGCCTACGTCCACAAGCTGCTCACCGGCCGGCAGGACTTCTCGCGGCTGAAGATGAAGGGCGGCCTGTCCGGTTACCCCTCGCAGGCCGAGTCCGAGCACGACGTCATCGAGAACAGCCACGCCTCCACGGTCCTCGGCTGGGCCGACGGCCTGGCGAAGGCCAACCAGCTGCTCAAGCGTGACGACCACGTGGTCGCCGTGATCGGCGACGGCGCGCTCACCGGCGGTATGGCCTGGGAGGCGCTGAACAACATCGCCGACGCCAAGGACCGCCCCCTGGTCATCGTCGTCAACGACAACGAGCGCTCCTACGCCCCCACGATCGGCGGCCTCGCCAACCACCTCGCGACGCTGCGCACCACGGACGGCTACGAGCGTTTCCTGGCGCGCACCAAGGAGGTCCTGGAGCGCACCCCGGTCGTCGGCCGCCCGCTCTACGACACACTGCACGGCGCCAAGAAGGGCCTGAAGGACTTCATCGCGCCGCAGGGCATGTTCGAGGACCTCGGCCTGAAGTACGTCGGACCGATCGACGGCCACGACATCGAGGCGCTGGAGTCGGCGCTGGCCCGCGCCAAGCGGTTCGGCGGCCCCGTGATCGTGCACTGCCTCACCGAGAAGGGCCGCGGCTACCAGCCCGCCCTCCAGGACGAGGCCGACCGCTTCCACGCCGTCGGCAAGATCCACCCCGACACCGGCCTGCCGATCGCCTCCTCCGGCGCCGACTGGACCTCCGTCTTCGGCGACGAGATGGTCAAGCTCGGCCAGGAGCGCGAGGACGTCGTCGCCATCACCGCCGCGATGCTCCAGCCGGTCGGCCTGGACCGGTTCGCGAAGGCCTTCCCGGAGCGGGTCTACGACGTCGGCATCGCCGAGCAGCACGGCGCCGTCTCCGCGGCGGGCCTCGCCACCGGCGGAGTGCACCCCGTCTTCGCCGTGTACGCCACCTTCCTCAACCGCGCGTTCGACCAGGTCCTGATGGACGTAGCCCTGCACAGGTGCGGCGTGACCTTCGTGCTGGACCGGGCCGGCGTCACCGGCACCGACGGCGCGTCCCACAACGGCATGTGGGACATGTCGATCCTCCAGGTCGTCCCGGGCCTCAGGCTCGCCGCCCCGCGCGACGCCGAGCAGGTGCGCGCCCAGCTGCGCGAGGCCGTGGACGTCGACGACGCGCCGACCGTGGTGCGCTTCTCCAAGGGCGCCGTCGGCCCCGCCGTACCCGCGGTGGGCCGGGTCGGCGGCATGGACGTGCTGCGCGAGCCCGGCACCACCACCCCGGACGTGCTCCTGGTCTCGGTCGGCGCTCTCGCGCCGATGTGCCTGGAGATCGCCGCGCTCCTCGACAAGCAGGGCATCTCCACCACCGTCGTCGACCCGCGCTGGGTCAAGCCCGTCGACGAGGCCATGGCCCCGCTCGCCGAGCGCCACCGCGTGGTCGTCACCGTCGAGGACAACTCCCGCGTGGGCGGCGTCGGCTCGACCATCGCCCAGGCACTGCGGGACGCGGGCGTCGACGTGCCGCTGCGCGACTTCGGCATCCCGCCGCGCTTCCTCGACCACGCCTCCCGCGCCGAGGTCATGGCGGAGATCGGCCTGACCGCCCCGGACATCGCCCGGCAGGTCACCGGCCTGGTCTCCCGGCTCGACGGGCGCTACGTGCGGGCGGCCGCCGACGAGATCGAGGCCGCGCGCGACTGACGCCCGCGCGTCCGCGACCCCCTGAATGGGCCGGTTCCACCACTGTGAAGAGTGGTGCGACCGGCCCGTTCGCGTGAAGCCGCTCGCGCCGGGGCATACGGACCACGCCCCCTCTCGATCATGTCGGGGACGACAAGCGTGGGAGGTACGCCGTGAGCAGCACCCTCTTCCGGACGAAGAAGGTCGAGCAGTCCATCCTCGATACCGAGGAGCCAGAGCACGCGCTCAAGAAATCCCTGTCCGCCCTGGACCTGACGGTCTTCGGCGTCGGTGTGATCATCGGCACCGGCATCTTCGTCCTCACCGGCTCCGTCGCGAAGAACAACGCCGGACCGGCCGTCGCGCTGTCCTTCGTGGTGGCCGGCGTCGTCTGCGCCCTCGCCGCGCTCTGCTACGCCGAGTTCGCGTCCACCGTCCCGGTGGCCGGCTCCGCGTACACCTTCTCGTACGCCTCCCTGGGTGAGCTGCCCGCCTGGATCATCGGCTGGGACCTCGTCCTGGAGTTCGCGCTCGGGACGGCGGTGGTGGCCGTCGGCTGGTCGGGGTACATCGCCTCGCTGCTGGACAACGCGGGCTGGCAGCTGCCCGAGGCGCTCGGCACCCGGGAGGGCGCCGACGGCTTCGGCTTCGACATCCTCGCCGCCGCCCTGGTGCTGGTGCTCACCGCCATCCTCGTCGTCGGCATGAAGCTCTCCGCGCGGGTCACCTCGGTCGTCGTGGCCATCAAGGTGACCGTCGTCCTGGTCGTGATCATCGCGGGCGCCTTCTTCATCACCGGCAGCAACTACGACCCGTTCGTCCCCGACCCGGTGCCCGTGGCGGCCGGGCACAGTCTGGACGCGCCGCTGATCCAGGTGATGTTCGGCTGGGCGCCGGCCAACTTCGGCGTGATGGGCATCTTCACCGCCGCCTCCGTGGTCTTCTTCGCCTTCATCGGCTTCGACATCGTGGCGACCGCAGCCGAGGAGACCAAGAACCCGCAGCGCGACATGCCCCGCGGCATCCTCGGCTCGCTCCTCATCTGCACCACCCTCTACGTGGCGGTGTCGATCGTCGTCACCGGTATGCAGCACTACAGCGAACTGTCCGTGGACGCGCCGCTCGCCGACGCGTTCAAGGCCACCGGGCACCCCTGGTACGCCGGCTTCATCAGCTTCGGCGCCGCCGTCGGCCTGACCACCGTCTGCATGATCCTGCTGCTCGGCCAGACCCGTGTCTTCTTCGCGATGAGCCGCGACGGTCTGCTGCCGCGCTTCTTCTCCCGCGTCCACCCGCGCTTCCGGACCCCGCACCGGCCGACCATCCTGCTCGGCGTGATCATCGCGGTCCTCGCGGGCTTCACGCCTCTCCAGGAGCTCGCGGCGCTGGTGAACATCGGCACCCTGTTCGCCTTCGTGATCGTCGCCATCAGCGTGATCATCCTGCGCAGGACCCGCCCCGACCTGCCCCGTTCCTTCCGCACTCCCTGGGTGCCGGTGCTCCCGATCGTGTCCGTCCTGGCGTCGCTGTGGCTGATGCTGAACCTGCCCACCGAGACCTGGATCCGGTTCGCCGTCTGGATGGTGATCGGCATCGTCGTCTACTTCCTGTACGGCCGTTCCCACAGCCGCCTCGGCCGCCACGAGGAGACCACGGTCGAGGAGGTCGAACATCCCCCTCACGGCGACAAGGCGTGAGCGTTCCCTTCTGAGCGCCCGTCCTCGTATGTCCCGTTTCATTGGGAGATGCAGGGCCGGATAGCGTACGGCCTATGCGCGCCGAGCCCCTCGCCCCACCACGGTCCGTAGTCGAACGAGGGGCGGCGCACGGTTACTGGGCCGGGCTGCTGCCCCTGCTGGCCGCACTGGCCTGCCTCACCCGTGTGCCCTCCTTCGCGCGGCCGCTGTGGAACCCCGACGAGGGCTATCTCGCCGTGCAGGCACGCCTGCTGGCGCACGGCGGGGAGCTGTACGAGACGGTCGTGGACCGCAAGCCGCCGCTGGTGCCGTGGCTGTACGAAGGGGCGTTCGCGCTCGCCGGCTCCGAGTCGCTCGCCCCGGTCCGGGTGCTGGCGGTGCTGGCGCAGCTGCTCACCGCCGTCCTGCTCGCCTCGCTCGCACGGCGGCGGTGGGGCGACCGCGCGGGCCGCACCGCCGGGGTGCTCTACCTGCTGGTGTCCGTCGGTCTGAACCCGCAGGACGCGCAGGCCGCCGGCTTCGAGGTGTTCGTGCTGCCCTGCACGGCCGCCGCCATGTGGTGCGCCGA
Source organism: Streptomyces sp. NPDC059861 (assembly GCF_042731435.1). Taxonomy (NCBI): domain Bacteria; kingdom Bacillati; phylum Actinomycetota; class Actinomycetes; order Kitasatosporales; family Streptomycetaceae; genus Streptomyces; species Streptomyces sp. NPDC059861. Next base: position 373,872 of record NZ_JBHWJQ010000001.1, on the reverse strand, counting down.
CCGGGGCCGCTGGGGCGCCGCGGGCACGGCCGTCGCCGCGGCCTTCCTCGCCAAGCAGACCGGGGCGGCCGTACTGCTGCCGGTGATCTGGCTCTACGTCCGAACGGGCGGCGGTCCGCGGGGCGGGCTGCCGTGGCTCGTGGCGGGGGCCGTCGTACCGGTGCTGGGCGCGGCGCTGGCCACCGACCCGGCCGGCTTCCTGTTCTGGACGGTGACAGGGTCGGCGGCGTACGCCTCCTTCACCGGCTCCGAACTGCACGTACTGACCCGGGGCCTGGCCAACACCGCCCTCGTGGCCGTCGGGTGCGCGGGCCTGCTGCCGCCGGTGGTTCGGGCGCTGCGGGTGACCCGCACCGGGGCGGGGGAGCTGTGGCTGTGGCTGGCCGCGTCGGCGGGGGCGGTACTGGCCGGGTTCCACTTCTTCGGCCACTACTACCTGCAACTCCTGCCGCCGCTGGCCCTGCTGGCGACGGCCGCCCTGCAGGTACTGCCCCGCGACCGCCTGGTGACCGCCGTTCTCACCTCGGCCCTCTGCTGCGGCCTCTTCCTCGCCTGGGGCCTGTTCGCGCCCCGCCCCGAACTCGACCACGTCCAGCGCCTGGCGGAGGCCACCGCCCGCCGCACCGAGCCCGGCGACCGCGTCCTCGTCTGGGGCATACACCCGGAGACGTACTGGCTGGCCGACCGCACCCCAGCCAGCCGCTTCCTCACGGCCGGTCTCCTCACCAACTACAGCGGCGGACGCGACGGCCCCCAGGTCGGCGAGAGGTACGGCGTCGAGGGTGCCTGGCCGACCTTCCGCGCCGAACTCGCCGCCCACGCCCCGGCCCTGATCGTGGACGACTCCCGCGGCAAGCCGTACGCGCCGGAGCGGGTGCCGAGCCTGCGGAAGGTGCTGGTGGCGGGATACGAGGAGGTGGGCGAAGTGGACGGAGCGGTGCTGTACGCGCGGGTCGCGAGGGGTGCGGGGAGGCCGTAGGGGGCCGAGGGGGAGGCCGTCGGGGGATGTCCCCGGTGCGGCCGTCGCGGGAGTGCGCGGCCGCGAGGGCCCGCCCTAGGGTCTCTGGTTCGGATCAGGTCGGCTGAGACCGACTGCGCCTTTCGGCCGACCCGAGCGCGTGCCGGCCCCCGCGACGCCGACATGATCCAAACGACAGGCCCTAGCGGTTCACCGACCGTGGTCCCGCCACCTCCGCGCCGAGTTCCGTGACCCGGCGCCTGAGTTCGCGGTCGGCCGTGACGACCAGGCACGGGCGGTCACCGGCCTCGCCGACCAGTTCGACCATGCGGTCGTCGCCGCTGCCGGGTGCCGCGTCCACGCGTACGCCCGGCACGGACTCCACGGCGCGGGCCGCGCCCTCCACCACCAGGACGATCTCCACGGGCTCCGCGTGCGCCGGCAGTCCGTCCGCCGCCAGCCGGTCGCGCAGGCGCTCGGCCGCGCCGTGCCGGTCACGCCACCAGCCGTCGGGTACCGAACCGACCACGTTCGCCGCGTCGACGATCACCAGGAGCGGGGCAGTCATGTCACCCAGGGTCCCACGAGCCGTCGACGGGAACCCGGGGATGCCCGATTAAAGTAGGAGCGTGTCAATGGTCCCTGCAGTCAACGGTGACTGGCTGATACGAGGCCGGGACGGGCGGCTCGGCGCCTACGCCCCGAGCGGCGAGGCCGTCCATTGCCGGGCCGAACGCCATCCGGGCGGCGACTGGCTGCCGCCCCGGAAGGCGGGCGGCGGGCAGCGGCTGCTGCCCGGCATCGCGGTCGGCCAGGGAGCCGACGGTTACGCGCACCTCGTCGCCTGGCGGCCCACGCCGAACGGCGAGGCGGGCCTCGTGCACTCCACGCACTTCCGCCCGCACCTCGCCCCGCTGGACTGGCTTCCGATCGGCCACCCCGACAAGAAGGGGGAGCGGACCGGGATGCCGGCCGTCGCCGTGGACGCCGAGGGGCGCGCCCACCTCTTCGTGCGCAACCGCGGCACGGGCGTGCAGACCACCAACCAGAAGGAGCGTGGCGGCTGGAACGGCTGGCATGACCTGAAGGGCTCCCGGGTGCACGAGGAACTCGTCGCGGTCACGGGGGAGTCGGGCCGGGTCGAGGTGTACGCCACCGACCCCGACGGCATCCTGCGCTGGTACCAGCAGGAGCCCGGCGCGCGTCCGGTCGCCGCCGACCCGTTGCCGGTGCCGGTGGCGCCGGGCTCACTGAGCGCGCTGCCGACGTCCAAGGAGCACACGACGCTGTTCTTCGCGGATGCCGGGGGCACGTTGTACGCCTGGCGTCCCGACGGCGACCCGGTCGCGCTGATCACGGCGGCCGGGCCGGGGCCGGTGGCGGTGCTGCGCTGTGCGCTGGACGGCCACGACTGCACCGTGCTCGCCCAGCGTTCGTCCTCGGGGCGGGTGGCCTTCGCGGCGTATCCCACCGAGCAGGAGGGGGCGGGCCTGTGGTGGACCGAGTCCGGGCCCCGGCTGCCGATGGGCTCGCGGGTCGCCCTGGCCGAGGACGCCGAGGGCCGCGTCGTCGCCGCGACGGCCACGCCGGACGGCGAACTGCGGGTGGCCCGGCAGAAGGACGAGCCCGGACTGGCGCTCGCGGCGTGGCAGGTGATCTGAGGACCGAGGACCGACGAGGTCACGCCGCCGGGCAGCCGCGGGCGTACACACGGCCGCGAGGTCGAGGGCATCGCGGCGGGCCCGCGCCGCCTGACAGCCGACGACTCGCTGCGCCGCGCCATGGGCGTCGCCGCGCTGCGCAACGCCGCCCGCTACGACCCGGCGGCGGTCGCCGGCCGGTACCTGGAGCTGTTCGAGCACGCCGCCCGCAGGCACGCCGCCGCCCACCGCGCCCCCGCCGGCCCTCGGAAGGGCGGCGCCGCCCGGCTCACCGTGCCCCGGTCTCCGTCGGCGCGGCCACCGTCGACGTCACCGCCGACGACGGCGGCTGAGTCGCTTCAGCGCCGAGGCCCCGGCGAGGGTTGTAAGCGCCGCCAGTTCGTGTGACAACGGCGGCACCCGCCGCACGGCCGCCCTCACCCCTCCGTCCTGGACGAACTCGGCGACGGCCGTCGGCAGGTGACCCTGTGACCGGCAAGGCGGCCCCCGTCCACCTCAAGGCCGGCATCCGTGCGCCGAGGGACCGGCGCCTGACGGACACAGGAAAGAGGGCCCCCGCCACGGCGGGGGCCCTCTTTCCTGTGTCAGGCGGTTACGCCGGGACGCTCGCGATCCCCTGCTCGAGGAACCGCTTGCCGGTCACCCGCTCGGAGACGCCCTCGCGGTCCAGGTACGGCGTGATGCCGCCCAGGTGGAAGGGCCAGCCGGCACCGGTGATCAGGCACAGGTCGATGTCCTGCGCCTCGGCGACGACACCCTCGTCGAGCATCAGCCCGATCTCCTGCGCCACCGCGTCCAGCACCCGGGCCCGCACCTGCTCCTCGGTGAGGACGGAGTCGCCCTGCTTCAGCAGCGCGGCGACCTCCGGGTCCAGCTCGGGCCTGCCGCTGTCGTAGACGTAGAAGCCGCGCTTGCCCGCCTCGACGACCGCCTTGAGGTTCGGGGAGACCGTGAAGCGGTCCGGGAACGCCCTGTTGAGGGTCTCCGAGACGTGCAGCCCGATCGCCGGGCCGACCAGCTCCAGCAGCACCAGCGGCGACATCGGCAGGCCCAGCGGCTCGATCGCCTTCTCCGCGACGTCGACCGGCGTGCCCTCGTCGATGACGTTCTGGATCTCGCCCATGAAGCGGGTCAGGATGCGGTTCACCACGAACGCCGGGGCGTCCTTGACGAGCACGGCCGTCTTCTTCAGCTTCTTGGCGACGGCGAACGCCGTGGCCAGCGAGGCGTCGTCGGTCTGCTCGCCGCGGACGATCTCCAGCAGCGGCAGCACCGCGACCGGGTTGAAGAAGTGGAAGCCGACGACCCGCTCGGGGTTCTTCAGCTTCGCGGCCATCTCCGAGACGGACAGCGAGGAGGTGTTGGTGGCGAAGATCGCGTGCGCCGGGGCGACCGCCTCGACCTCCGCGAACACCTTCTGCTTGACACCCATCTCCTCGAACACGGCCTCGATGATGAAGTCCGCGTCCGCGAAGCCCTCGGCCTTGTCCAGGACACCGGTCACCAGCGCCTTGAGGCGGTTGGCCTTGTCCTGGTTGATCCGGCCCTTGCCGAGCAGCTTGTCGATCTCGGCGTGGACGTAGCCCACACCCTTGTCGACGCGCTCCTGGTCGATGTCGGTCAGCACGACCGGCACCTCCAGGCGGCGCAGGAACAGCAGCGCGAGCTGCGAGGCCATCAGACCGGCGCCGACGACGCCGACCTTGGTGACCGGACGCGCCAGGTTCTTGTCCGGGGCGCCCGCCGGACGCTTGCCGCGCTTCTGCACCAGGTTGAAGGCGTAGATGCCGGCGCGCAGCTCGCCACCCATGATCAGGTCGGCGAGCGCCTTGTCCTCGGCGTCGTAGCCCTGCTGCAGGTCGCCGTTCTTGGCGGCGGCGACGATGTCGAGCGCGCGGTAGGCGGCCGGGGCGGCGCCGTGCACCTTGCCGTCGGCGATGAAGCGGCCCTTGGCGACGGCCTGGTCCCAGGCCTCGCCACGGTCGATCACCGGACGCTCGATCTGGATCTCGCCCTTGAGGACGGACGCCGTCCAGATGAGCGACTGCTCCAGGAAGTCGGCGCCCTCGAAGATCGCGTCGGCGATCCCGAGCTCGTAGACCTGCTTGCCCTTGAGCTGCTTGTTCTGGTTGAGGCTGTTCTCGACGATCACCGAGACGGCCTTGTCGGCACCGATCAGGTTCGGCAGCAGGGTGCAGCCGCCCCAGCCGGGGACCAGGCCGAGGAAGACCTCGGGGAGCGAGAAGGCGGGGATGGCCGCGGACACCGTGCGGTAGGTGCAGTGCAGGCCGACCTCGACGCCGCCGCCCATCGCGGCGCCGTTGTAGTACGCGAACGTCGGCACGGCGAGGCCGGACAGACGCTTGAAGACGTCGTGGCCGCCCTTGCCGATGGCGTGGGCGTGGTCCCACTCCTTCAGCAGCTCGACGCCCTTGAGGTCGGCGCCGACGGCGAAGATGAACGGCTTGCCGGTGATGCCGACGCCGACGATCTCGCCGTCCGCGGCCTCCTTCTCGACCTGGTCGACGGCGGCGTTCAGGTTCGCCAGCGACTGCGGGCCGAAGGTGGTCGGCTTGGTGTGGTCCAGGCCGTTGTCCAGGGTGATCAGGGCGAAGCGCCCGGCACCCAGGGGGAGGTCGAAGTGACGTACGTGCGCGCTGGTGACGACCTCGTCCGGGAACAGGGTCGAGGCCTGCTGCAGAAGCTCGGCGGTGGTGCTCACTTGTCCCCCTCGAAGTGCGGGTTCTCCCAGATGACCGTCGCGCCCATGCCGAAGCCGACGCACATGGTGGTCAGGCCGTAGCGGACGTGCGGCTGCTCCTCGAACTGGCGGGCCAGCTGCGTCATCAGACGGACGCCGGAGGAGGCCAGCGGGTGGCCGAACGCGATGGCGCCGCCGTACTGGTTGACGCGCGCGTCGTCGTCGGCGATGCCGTAGTGGTCCAGGAAGGCCAGGACCTGGACGGCGAAGGCCTCGTTGATCTCGAAGAGGTTGATGTCGTCGATCGACAGGCCCGCCTTGGCGAGGGCCTTCTCGGTGGCCGGGATCGGGCCGTAGCCCATGACCTCCGGCTCGACGCCCGCGAAGGCGTACGAGACGAGGCGCATCTTGACCGGCAGGTCGTGCTCGCGGGCGAAGTCCTCGCTCGCGATGATCGACGCGGTGGCGCCGTCGTTCAGACCGGCCGCGTTGCCCGCGGTGACCCGGCCGTGCACGCGGAAGGGGGTCTTCAGACCGGCCAGGCTCTCCAGGGTCGTCCCCGGGCGCATCGGCTCGTCGGCGGTGACCAGGCCCCAGCCCGTCTCTCCGGCCTCGGCGTTGGTGCGGCGCACCGAGATCGGCACCAGGTCGGCCTGGATCTTGCCGTTGGCGTACGCCTTGGCGGCCTTCTCCTGGGAGCGCACGGCGTACTCGTCGGCGCGCTGCTTCGTGATGTGCGGGTAGCGGTCGTGCAGGTTCTCCGCGGTCATGCCCATGAACAGCGCGGACTCGTCGACCAGCTTCTCGCTCACGAACCGCGGGTTGGGGTCCACGCCCTCGCCCATCGGGTGGCGGCCCATGTGCTCGACACCACCGGCGATGACGGCGTCGTACGCGCCGAAGGCGATCGAACCGGCCGTGGTGGTCACGGCGGTCAGGGCGCCCGCGCACATGCGGTCGATCGAGTAGCCGGGCACCGACTGCGGCAGGCCCGCGAGGATGCCGGCGGTGCGGCCGATGGTCAGGCCTTGGTCACCGATCTGCGTGGTCGCGGCGATGGCGACCTCGTCGATCTCCTTGGGGTCCAGGCCGGGGTTGCGGCGCAGCAGCTCCCGGATCGCCTTCACGACGAGGTCGTCGGCGCGGGTCTCGTGGTAGATGCCCTTCGGGCCCGCCTTGCCGAACGGGGTGCGGACGCCGTCTACGAAGACGACGTCCCTGACGGTACGAGGCACGATGGCTCTCCTCCAGGGTGCGGGATGGCACTGCTGCGATGCGCTTCGCTGAGCGCGCGCTCAGGCCCATGCTACTTGTGGGTAACGTAGCTGCCCAGTCCCCCCGGGGCGAGCGGCGAACGTCACACCGCTCACCGGGACGCCCGAACGGGGGATGGCTGAATATCGACGCGGCGACCCACACCCTCCAGGGGCGTGAGGAACTGCGCGAACAGCCCTGACGGCCCGCAGCCGCCGCACATCGGACGGTACGACGGCGCTCAGGCGCCCTTCGCGGCCAGCAGCGCACCCACCAGCACCGGCGTCACCAGCTCCACCTGCCACTGACGCGCCCCGTACCCGGCCAGCGCCGCCCGCACGGACTCCGTGTCGGCCACCGCCGGCGGCTCCCAGCACACCCGCCGCACGGTGTCCGGCGCGATCAGGTTCTCCTGCGGCAGACCGAGCTCCTCGGCCAGCGCGGAGACGCCCGCGCGGGCCGCCGACAGCCGCGCGGCCGCCGCCGGGTCCTTGTCGGCCCACGCCCTGGGCGGCGGAGGCCCCGCGACCGGCTGCCCCGGCTGCGGCAGCTGCGCCTCGGGCAGCGCCTTCGCGCGGTCCACCGCCACCTGCCACTGCTCCAGCTGACGCCGGCCCATCCGGTGCCCGAACCCGTTCAGCGCCGAGAGCGCGTGCACCGTGGCCGGCAGGGCGAGCGCGGCCTCGACGATCGCCGCGTCCGACAGCACCTTGCCGGGCGAGATGTCCCTGCGCTGCGCGATCCGGTCCCGGGTCTGCCACAGCTCCCGTACCACCGCGAGCTGCCGCCGCCGGCGCACCTTGTGCATCCCGGACGTACGGCGCCAGGGGTCCTTGCGGGGCTCCGGCGGCGGCGCGGCCGCGATCGCCTCGAACTCCTGCCGGGCCCACTCCAGCTTGCCCTGCCGGTCCAGCTCCTTCTCCAGCGCGTCCCGCAGGTCGACGAGCAGCTCGACGTCGAGCGCCGCGTACCGCAGCCAGGGCTCGGGGAGCGGGCGGGTGGACCAGTCGACGGCGGAGTGGCCCTTCTCCAGGACGAACCCGAGCACGCTCTCGACCATGGCGCCGAGGCCGACCCGCGGGAAGCCGGAGATCCGCCCGGCCAGCTCGGTGTCGAACAGCCGCGTCGGCACCATGCCTATCTCCCGCAGGCAGGGCAGATCCTGGGTGGCGGCGTGCAGCACCCACTCCACGCCGGACAGCGCGTCACCGAGCGCCGACAGGTCGGGGCAGGCGACGGGGTCGATCAGCGCGGAGCCCGCGCCCTGGCGGCGCAGCTGCACGAGGTACGCGCGCTGTCCGTAGCGGTAGCCGGAGGCGCGCTCGGCGTCCACGGCGACAGGTCCGGAGCCCGCGGCGAAGGCGGCGATCATCTCGGCGAGGGCGGCTTCGTCCGCGATCACGGGCGGAATGCCCTCACGCGGCTCCAGCAGAGGGATCGGCGCCTCCGTAACAGAAGATCCGCCGTCTTCCGGAGGAGCGCCCCCGGTGGTTCGCAGTGAACTGTCTGCTGCGGTTTCTTGGGCGTCGGTCACCTGTCAAGGGTATCCGTGTATCGACGGCGCCCGCCGACGGAACGTTCCGTCGACGGGCGCAAGAGGGTCGCAAACCAGTCAGGTCCAGGTGGGTTCCCGGTCACGACCGAGGGGAGACGCGGCAGGGCCTCTGCGGCTCGATCCCGTTCACGTCAGGGAATGCCGAGGTGATCCGGCGAATGGGTGGCTCAGGGAAAGGCCGCTCGGGGAGGGGTTCGGGGAGGGACGGCGAAATGCGGCGGAGCGAGAGCGGGGGACGCGGGGAAGCGGGGAAGCGAAGGAGTGGCGGGCTGTGATCAGTGGATGATGCCGGTGCGCAGGGCCACGGCGACCATCCCGGCGCGGTCACCCGTGCCGAGCTTGCGGGCGATGCGGGCCAGGTGGCTCTTGACGGTCAGTGCGGACAGGCCCATCGAGACGCCGATCGCCTTGTTCGACTGGCCTTCGGCGACCAGGCGCAGCACCTCGACCTCGCGGCCGGAGAGCTCGCGGTAGCCACCCGGGTGACTCGGGGCACCCGGGGGGCGGCGGTGCAGACGGGCGGCGGCCGCGCCGATGGGGGCGGCGCCCGGCCGGGTGGGGAGCCCGACGTTGGTGCGGGTGCCGGTGACGACGTAGCCCTTCACACCGCCCGCGAGGGCGTTGCGCACGGCGCCGATGTCGTCGGCGGCCGACAGGGCGAGGCCGTTGGGCCAGCCCGCGGCGCGGGTCTCCGACAGCAGCGTCAGGCCGGAACCGTCCGGCAGGTGGACGTCGGCGACGCAGATGTCGCGGGGGTTGCCGATGCGGGGACGAGCCTCGGCGATGGAGGAGGCCTCGATGACATCGCGCACACCGAGCGCCCACAGATGGCGGGTGACGGTGGAGCGGACGCGGGGGTCGGCCACGACCACCATCGCGGTCGGCTTGTTCGGGCGGTAGGCGACCAGGCTTGCGGGCTGCTCAAGGAGAACGGACACCAGGCCTCCTGGGTGCGGGACGGGGTCGGCTCGTGGGGGGTGAAGCCGGGACGAACCGTGCTTTCAAGGTCACAGTCGTCTTCGGCATCAAACCGGTCCGCCTTTAGAGAATGATCACGATCTGGTGAGTAACAATCCGAGCAATTCGGACACGCGAGCGATCACCCGAAGATCGAACGGTTTCGGTTCGATTCGTTGTCCGGTCGAAAGTGGCCGTATCGACAAAGAGATCCGCCCGAATGGGTGCATGGGTGTTTACCCGGCCCGCTTTCGGTGAGCAGGGTGCGGGAAAGGGCCCTGAAGGACCGGAATTGGCGGAATCGGGCCGGAATCCGGAGAAGGGGAATTGCCGTTCGCGCGCCGCCGGTCAGCGGGCCTGCGGGTCGCGCCGTTGCGGCAGGGTCACCACGGACGCGTCGCCCGGGCCCGCCGGCGGCAGCCCCGCGACCTGGGCCAGCAGATCGCACCAGGAGGCGAGATGGGCCCCCGTGTCCGGTACACCGCCCAGACCCTCCCGGGGCGTCCAGGAGGCCCGGATCTCGATCTGCGACGCGGCGGGACGCGCGGACAGCCCGCCGAAGTAGTGCGAACTCGCGCGCGTGACGGTGCCGCTGGGCTCGCCGTACGTCAGACCGCGCGCCTGGAGCGCTCCGGTCAGCCAGCTCCAGCACACCTCGGGCAGCAGCGGGTCGGCGGCCATCTCCGGTTCCAGCTCGGCCCGCACCAGCGTCACCAGCCGGAAGGTGCCGCGCCAGGCGTCGTGTCCCGCCGGGTCGTGCAGCAGCACCAGCCGGCCGTCGGCCAGGTCCTGGTCACCGTCGACGACGGTGGCCTCCAGCGCGTACGCGTGCGGGGCCAGTCGCTGAGGGGCCCGGGTGGACTCGACCTCGATCTGCGGCCGCAGCCGCGCGGAGCGCAGCGCCTCGACGGCAGCCCGGAAAGGCGGCGGAGCAGTGTCGCCCGTATGCAGGTCCCCCTCCTTCGGGTCGTCCATTCCGCCAGCGTCGTCCGACAGTCGTCCCTGAGCCGCAGCCATGCGGTGCAGATTAAGGGGAACGGACGCCCGGTGCAGGCTAGACACCCCGCCCGGCGGTACCGGGACGCCGGGTCCTGCCACTAGAGGACCCCTCGCCGGGCCCTGGACCCCCGCCCTGCCCCTTCGACCGCCGTGCGAAACTTTCCCCGTGAGTGCCAACGAAAGCCCCACGGGCCAGCAGCCGACAGCGACGTATGACTCCGCCTTCCTCAGGGCGTGCAGGCGCGAGCCCGTGCCGCACACCCCGGTGTGGTTCATGCGGCAGGCCGGGCGCTCGCTGCCCGAGTACCGCAAGGTGCGCGAGGGCATCCCCATGCTGGAGTCGTGCATGCGGCCGGAGCTGGTCACCGAGATCACCCTCCAGCCGGTGCGCCGGCACAACGTGGACGCGGCGATCTACTTCAGCGACATCGTCGTCCCCCTCAAGGCCATCGGCGTCGACCTCGACATCAAGCCCGGTGTCGGCCCGGTCGTCGAGCGCCCGATCCGCACCCGCGCCGGCCTCGCACAGCTGCGCGACCTGACCCCCGAGGACGTCTTCTACGTCACGGAGGCGATCGGCCTGCTGACCGCCGAGCTCGGCGAGACGCCGCTGATCGGTTTCGCGGGCGCCCCGTTCACCCTCGCGAGTTACCTCGTCGAGGGCGGCCCGTCCCGCACGTACGAGAACGCCAAGGCGATGATGTACGGCGACCCGCAGCTGTGGGCCGACCTGCTCGACCGCCTCGCGGACATCACGGCCGCCTTCCTCAAGGTGCAGATCGAGGCGGGCGCGAGCGCTGTCCAGCTCTTCGACTCCTGGGCCGGCGCCCTCGCGCCCGCCGACTACCGGCGCTCCGTCCTGCCCGCCTCCTCGAAGGTGTTCCGCGCGGTCGAGGCGTACGGCGTCCCGCGCATCCACTTCGGCGTCGGCACCGGCGAACTGCTCGGCCTGATGGGAGAGGCCGGCGCGGACGTCGTCGGCGTCGACTGGCGCGTCCCCCTCGACGAGGCCGCCCGCCGCGTCGGCCCCGGCAAGGCCCTGCAGGGCAACATCGACCCCACGGTCCTCTTCGCCACCCAGGAGGCCGTCGAGGCCAAGGCCCGCGAGGTCCTGGACACGGCGACGGGCCTGGAGGGCCACATCTTCAACCTCGGCCACGGCGTCATGCCGTCCACCGACCCGGACGCCCTGACCCGCCTCGTCGAGTACGTCCACACGCGGACCGCCCGCTGAGCCGACGGCTCACCACGTCTGCCGGGGCCGCGCCCTTCTGCCGAAGAGCAGGCCGCGTGGTTCCGGTGGCGGTGGTGTGCCGGGCTTCAGGGGCCAGGCGAGGAGCATGCCGGCGAGGAAGCCGACGATGTGCGCCGCGTACGCCACGGTGCCCGCGTCGGAGACTCCCTCGCCGGAGGAGTACACCGCCTGGAGCACGAACCAGAAGCCCAGCACCATCCAGGCCGGCAACCGCAGCGGCAGGAAGATCAGGAACGGGACGAGCACCCACACCCTGGCCTTCGGATACAGCACCAGATAGGCGCCGAGCACACCGGCGATCGCCCCTGAGGCACCGATCAGCGGCTCCGCGGAGTCGGCGTTGAGGACCGAGAAGCCGTACGACGCCGCGTAGCCGCAGACGGCGTAGAACAGGGTGAAGCGCACATGCCCCATGCGGTCCTCGACGTTGTTGCCGAAGATCAGCAGGAAGAGCATGTTGCCCAGCAGATGCAGCCAGCTGCCGTGCAGGAACATCGCCGTGAGCACGCTCAGTTCGGGCGATTTCTCGTAGGCCGGCGGGCCCACCACGCAGCCCGGCCCCTGCGGGCCGACCGCGGTGTCGCCGGTGGGCACCAGTTGGGGAAGCTGATGGTGGATCAGCTCCTGGGGCACCGCCGCGTACCGGTCCAGGAACGCCTGGAGATGGCACAGTTGCGCCAGGCTGCTGTCACCCGCCACCGAACCGGCGAGGCCGGGCGTGAACAGGAACACGACGACGTTCGCCGCGATCAGCGCGTACGTCACCCACGGCGTGCGGCGCACGGGGTTGACGTCATGGACGGGGATCACCACAAGGAAGTACTGCCCTCGATGGGCCCGCCGAATCGGTGAACGCGGCCGCCCGGGCGCGCGTATCTCCTCTCGACCGGCCGCGGCACGGCGAGGCGCGTCGCGGGACGACGTGAGGAACAGGCGATGAACGACCGAGTTACTCCTGCGATGCAGGCCACCCCCGACGGCGAGGCACAGCTCGCACTGGTGGTCCACCTCCCCTGGGAGGACGTCGCCCGGCTCGGCCAGGAGGCCGGCCGCATGGCGGCGCAGTTGCAGCGGCCGGTGACCCTGGACGAAGCGGTCAGCAACCGGCTGCGGTCCGTCTCCCCGGGCGCGCACGCGAAGCCGGCGGGTGCGCAGCCCACGGCCATGCCGGCGTCGTCGGCCGCCTCGGTTTCCTCGCTGCCGTCCCGCCCTCCGGGGGAGCAGGCGCGGCAGGCGATCGACCGCATCAACGGGACGGCGTAGCCGCGGCTTCTAGGACGACCCCCGGATCCTCCCAGCGGCCTTGCGCGCGGCCACCAGCACGGGATCCCACACCGGTGAGAACGGCGGCGCGTACCCCAGGTCCAGTGCCGTCATCTGCTCCACCGTCATCCCGGCCGTGAGCGCCACCGCCGCGATGTCCACCCGCTTGCCCGCTCCCTCCCGGCCGACGATCTGCACGCCGAGCAGCCGCCCCGTGCGGCGCTCGGCGAGCATCTTCACGGTCATGGGGGAGGCCCCGGGGTAGTACCCGGCCCGGCTGCTGGACTCGATCGTCACCGCCTCGAAGCGCAGACCCACCCGCAGCGCGTCCTTCTCCCGCAGCCCGGTCCGGGCGATCTCCAGGTCGCACACCTTGCTCACCGCGGTGCCGACCACACCGGGAAACGTCGCGTACCCGCCTCCCGCATTCATGCCGATGACCTGGCCGTGCTTGTTGGCATGCGTGCCGAGGGCGATGTGCCGTTCCCGCCCGGCGACCAGGTCGAGCACCTCCACGCAGTCCCCGCCGGCCCAGATGTTCTCGTGGCCGCGCACGCGCATCGCCAGATCGGTCAGCAGCCCGCCGTGCTCTCCGAGGGGCAGCCCGGCCGCCTTCGCCAGCGTCGTCTCGGGGCGGACGCCGATGCCCAGCACGACCACGTCCGCCGGGTGTTCGGCGTCCTCCGTGGCCACCGCCCGCACCCGGCCGTCGTCACCGGTGAGGATCTTGGTGACCTCGGTGTCGTCGACCATGGTGATGCCCATGCCCTCCATGGCCTCGCGCACCAGCCGCCCCATGTCGGGGTCGAGCGTGGACATCGGCGCGGCGCCCCGGTTGACGACCGTCACCTCGTAGCCGCGGTTGATCAGCGCCTCGGCCATCTCGACCCCGATGTAGCCCGCTCCGACGACCACGGCACGTCTGCCACGCGCGCGTGTGAGGGTGTCGAGGAGTTCCTGACCGTCGTCGAGGGTCTGCACCCCGTGCACGCCGGGGGCGTCGACGCCGGGCATGTCCGGGCGGATCGGCCGGGCACCGGTGGCGATCACGAGTTTGTCGTACGGCGTCCAGGACTCGGCCCCGGAGTCGACGTCCCGCGCGCGTACCCGCGACCCGCGGACGTCGATCTCCACGACCTCCGTGCGCAGCCGCAGGTCGATGTCGCGCGAGCGGTGCTCCTCGGGGGTACGGGCGATCAGCTCGTCGCGCTCGGAGACCTGGCCGCCCACCCAGTACGGGATGCCGCACGCGGAGTACGAGGTGAAGTGGCCGCGTTCGAAGGCCACGATCTCGAGGTCGTCGGGCCCCTTCAGCCGTCGGGCCTGGGACGCCGCGGACATCCCCGCGGCGTCCCCGCCGATCACGACCAGTCGTTCTCTCGCACCGCTCACACCGCTCACGCTCATGCGAACACGCTACGGCCACGGGGAACGTCAGTCCTGCTCGCCCCGCTCCTGGGAAGCACCACGCCCGGGACCGGACACGGCACCCGTGGCGGGCTCCGCCGCCTGCCGGGCCGCCGGCAGCGGTCCCGGCGCGGCGGTCCCCGACGCCGTGGCGGGCCGGCGCGCCCTGCGGGGCCGTACGACACGCAGCCAGACGAGGGCGAGCAGCGCCGCCGACGCCGCGAAGGGCAGCACCGCGCCCAGGGCGACCACGATCCAGCGCAGCATCGTCACGAAGGCGTCCCAGCCGCCCGCCAGCGCGTCGGCGAACCCGGGGTCCTCGTCCTCCTTCGGTGCCTTCGCCACCGGCGTCTCGGACAGCGACAAGGTGATGGTGGACAGGCTCGTGCGGTCCTTCAGGGACGCCTGCTGGGCGAGCAGCGACTCCAGGTCGGCCTGGCGGCCGCTCAGCTCGCCCTCCAGCTCCACCACGTCGCTCAGCCGGGTCGCCCGGTCCATCAGCTCGCGGATCCGGGCGACGCTGGCGCGCTGGGTCTTGATACGGCTCTCCACGTCGACGACCTGGTCGGTGACGTCCGTCGCCTTCGCGGTGCGGTCGAGGAGCTTGCCCGCGCCCTCCAGCTCGGTCAGGACGTCCTCGTACCGCGCGACGGGCACCCGCAGGACGACGCGGGTGCGCTCGTTACCGTGCTCGTCCCGGGTGGTCGTCTCGCTGCCCACGAAGCCGCCCGCGGTCTCGGCGGTCGTACGGGCCTCGTCCAGGGCCTTCGGCACGTCCTTGACCTGCACGGTCAGGGACGCGGTGCGGATGATGTGGTTCATCGGGAGCCGAGGCGCGGCCGGGGGCTTCTCCGCGCCCGGCCGGCTGTCGCTGCCGTAGGCGCCCTCCGGCGCGCCGGGCCCGACGGCCGCCTCGTCCCGGGCGGCGGCCGCGTCGCCCCGGGAGTCGGAGGAGATGCCCGCCTCACCGCTGCACCCCGTCAGCGCGAGGGCGGTGACCAGCAGGAGGCCGGCCAGAGCCGGGACAGGGCGTGCGGCGAGGTGGTGTGCGGTACGTGGTGCGCGCATGTGAGCGAAACCCCCGAGGGTCGTGGCAACTGACGCTCCTTCGACGCCGGGACGGGCCGGGACGTTGGATCCGGCCGGTCCCGATGCGGTCACGGTCGGGACTCGGTGGGGCCACAGGGCCTCGGGGTGACTGTCAGCGGCGTCTGAGAAGGTGGAGCCATGAACGCAGCATCCACCGACGCCGGGCAGGCCGTGGTCGTCGGAGCCGGCATCGCCGGGCTGGCCGCCGCCCACCGGCTGCTGGACCGTGGGGCGCGGGTGACCGTGCTGGAGGCGTCCGACCGGGTCGGCGGCAAGCTGCTGCCCGGCGAGATCGCGGGCGTCCGCGTGGATCTGGGCGCCGAGTCGATGCTGGCCCGCCGGCCCGAGGCGGTCGCCCTCGCGCGCGAGGTGGGCCTCGCCGACCGGCTCCAGCCGCCGGCCACGGCGACGGCCTCCCTGTGGACCCGCGGCGCGCTGCGCCCGATGCCCAAGGGGCACGTCATGGGTGTGCCCGGCACCGCCTCCGCACTCGCGGGGGTGCTGTCCGAGGAAGGCCTCGCGCGTATCGAGCGCGACGCCGGCCTGCCCCGCACGGAGATCGGCGACGACGTCGCGGTGGGCGAGTTCGTGGCGGCGCGGCTCGGTCGCGAGGTGGTCGACCGGCTGGTGGAGCCGCTGCTCGGCGGCGTCTACGCGGGCGACGCGTACCGCATCTCGATGCGCTCGGCCGTCCCCCAGCTGTTCCAGGCAGCCCAGGCGCACGACTCGCTCACCGAGGCGGTCCGGGAGATCCAGGCCAAGGCGGCGGCCGCCGCGCGGACCGGGCCGGTGTTCATGGGCATCGAGGGCGGCGTGGGCGCCCTCCCGCTCGCCGTGGCCGAGTCGGTGCGCGCCCGCGGCGGCGAGATCGTCACCGGGGCCCCGGTGACGGAGCTGCGCCGCCAGGGCCGTACGGGCTGGCGGGTCGTGGCCGGGGGCCGTGTCCTGCACGCCGACGCCGTGATCGTCGCCGCGCCCGCGCCGTCCGCGGCCGAGCTGCTGCGCGCCGAGGCCCCGGCGGCCGCGACCGATCTGGCCGCCGTGGAGTACGCGTCGATGGCGCTGGTCACCCTCGCCTACCGCAGGTCCCAGGCGCGCCTTCCCGAGGGCAGCGGCTTCCTGGTGCCTCCGGTCGACGGACGGACCATCAAGGCGTCCACGTTCGCCTCCCGGAAGTGGGGCTGGATCGCCGGCGAGGACCCGGACCTGGTCGTGCTGCGCACCTCCGTCGGGCGGTACGGCGAGACCGCGATCCTCGGCCGTGACGACGCCGGCCTGGTGGACGTGTCGCGGCGCGACCTCGAAGCGGCCACGGGCCTGGACGCGACACCCGTCGAAACCCGCGTCACCCGCTGGGACGAGGGCCTGCCGCAGTACCCCGTCGGCCACCACGCGCGCGTGGCCCGCATCCGTGAGCAGGTCGGCAAGCTCCCCGGCCTCGCCGTGTGCGGTGCGGTCTACGACGGGGTGGGCATCCCGGCCTGCGTCGCCAGTGCGTACGCGGCGGTGGACCAGATCCACGGCGACCTGGCGGCGGTGCGCGAGCTCACCGCCCACCCGGTGCAGAGCCTGCACGGCGGAGCGGGAGAATAGCGGACATGAGTGACGACGCCTCCACCACCGCCCCCGACCGGATCCCGAACAAGGGCAAGCTGGCCAAGGACCTCAACGAGGTCATCCGCTACACCCTGTGGTCCGTGTTCAAGCTGAAGGACGTGCTGCCCGAGGACCGCGCGGGCTACGCCGAAGAGGTACACGAGCTGTTCGAGCAGCTCGCCGCCAAGGACGTCACCGTCCGCGGCACCTACGACCTCTCCGGGCTGCGTGCCGACGCGGACCTGATGATCTGGTGGCACGCCGAGACCAGCGACCAGCTGCAGGAGGCGTACAACCTGTTCCGCCGCACCAGGCTGGGCCGCGCCCTGGAGCCGGTGTGGTCGAACATGGCGCTGCACCGCCCCGCCGAGTTCAACCGCAGCCACATCCCGGCGTTCCTCGCCGACGAGACGCCCCGCGCGTACGTCAGCGTCTACCCCTTCGTGCGCTCCTACGACTGGTACCTGCTGGCGGACGAGGACCGCCGCCGGATGCTGGCCGACCACGGCAAGATGGCCCGCGGCTACCCGGACGTGCGCGCCAACACGGTCGCCTCCTTCTCGCTCGGCGACTACGAGTGGATCCTCGCCTTCGAGGCCGACGAGCTGTACCGCATCGTCGACCTCATGCGTCACCTGCGCGCCTCGGAGGCCCGGATGCACGTCCGCGAGGAGGTGCCGTTCTACACCGGCCGCCGCAAGCAGATCGCGGAGCTGGTCGCGGGCCTCGCCTGACCGGCGAAGGCTCGGCGCGGCGTCACGCTACCGGCCGGGAACGCTCCGTTCGGCGGCGCCCGGCCTCCCGGCGGCACCCGGCTTCGGCTCCGGGCGCGGTGCGCAGTTCGCGCGGCGCCCCGGGAGCCGGCCCTCGATCAGGTACGCCTCCATATGGGCGTTGACGCAGGCGTTGGGGCCGCCCGCGATGCCGTGCGTGCCGGCGTCCCGCTCGGTGACCAGGACCGAACCGGACAGCCGGCGGTGGAGTTCGAGGGCGCCGTCGTAGGGGGCGGCGGCGTCCCGTTCGGCTGCCAGGATCAGCGTCGGCGGCAGCTCGCCCGGCCCGGTCCGCACGTCCAGCGGCCGTTGACGCGGCGCCTGCCAGTAGGCGCACGGCAGGTTCAGCCACACGTTGTTCCACGTCTCGAACGGTGCCACGCGCGCGAGCCGGGTGTTGTCCCGGTCCCAGACCTTCCACTCCGTCGGCCAGGGCGCGTCGTTGCACTCGACGGCCGTGTAGACCGCACGCGAGTTCTCCGCCTGCGCGGCCGCCTTCTCCTGCGGCGCGGCAAGATCGACCAGCGGCCGCGGATCGCCCTTCAGATACGCCGACAGCGCCTGGGCCCGCGACGGCCAGTATTCGTCGTAGTAGCCGGCCACCAGGAACGCGCCCTGCAACTGCCCCGGTCCGACCTTCCCGCCCGCCGGTTTCCCCGTGAGCCGCGCCCGCGCGGTGTCGTAGCTGCGCTGTACCTCCTCCGGCGTGGCGCCGAGACCGTACACGCCGTGGTGCGCGGCGATCCATTCCTTCATGTCCGCCCAGCGGTCCTCGAACGCGGCCGACTGGGCGAGGTTGTTGCGGTACCAGACCTGCGCCGGGTCGGGGTTCACCGCCGCGTCGAACACCATCCGCCGTACGTGCGAGGGGAACAGCGTCGCGTACAGCGCCCCGAAGTAGCTGCCGTACGACGCCCCCATGAACGTCAGCTTCTCCTCGTCCAGCGCGGCGCGCAGCACGTCGAGATCGCGGGCGTTGTTCAGGGAGTTGTAGTGCCGCAGCGCGTCCCCCGACCGCTCGGCGCAGCCGCGCGCGTAGGCGGCGGCCCGCGCGATGCGCTCCCGCTTGTACGACTGAGAGGGGTGCGCGGGTGCGGACGACGGCCCCTTGAAGTGCTGCGCGGGGTCCTCGCAGGACAGCGGCGCGGAGCGGCCGACGCCGCGCGGGGCGTAGCCGACCAGGTCGTACGCGGCGGCCAGGCGCTTCCACTCGGGGAGGTGGCCGATCGTCGGGAACTGCAGGCCGGAGGCGCCCGGACCGCCCGGGTTGTAGACCAGGGCGCCCTGCCGGGGCACCTTGCGCTTGCTGTTGCGCGGGTCGCGCTGGGTGGCCGGCATCCGGCTGACCGCGAGCCCGATCTGCTTGCCGTCGGGCCGCGCGTAGTCGAGCGGGACGGTGACCGTGCCGCACTCCATGCCCGGCGGGTTCCGCGCTCCGTTCTGTGCTCCGGCGCACTCGCCGAAGTCGACACCGGTGGCAGCGGCGCGGGCGGCGGCCACGGCGGTGCCGTGCGACTCGGCCGTCGCGTCCGGGCGGGCCGGAGCGCTGCCGGCCGGGGCGGCGGCGAGGCTGGTCAGGAGCAGGGAACCGGCGGCCGTGTAGAGGGCGGCAGCTCTCATCGCGTATCCCTTCGGAGCGCGGCAGCGACAGAAGGGATGTTTCGTACGATTGTGGGGAAAGGCAAGCACAGGCGGCCGGTGTCGGCCCCAATGCGCCCGTACGCCCCGGGAAGCCCAGGAGCCTTGAGCCCGCGTCAGACGCGCCGATGGGATCCGCGGTGCGCGAAGGCCGCGCGCAGATCCGGCTCGCCGACCGCGCTGATGCCGCGTACGGCGACCGAGGTGAGGTAGGTGCGGTCGTCCCCGGCGTCACCCGGGTGCCGGGCCAGCGTCCCCAGCAGACGCTGTCCGGCCGGGGAGGCCCAGCGCGAGTAGGGGTGCGCCTCGATCCGGGCCAGGACGAGGCAGCTCAGGCAGAGGATCAGCGGCAGGGCGAACCAGAGGGCGACCAGATGCCGCGGCACCCCTTCCTGGGCGGGCATCAGCAGCGCGGCCACGCCGAGCGCGAGGACGGCCAGGGTGGCGATCCGCACCTGGCGCACCCCGGCCCCGACGGTGGCCCCCGCCCCGGCCGGCACCGCGAGACCGGCGCTGACGAGCCGGTCGGCGAGGCCGTGCACCGCGTCGGCGGCGGCCGCGGCGGCCCGTACCGGGGCGATGGGGGACTGCCCTTCCGGCCCGATGGCGCCTATCACCGACCGCTCGATGTCGTCGCGCCCTCGCGGGTCCACGACGGTCGCCCAGCCCGTGTGCGCGAGGAGCAGCCGCCGCTGGCGCGCCATCGACACCAGCGTCAGATCGGCGACCCGCGCCGGTCCGCCGGACAGGAACGCGGCTTCGTACAGCGTCAGATCGTGCTTCCCGCAGGGCTCCGCCTCGGCGTCCGCCGCGCGTACGGCGGCCAGGCACAGCCGGGTGCACGCCAGACCGGCCACGGCCCATGCCGGTAACAGGAGAAGGACCCAGAACATGCCGTGTTTCTATGCCAACCGACTGGGAAACTCCATGCCTTGTTCACATTCCGGGACGGAGCGTTGTCGGTACGTGACGTTCCGCATGCCCCGCGGGTCAACGGCGCAGCAGCACCCGCCGGGCCCGCGCCATCCGCGAGCGCGGACGCGGTGCCGAGCCGGAGCGCTCCAGCCACCACTCCCGCAACTCCCGTCGCGACCGGGCCTCCTGGGGGCGACCGGCCAGCAGCAACCGCTCGGCGAAGTCCAGGGCGTCCCGCCGGTACCCCGCGGTCATCGGGTGCCGCTGGGCGTACGCCAGGAAGGACGGCCGGTAGGCGGCCCCCAGGATCCCCAGCAGCTCCGGCGCCACCTTGGCCACCACGTCCGCCCGCTTCCCGGCCAGTGCGCGCGCCTGCACCCCGAGCCGCGCCCCGTCGAACCCCTCGGGGACGGGGGTACCGGCGACGAGGGCGGACAGCAGCGCGGCCTGCGCGAGGGCGAGACGCTGCCGGGCGGCGTCGGAAGCGGAACCGGAGGACACGGGATCGGCGGACCCGGCCGGCTCAGGGGTGGGGGCCGCAAGGTCCCGGGCGGCGACCGTTGCCCCCGTCCTCGTCCGCGTACCCTCCGCGAGCGCCTCCCGTATCGCCGTCAGTTCCCCCTCCAGCTCGGCCGGTTCCGGGAAGTTCTCGTCGCGTTCCAGCAGGACGCCCGGCGGGGTGATCCGGGACGCGAGGTCGGTGAGGATGTCGAGGACCGGCCGGGGGACCGGGTGTGCGTGGCTGTCGTGCCAGACGCCGTCGCGTGCGAAGCCGCCGGCGACATGGACGTAGGCGATGGCCTCCAGCGGGAGCTCGGCGAGCGCCTTGGCGGGGTCCTCGCCCCGGTTGACGTGGTTGGTGTGCAGGTTCGCCACGTCGATCAGGAGCCGTACGCCGGTGCGGTCGGCCAGTTCGTACAGGAACTGCCCCTCCGTCATCTCCTCGCCGGGCCAGGAGATGAGCGCGGCGATGTTCTCCACGGCGAGCGGCACCGGCAGCGCGTCCTGCGCGATGCGGACGTTCTCGCAGAGCACGTCGAGGGCGTCCCGGGTGCGCGGCACGGGCAGCAGGTGTCCGGCCTCCAGCCGCGGGGACGCGGTGAGCGGGCCGCCCGCCCGGACGAACGCGATGTGCTCGGTGACCAGGGGCGAGCCGAGCACCTCCGCCCGCTCGGCGAGCGCCGCGAGACGTCCGGGGTCGGGCCGCTCGGCGTCACCGAGGCCGAGGGAGACGCCGTGCGGGACGACCGTCACCCCCCGCTCGCGCAGCCGCAGCAGCGACTCCGGAAGGTGCCCCGGGCAGACGTTCTCGGCGACCGCCTCGACCCAGTCGACGCCCGGCATGCGCTCCACGGCGTCCGCGATCTCCGGCCGCCACCCGATTCCGGTTCCCAGTCGCTGCATGGCCCCCTCCTTCACGTCCGTCCTCCTGCACCTGGATGCGCTGTGTCGTCTCCTTCGACGGACCGCTGTTCTCCGGCGTGAGGGGGGTATGGCCCCGCTCCCGGGGCCCGAACCCTGCCGCGTGCGCCTTCAGAGCAACATTTGAGGTTGCCCGCGGCTCACCGCAGGACGCCCGCCGTGTCCTGCGGGTCCGGCCGCTTGGTGTTGACCGTGCCCGGCGCACCCGGCGACGGCTGCGACGTGGTCTCGACGTTCCCGGTCGCCTCGGCGGGCGGCGCCGACGGCACGAGCTGGCCGGGGACCGGCGCGGGCGGGCCACTCGGGCTGGAGGTCGCGGCGTTCGCGGCCGCGTTCGCGATGGCGTCGAAGTCGACCCTGCCGGTCTTCTCCAGCACGGTGATGTGGTCGAGGACGGTCTGGTTGGCGTCCGAGGCGAGCTGCCGGACCAGCGTGTTGCGCGTGCTGTTCCGGACCGCGCCGATCGCCGGGAAGATCTTGCCGTGCGCGGCGCGCAGCAGGTTGGCGAACTTGTACTCGTACTCCTCGCCGCTGGCCGCGGTCATCTCGTTCAGCCAGCCCTGCTGCTCCTCGGTCGGCTGGTTGGGCAGCTCGACACCGAGTTGGGCGGCGACGATGCGCACCCGCTTGTCGAGGTCGGTGTGGCCGACGATCAGGTGGTCGGCGGCTTCCTTGACCGCCGCGCTGGTGGGCCGCTCCATCGCCTGCTGGCCGGCCGGCAGCTCCCACAGACCGGCGAGCCGCACCCGGACGATGAGGTCACGGTCCTGCGCGGTCAGCGGCCCCCACTGGGTGCTGACGGTGCCGGCGGCCACGTTGGCCTGGCCGGTGCCGGAGCGGTCGGCGTACGACCACACCGGGAAGGCGAGAGCGCCGACGGTGGCGGCGAGTGCCGCGATGATGAGGGCCGTACCGTTGATACGCCGCAAGGGGTGCCTCCTGGGAGAAGCCAACTGGTCGTTGGTGCACGAGTCGCTAGGCCAGCGCCAGGAGATACGCGGGACGGGCCCCGGATGTTCAAGGCTCCGTGAAACCGTGGCCGGAGGTCGGGTTCAGCGCAGCGCCGGGTGGTCGGCGACGACGGTGCAGCTGCCCGCCGGGATCTCGGTGAACCCGGCGTCGCGCACCAACGGCAGCCCGGACGAGGTGAGAGGGGACCAGCGGCCCCGTGGCGCGGTGCGCACGGCGAGCGGGAACCCGGCGTCCCGCCAGGCAGCGCGCTCGGTGTCGGGAAGCGCCCACCAGGCGAGTTGGGCGCCGTGCCCGGCCTGGGCCATCGCCTTGCCCGCCGACATCTCGATCTCCGGGTTCAGCCACAGCACCGGCGCCCCCGGGTCCGCCGCGACCGGCGGCTCCGGATCGTCGAGGTCCGTCCCGGAGACCTGCAACCGCGCCAGGTCCTTCGGCCAGCCGTCCAGGGGGACCGGCGGGAACACCCTCACCGCCGCCTTCCCGGTCACCGTGATGCCGGGCAGCGCCTCGGCCCGCCGCCACTCGGCGCCCCGGGCCCGCCGCACCACCTTCCGGATCCGTGCGTCCTGCCAGTGCCGCACGGCCTCGGCCCACTCCCCCTCGCCCAGCGAGCGCGCGTCGCTCAGCAGCACGAGCACGGCGCGGGCGGCGCTCTCCAGGGCATCGGTCCGGGCGGGCGGGGCGTCCCGCTCCAGCCGCACGACCAGCGGCAGCACGAACTGGGGCGCGGTGTCGCGGGGGCCGGGCTCGGAGCGGAAGGGGCCGGCAGTCGGTTCTGTGGTCACGCGGTCCAGTCTGCCAACCTCGCGAGCGCCGGGAGCCACGGGCATACGCTGGAGGTATGAGCGACGGTGACGACTACTGCCTGATCGACGCGAGCAGGCCGCCCGAGGCGGCGGGGCCGCCGTACGCGGAGTGCGTGCTGTGCCGGAAGCCGACCGAGTATCCGGAGTCGTACAAGGGGATCACGCTGTGTCCCGAGTGTGAGTGGCTGGAGGCCCAGCGGACGGCCTGTTCCGGCTAGGGCGGTCACGACCGCCCGTCGGTGGCCGCCGCGCGGATCAGCTCGGACACCTTCACGAAACGGTATCCCTGCCGCCGAAGCTCCGGCACGACCGTACGGATCGCCCGCTCGGTCGTCGGCGCGGCGCTGCGCGTGCAGTGCAGCACGACGACCGACCCCGGCCGCACCCCCTCCAGCACCTGCCGCGCCACCGCGTCCGCGTCCGTCGCGAAGGCGTCGCCGCCCACCACGTCCCACTGCACCGCTGTCACGCCCGTGGCGCTCAGCGCCCGCAGCGCCTGCTGGTCGTAGCAGCCGCCGGGGAACCGGAAGTACGGCTTCGCGTCCCGCACGCCGGCCCGGCGGAAGGCCGTGTAGGCCCGCTCGACCTCCGTGCGCATCCGCTCCACGCCGACCGTCGGCAGGCCGTAGCAGTCGGCGGTGAAGGCGTAGTGGCTGTAGGAGTGGTTGGCCACCTCGAACAGGGGGTCCTGGCCGATGCCGCGGGCCTGGATCGGGTACTGCTCCGCCCACCGGCCCGTCATGAAGACGGTGGCCGGCACTTTCAGCGCCCGCAGCGTCGCGATCAGCTGGGGGTTGTCGAAGTGCTCGCCGTCCGCGGCACGCGGCCCCTGATCGGCGGTCATGTCGGCGTCGAAGGTGAGCGCGACGGTCTTGCCCCCGGCCCGCGGGCCGCTGGTGAACACCGGTGTGAGGCCCGCGGGGCCGGGGGCGAGGGTGGGCGGTTTCGCGGGGGAGGCGGGCGCCGAGGGGACCGCCGTCCGGCCACCCTGCGGCGCTTTGACGGTGCCGCAGGCGGCCAGGGCGGCGCCCAGGGCGCAGACGGTGATGACTCTTCGCGCATAAGTGATCACCGTAGGAAAATATGACATTCGCGTCGGCGTCAGCGCCGACGCGACGGACGGGTCACCCGGCCGGCGGCCTCCGCCACGGACCGCGCACCGCGAAGGTCGTCCCCGGGTCGTAGCAGTTGACGTACATCGTCTCGCCGTCCGGCGAGAAGGTGACGCCCGCGAACTCGCCGTACTTCGGCGCCTGGGGCGTACCGGTGTTCTGCCGGTTGCGGGCCAGCGCGTACACCTCGCCCCGGCGAGTGACTCCGAAGACGTGCTGCGCGCCGTTGCCGTCCTCGCAGACCATCAGGCCGCCGCCGGGGGCGAGGCAGATGTTGTCCGGCCACTCGCCGGGCAGCTCGACGTCGTTGTCCGGGCCGAAGACGATCACCAGGGTGAGGCGACGGGCCGCCGGGTCGTAGCGCCAGACCTGGCCGGAGTGGTCGCCCGCCGAGCCGTCCGCGCTGCGGGCGAACGACGAGACGAAGTACACGCTCCGGCCGCCCCAGTAACAGCCCTCCAGCTTCTGCGCGCGCGTGATGCCCTTGGGACCGTAGTCCTGGAGGCGCACGGAGGTGGTGGTGGCGAGCGGGTCCGGTACGTCCACCCACTCGACGCCGTCGAAGCAGGCGCCGGCCTCCTGCACCGACGACAGGTCGGGTACGCCGGGCACGCGCATCGCCTGGAGCCGCCCGCCCGCGCGCAGGGAGCCCGTGCCGCCGAGCGGCTTCTTCGGCAGGAAGCGGAAGAAGAGGCCGAAGGGCGGGACGAAGGCGTCCTCCGTCTCGTAGACGACGCCGGAGCGCGGGTCGACCGCGATCGCCTCGTGCTGGAAGCGGCCCATCGCGGTCAGCGGGACCGCGCCCGTGCGGTGCGGGTCGGCCGGATCGACCTCGAAGATGAAGCCGTGGTCCTTGGTGTAGCCGGTGGTGCCGGCTCGGTCCTCGGTCTCCTCGCAGGTCAGCCAGGTACGCCAAGGGGTGGGGCCGCCCGCGCAGTTGACGGCCGTACCGGCGATGGCCACGCGCTCGGAGCAGACCCGGCCGTCGGGCTCCAGCGTCAGCGCCGTGCAGCCGCCTTTGGCCGCCGGGTCGTAGGTGAGGCCCTCGACCACCGGGACGGGGCCCCGCGACGTGACGCGGTTCTCGTGGTTGCGGACGAGATGGACACGGCCGTGGCGGCCGGCGAGGGCGGTCATGCCGTCCTGGTTGGAGGGGACGCGGCCCTCGCCGGAGAGCAGCGGGTCGCCCTCACGGGAGAGCACCCGGTAACGGAATCCTTCCGGCAGGTCGAGCAGGCCTTCCGGGTCGGGTACGAGGGGGCCGTAGCCGGTGTGGCCGAGGTGCTGGGCGGCGGCCGTACCGGCGAAGAGCTCGGACAGGGCGCCGGAAAAGGCGATGCCCACTCCCAGGGCACCGCCGCGGGCGAGGGCATGACGACGCGTCACGGACATGGGGAAACCTTCCTGCTGGCGGACAGGACAGTGACCCCGCCGTGTCTATCAGCTACCGGCGGTCGCTGGAACCACGCGTGTAGCATCCGTCACTGAGCGTCGCTGAGGCCCGGGGTGGGGCGCGCCGGCTCATTGGCGTCGGGATCGGGAGAGGAGTCGGGCTCTCGGGTGAGGCTCGCGGTCTCGTCGGGCCGCGGGAGGTCCGGTCTGCTCTGCCCCTGGGGGTGGGCCACCGCATGGGGTGACCTCTCCAGGAAGCGGAGCAGCTCCACCGGGAAGGGGAGCACCAGGGTCGAGTTCTTCTCGGCGGCGACCGCCACGATCGTCTGGAGCAGCCGCAACTGGAGCGCGGTCGGGGTGTCCTCCATCTGCTGGGCCGCCTCGGCGAGCTTCTTCGACGCCTGGTACTCGGCGTCGGCGTTGATGACGCGGGCACGGCGCTCGCGGTCGGCCTCGGCCTGGCGGGCCATGGAGCGCTTCATCGTCTCCGGCAGCGACACGTCCTTGATCTCGACCCGGTCCACCTGCACGCCCCAGCCGACGGCCGGGCTGTCGATCATCAGCTCGAGCCCCTGGTTGAGCTTCTCGCGGTCCGACAGCAGGTCGTCCAGCTCGCTCTTGCCGATGATCGAGCGCAGCGAGGTCTGGGCCATCTGGGAGACCGCGAACTTGTAGTCCTCGACCTTGATCAGCGCGCTCGCCGCGTCGACCACCTTGAAGTACACGACGGCATCCACGCGCACGGTCACGTTGTCCCGGGTGATGCCCTCCTGGGCCGGCACCGGCATCGTGACGATCTGCATGTTGACCTTGTGCAGCCGGTCCACGAACGGGATGATCAGCGTGAATCCGGGCGCCCGCACCTGGCCCCTGAGCCGGCCGAGCCGCAGCACCACACCGCGCTCGTACTGCTTGACGACCCGCGCCGCCGCCCCGAGGTACACCACACCGGCGGAGCCGACCGCGGCGGCGGCCACCAGGATTTCTTCGAGCATGGACGACCTCCTCGCCAGAGGCCCGTGACATCCGTTCCTGCAACGATATGCCCGGTGTCCGGTCCGGGGCCACGGGGGCTCCGGACCGGACACCGGGTCGCGGGATCGGTCAGGGTATGGTCACCTTCACCGGGTCGGTGCCCGACGCGCTGTGCCGCTCGGCCCAGCTCTCCAGCGCCGTACGGCACGCGTGGTCCAGGTGATGGAGACCGGACAGGTCGAGCTCGATGGGCCGGTCGTGAGGCAGTGCCTCCAGGCTGTCGAGGATCTTGGGCAGCCGTAGGAAGGTCGCGTTGCCCGACAGGTGGGCCTGGATCGGTCCGGCACCCTTGTCTATGACCTCCAGCTTCAGGTGCGAGGCCTCCCAGGCGGTCTTGGCGACCGACAGGGCGAGGCCGATCAGGACGCCCTCGAACATGTTCACGCCGACGATGGCGGCCGCCGTGACGACGAGGATCACCGCCTCACCCCGATGGTCGCGCCACATCGTCACGAGCTGCCGGAACGGGATCAGCTTCCAGCCCGCGTGGACCAGGATGCCCGCGAGCGCGGGCAGCGGGATCAGCGCCAGCGCGGACGGCAGCAGGGCGGCGAACAGCAGCAGCCAGAGGCCGTGCAGCACCCGCGAGGCCTTGGTCCGGGCGCCCGCCTGGACATTGGCCGAGCTGCGCACGATGACCGCGGTCATCGGCAGGGCGCCGAGCGCGCCGCAGACCGCGTTGCCCGCGCCCTGGGCCATCAGTTCCTTGTCGTAGCGGGTGCGGGGACCGTCGTGTAGCCGGTCCACGGCCGCCGCGCTGAACAGGCTCTCCGCGGAGGCGATCAGCGTGAAGGCCAGGACGGTGCCGATGACGACCGGGCTCGCCAGCTCGGCGAAGGCGCCCGCGCCGGGCGGCTGGATCGAGTCGATGAGGCCGTTCACCTCGACGGTGGAGACCGGGAGGTCGAAGGCGAGGGTGGCCAGCGTGGCCAGGGCGACCGCCGCGAGGGCACCGGGCACCGCGCGCACCTTCTCCGGCAGCCGCTTCCACGACACCACGACGGCTATCGTCGCCGCTCCCATCGCCACGGAGGCCAGCGCCGTGGTGCTGCCCACGGCCAGCACGACGGCCTCGGGCAGACCGGCGATCTTGTCGATGCCGGACGTGGGGGCCTTCATGCCGGCCGCCGCGTACAGCTGGCCCGCGATGATCACGAGGCCGATGCCGGCCAGCATGCCCTCCACGACCGAGACCGAGATGGCCCGGAACCAGCGTCCCAGCTTCAGGGCGCCCATCACGAGCTGGAGCAGACCGGCCGCGAGCACGAGCACCCCGAGCACGGGCAGCCCGAACTCGGTGACCGCCTCGTAGACCAGCACGGTCATACCCGCCGCCGGCCCGGACACCTGGAGGCTGCTGCCCGGCAGCAGACCGGTGACGATGCCGCCGACGATGCCGGTGATCAGGCCGAGTTCGGCCGGTACGCCGGAGGCGACGGCCACGCCGACGCACAGCGGCACGGCGACGAGGAAGACGACGACGGAGGCCGCGAAGTCCTGCCTTAAGTAGGGGTACTTGGTCATTGCGGGCCTCACAGGGCCTCGAACGCGTCGGTGCCGGCGTGGTGTTCGCGGACGGCGCCGGTGTGCACCTCGTAGTACCAGCCGCGCAGCCGCAGCCGGCCGTCCGTCAGCCGCTGCTCGACGCACGGGTACGAGCGCAGCCGCAACAGCTGGGCCAGGACGTGGTTCTGCACGGCCTCGGCGACCGTCGGGTCGGTCGGGTCGGCGGCCTCGGGCTGGTCGGCGGCGTGCGCCAGCCAGTCCCGCACGGCCGGCACGGCGTCGAGGTCGTCGCCGCGCACCAGCGCGCCGACGGCACCGCAGTGCGAGTGGCCGCAGACCACGACGTCCCGGACGCCGAGCACCTCCACGGCGTACTCGATGGTGGCCGCCTCACCGCTGGGGCGGCCGGAGGTGTACGGGGGGACGATGTTGCCCGCGGTGCGCAGCTCGAACAGCTGGCCGGGGCGGGCGCCGGTGATCAGGGCAGGAACGACCCTGGAGTCGGAGCAGGTGATGAACAGGACTTCAGGGGACTGGCCCTGAGCCAGCTGAGCGAACTCCTCAGGGCGCTGTCCGAACGTGCGGGCGTTGTCGATGAGGGGCTGCATGACGTGGTGATTCCTCCTGGCGCGCAGTGGGGGCGCGTCGGACGTGCATGACAGGGTGACGTGGGGGACCGCTTCTGCTTCCGGCGGCCGGTCTCGGCGACCGGTCTCAGCGGCCGAAGACCTGAAACGCGGTCGGGGAGGGGGCGGTCGAGGGTCTCGACACGTGGTCGTACGCGGCGCCGGGCGCGACCGCGTCGGATTCGGCCCTCTCGCGTATTCGGAACATCGGGCCTCCCTCCGGTTCGGTCACGCCTCTAGCCCGCACCAACGGTTGGTCAACAGCTGGTCAAGAAAGACATTAACCCTGCAAAGTTGCTTGCAGGGTTAACTTGGCGTTTCGAGCCGAAGAGAGCCTCAAAAGTGAGGTTGAGCTGGCGTGATCCGTCCCTCTGACGCCCGCGACGGCGTGGCGTCACCGGCCCTCTGTCAGGCGCTGGGCGTCCCGGGCCAGCGCGGTGAGCCGCGAGATGGCCCGGAAGTACTTCTTGCGGTAGCCACCCTTCAGCATCTCCTCGCTGAACAGCTGGTCGAAGGGCAACCCCGAGGCCAGGACGGGCACTTCACGGTCGTAGAGCCGGTCCGCGAGCACCACGAGCCGCAGCGCCGTCGACTGGTCGGGAACGGGCCGCACATCGGTCAGGCACACCGCCTTGAGACCGTCCGTCAACGCGGCGTACCGGCTGGGGTGGACGCGGGCCAGGTGGTCGAGCAACCGCGGGAACGCGTCGAGCGAGGCGCCCTCGGTGGCCTGCGCCACCCGTGTCACCTGCTCGTCGGTGAACGGCGCCGGCGCCTGCGGCAGGCCGCGGTGGCGGTAGTCCTCGCCGTCGATGCGCAGGGCGCGGAAGTGGGCCGACAGGCCCTGGATCTCGCGCAGGAAGTCGGCCGCCGCGAACCGGCCCTCGCCGAGCTTGCCGGGCAGGGTGTTCGAGGTGGCGGCGAGCGCGACGCCCGCGTCGACCAGCTTGCCGAGCAGGGTGGAGACCAGGACGGTGTCGCCGGGGTCGTCCAGTTCGAACTCGTCGATGCACAGGAGGCGGTGGCCGGAGAGCGTCCGGACGGTCTGCTGGAAGCCGAGGGCGCCGACCAGGTTGGTCAGCTCCACGAACGTGCCGAACGCCTTGTGGGCGGGTTCGGCGGGGGTCGCGTGCCAGAGGGAGGCGAGGAGGTGGGTCTTGCCCACACCGTAACCGCCGTCGAGGTAGACGCCCCGGGGCCCGGCGGGGGCTTTCGGCGCCTTGGCCCTGCCGAAGCCGAAGAATCCCCGCCTGCCGCTGCCGGGGGCCGCGCCGAGGCCGGCCGCGAAGCCCTCCAGGACCCGTACCGCCTCGGTCTGGCTGGACTGGTTCGGGTCCGGGATGTACGTGCTGAAGCGCACCGAGTCGAAACGGGGCGGGGGCACCATCTCGGCCACCAGGCGGTCCGCGGGGACGTGCGGCTCCCGTGTGCAGAGGGAGAGGGGGGCGGCTTCGGCGGCTATGGGGCTTCGGCCGGCGGTGGTGGAGGAGGACACGCTTACCCATGCTAAGGGGTGGGACGGGGGCGGTTCCGGCCCGGCCCCGCGCGCGGGGGCCCCGGGGCCCCGGATGGATCGCCGCCCGCGTGGAACACTGCTCGGCATGCGACGCCTCTTTCCTGTGACCGACACGACAGTGGACCCGGCCGACCGTGAGTGGGATCTCGCGGAGCTGGCGGAGACGTACGCCTACCCCGAGCCGCCGGCGGGGGAGCCGGTTGCCTGGCTGCGGGCCAACATGGTCTCCACGCTCGACGGGGCCGCGCAGCACGACGGCAAGTCGCAGCCCATCTCCAACGCCACCGACATGCGGATCTTCGGCACGCTGCGGGCGCTCGCGGACGTCGTGATGGTCGGTGCCCAAACGGTCCGCCTGGAGGGATACCGCCCGGCACGCGTGCGGGCGGAGTTCACGGCGGCGCGCGAGGCGGCCGGACAGGAGCCCGTGCCCGCGATCGCGGTGGTCAGCGCGAGCCTGGACCTGGACTTCTCGCTGCCGCTGTTCACCTCGCCCGTGGTGCCCACGCTGATCCTCACGGGCGCGGCGGCGGCCCCGGAGCGGGTGGCCGCGGCCGAGAAGGCCGGCGCGCGGGTGGTGGTCGCCGGGGACGGCGTCGGCGTGGAGCCCGCACGGGCCGTACGGGCGCTCGCCGGACTAGGTCACACCCGGTTGCTCACCGAGGGCGGGCCGCGGCTGCTGGGGCAGCTGGTGGCGGCCGGGGTGCTGGACGAGCTGTGCCTGACCGTCTCCCCGATGCTCTCGGCCGGGGGCGCGCAGCGGATCGCCGGGGGACCGGCGGTGCCGGTCCCGCAGCGGTTCGAACTGGCGTCCCTGCTGGAAGAGGCCGGTTTTCTGTTCACCCGTTACCGTCGGTCATGAGATCGGCAGAATGTGACGTTCCGCTTGGCTCGCGACGGGCACACTAAGACGCGCACTACCCGTGCGATCACGGGGCAGGATGGTTTCCGCAGGGCCGCACGGCCGACGGAGGACGGAGGGCCGACCGGCCCTCGGAGGAGAAGGGGCGCCTGGTGTTCACAAGCGTTTTGATGATCGAGAAGGCCCTCACGTCCGCCGACGTGGAGTTCGTCACCACCCTGCACGGGGACGAGCCGGTGGCCTTCCATGTGCTGCTCCAGCCGCGCGGTGAGCAGGCGGACCGGCTGCTGCGGGCCATCGACGACCTCGCCCTGGGGGAGCTCGACGAAGCGGCGCGGGAGGGGGAGACGCCGGAGGGAGAGGCGGCCAGGAGTGAGGGGCAGCGGGCGCTGGACGTGTCCCTCCAGGCCCTGCGGGCCTCCGGCAGTGCGGCGGAGGGTCGGCTGATCGAGGACCATCCGCTGGACGCGCTCAAGGGCGTGGTCGAGGAGGTGGGGGCCGACGAGGTGATCGTGCTGACGGACCCCCACTACGTGGAGGAGTTCTTCCATCGGGACTGGGCCTCTCGGGCCCGGCACAAGGTGGGGGTACCGGTGCTGAAGCTGTTCTCCCACAGCAAGGCCTAGGCGTAGGGGTGGTTGCGGGACGGCTCCGCCCCCTTGGCAGGGCGTCCCGCGCCGTACGGAATAGGCTGGGGCCGCGCTCCCTCACCGGTGGCGCGCTGATCGTCGTAACGGATCTTGGGGAGAACACGCATGGCACCCGGCCTTCCTACCGCCATGGACCGACCGCACTTCATCGGCATCGGTGGGGCCGGGATGTCCGGTATCGCGAAGATTCTGGCGCAGCGGGGGGCCAAGGTCGCCGGCAGTGACGCCAAGGAGTCGGCGACCGTAGAGGCGCTGCGGGCGCTGGGCGCCACCGTGCACCTCGGGCACGCGGCGGAGCACCTCGCGGACGACGCCAGCTGTGTCGTGGTGTCCTCGGCGATCCGGTCCGACAACCCGGAGCTGGCCCGCGCGGCCGAGCTGGGCGTCCCGGTGGTGCACCGGTCCGACGCGCTGGCCGCCCTGATGGACGGGCTGCGGCCGATCGCCGTCGCCGGTACGCACGGCAAGACCACGACCACCTCGATGCTGGCGGTGTCGCTGTCCGCGCTCGGGCTGCGGCCGTCGTACGCGATCGGCGGGGACCTGGACGCGCCCGGCTCCAACGCGCTGCACGGCGACGGCGACATCTTCGTGGCCGAGGCGGACGAGAGCGACCGCAGCTTCCACAAGTACGCTCCCGAGGTCGCGATCGTGCTCAACGTCGAGCTCGACCACCACGCCAACTACGCGTCGATGGACGAGATCTACGAGTCCTTCGAGACCTTTGCCGGGCGGATCGTGCCCGGCGGCACGCTGGTGATCTCGGCCGACCAGGAGGGCGCGCGGGAGCTGACGCGGCGGGTCGCGGCCTCGGGCGTGAGGGTCGTGACGTACGGCTCGGCGGACGACGCCGACGTGCGGGTGCTGTCGGTCCTGCCGCAGGGGCTGAAGAGCGAGGTC
Source organism: Streptomyces sp. NPDC059861 (assembly GCF_042731435.1). Lineage (NCBI taxonomy): Bacteria > Bacillati > Actinomycetota > Actinomycetes > Kitasatosporales > Streptomycetaceae > Streptomyces > Streptomyces sp. NPDC059861. The sequence continues at coordinate 341,052 of NZ_JBHWJQ010000001.1, read as the reverse complement.
ACCGTCCTGCTGGACGGCCGCGAGCTCACCTTCGCGGTCTCCGTCCCCGGCCGGCACTACGCGCACAACGCGGTCGCCGCCCTCGTGGCCGGCGTCGCCCTCGGCATCCCGGCGGCGGAGCTGGCGCCGGCGCTGGCCGCGTACACCGGGGTGAAGCGGCGGCTGCAGCTCAAGGGCGAGGCGGCCGGGGTGCAGGTGATCGACTCCTACGCCCACCACCCGACCGAGATGACCGCGGACCTGGAGGCGATGCGGGCGGCCGCCGGCGACGCGCGCATCCTGGTGGTCTTCCAGCCGCACCTGTTCTCGCGGACGCAGGAGCTGGGCAAGGAGATGGGCCAGGCCCTGGCCCTCGCGGACGCCTCCGTGGTGCTGGACATCTACCCGGCCCGTGAGGACCCGATCCCGGGCGTCACCAGCGAGCTGATCATCGAGGCGGCCCGGGCCGCGGGCGCGGAGGTGACGCCCGTGCACGACAAGGGCGAGGTGCCCGAGGTGGTTGCGGGAATGTCGGGTGCGGGCGATCTGGTTCTCACCATGGGCGCGGGCGACGTCACCGACCTCGGACCGCGCATCTTGGACCGCCTGCCGAAGTGAGGGGCTGACACCCATGTCGTACGACGTCGAGAAGCCGGACGAGCAGTGGCGCGTGGAACTGACGCCGGCCGAGTACGCCGTGCTGCGCCAGGCCGCGACGGAACCCGCGTTCACCGGTGAGTACACCGACACCAAGACCAAGGGCGTGTACTCGTGCCGCGCCTGCGGTGCCGAGCTGTTCACCTCGAACACCAAGTTCGAGTCGCACTGTGGCTGGCCGTCCTTCTACGACCCCAAGGACAGCGACGCGGTGGAGCTGGTGCAGGACCGCTCGCACGGAATGCTGCGCACCGAGGTGCTGTGTGCGCGCTGCGGATCGCACCTCGGGCACGTGTTCGACGGTGAGGGGTATCCCACACCGACGGACCAGCGGTACTGCATCAACAGCATCTCGCTGCGGCTGGCCCCGGAGGACGAGGCCGAGAAGCCCGACGAGAGCTGACGAGAGCTGAGGGGGTACGGGGCCCGTGCTCACGCAGGAGTGACCGGGTCCCCCGTGCCGCCCTTGAACGCTCGCAAAATCCGTTCCGCCGCCAGCGTCGCCGTCACCTCGCCGTCCCGGACCTGACGCTCCAGGTCCGGCGCGAGGGCGCGCACGGCCGGGTGGGCGTGCAGGCGGCCCAGTAGATCGTCGCGGACCATCGTCCAGGTCCAGTCGACCTGCTGGTCACGGCGCTTGGCGGCGAGCCGGCCGGTGGAGTCGAGCAGCGAGCGATGCTGTTCGAGGCGCTCCCAGACGGTGTCCAGACCGGTCGACTCGCGGGCGCTGCAGTGCAGCACCGGCGGCGTCCAGAAGGCGTCCCTGCCGTGCATCAGCCGCAGGGCCCCCGACAGTTCACGTGCGGCAGCCCGGGCGTCGCGCTCGTGCGGGCCGTCCGCCTTGTTGACGGCGAGCACGTCGGCCAGCTCCAGGACACCCTTCTTGATGCCCTGCAGCTGGTCGCCCGTGCGGGCGAGAGTGAGCAGCAGGAACGAGTCGACCATGTCGGCGACGGCGGTCTCGGACTGGCCCACGCCGACCGTCTCGACGAGGACCACGTCGTAGCCCGCCGCCTCCATCACCACGATCGACTCGCGGGTCGCCTTGGCGACGCCGCCGAGGGTGCCGGCCGTGGGGGAGGGGCGAACGAAGGCCGCGGGGTCCACGGCCAGCCGCTCCATCCGCGTCTTGTCGCCCAGGATCGAGCCGCCGGTCCGGCTCGACGACGGGTCGACGGCGAGCACGGCGACCCGGTGGCCGAGACCGGTCAGCATGGTGCCGAACGCGTCGATGAACGTCGACTTGCCGACTCCCGGCACCCCGCTGACGCCGATCCGCCGCGCCTTCCCGCTGTACGGCAGCAGCTCGGTCAGCAACTGCTGGGCCGGCGCCCGGTGCTGCGGCCGGGTGGACTCGACGAGCGTGATCGCGCGTGCCACGATCGCCCGCTTCCCGTCGAGCACGCCCTTCACATACGCGTCGACGTCGATCACAGCTCGTGCCCGAGGCCGGCCGCCAGCCGCTGCACCAGGTCGTGGGCCGCGTCCGGGATCACCGTCCCGGGCGGGAAGACGGCCGCCGCACCCATCTCCAGCAGGGTCGGCACGTCCCGCGGCGGGATCACCCCGCCGACGACGATCATGATGTCCTCGCGGCCCTCCTCGGCGAGCTGCTCGCGCAGCGCCGGTACGAGGGTGAGGTGGCCGGCGGCCAGCGAGGACACCCCGACGATGTGCACGTCGGCCTCCACGGCCTGGCGGGCGACCTCGGCGGGCGTCTGGAACAGCGGGCCGACGTCCACGTCGAAACCGAGGTCGGCGAAGGCGGTCGCGATCACCTTCTGGCCGCGGTCGTGGCCGTCCTGGCCCATCTTGGCGACCAGGATGCGCGGGCGGCGGCCCTCGGCCTCCTCGAACCCGTCCACGAGCACGCGGGTACGGTCGACGGAGGGGGACTCGCCTGCTTCGTTGCGGTACACCCCGGAGATCGTACGGATCTGGCTCGCGTGCCGCCCGTACACCTTCTCCAGGGCGTCCGAGATCTCGCCGACGGTCGCCTTGGCGCGGGCCGCGTGCACCGCCAGCTCCAGCAGGTTGCCGTCGCCGCCGGCCGCGCGGGTGAGCGCGTCCAGCGCGTCCCGGCAGGCGGTCTCGTCACGCTCCGCGCGCAGCCGGCGCAGCTTCTCGATCTGCTGGGCGCGCACCGAGGAGTTGTCGACCTTGAGCACCTCGATCTGCTCGTCGGTCTCGACCCGGTACTTGTTCACGCCGATCACCGGCTGCCGGCCGGAGTCGATGCGGGCCTGCGTGCGGGCCGCGGCCTCCTCCACGCGCAGCTTCGGGATGCCGGCGTCGATGGCCTGCGCCATACCGCCCGCCTGCTCGACCTCCTGGATGTGCTGCCAGGCGCGGCGCGCGAGGTCGTACGTCAGCTTCTCGACGTAGGCGCTGCCGCCCCACGGGTCGATGACGCGGGTGGTGCCGGACTCCTGCTGGATGAGCAGTTGCGTGTTGCGGGCGATCCGCGCCGAGAAGTCCGTGGGCAGCGCGAGGGCCTCGTCCAGGGCGTTGGTGTGCAGCGACTGGGTGTGGCCCTGGGTGGCGGCCATCGCCTCCACGCACGTGCGCGTGACGTTGTTGAACACGTCCTGGGCGGTCAGTGACCAGCCGGAGGTCTGCGAATGCGTGCGCAGGGAGAGGGACTTGGCGTTCTGCGGGTCGAACTGTTTCACCAGCCTGGCCCACAGCAGGCGGGCCGCGCGCATCTTGGCGATCTCCATGAAGAAGTTCATGCCGATCGCCCAGAAGAAGGACAGCCGCGGCGCGAACGCGTCCACGTCCAGGCCCGCCTCCCGGCCCGCCCGGATGTACTCCACGCCGTCCGCGAGGGTGTACGCGAGCTCCAGATCGGCCGTCGCGCCCGCCTCCTGGATGTGGTACCCGGAGATGGAGATGGAGTTGTAGCGGGGCATCCGCTGCGAGGTGAAGGCGAAGATGTCGGAGATGATCCGCATCGACGGCTTCGGCGGATAGATGTAGGTGTTGCGGACCATGAACTCCTTGAGGATGTCGTTCTGGATGGTCCCCGCGAGCTTTTCCGGCGGCACGCCCTGCTCCTCGGCCGCCACGATGTACAGCGCCAGCACCGGGAGCACGGCGCCGTTCATCGTCATCGACACCGTCATCCGGTCCAGAGGGATGCCGTCGAAGAGTTGGCGCATGTCGTAGATCGAGTCGATCGCCACGCCCGCCATGCCGACGTCACCGGTCACGCGCGGGTGGTCGCTGTCGTAGCCGCGGTGCGTGGGCAGGTCGAAGGCGACGGACAGGCCCTTCTGACCGGCCGCCAGGTTGCGCCGGTAGAACGCGTTGGACTCCTCGGCGGTCGAGAAGCCCGCGTACTGGCGGATGGTCCAGGGCTGGTTGACGTACATCGTCGGGTACGGGCCGCGCAGATAGGGCGCGATGCCCGGGTAGGTGTCCAGGAAGTCCAGGCCCTCCAGGTCCTGCCCGGTGTAGAGCGGCTTGACCGCGATGCCCTCCGGGGTCTCCCAGAGCAGGTCGTCACCGCCCGCCGCCTTCTTCACCGCCGTGCGCCACTCGTCGGCGGCGCCGTCGGTGGCCGGGGTCCCCAGCTCGATCCCGGAGAAGTCGGGGAAGGACATCAGGACACTCCCATCCGGTCGAGGGTCGCGGAGAGCACGGCGATCGCGTCGCAGCCCGCGAAGACGTAACTGCCGACACCCGCGTACTGCCCCGGCCGTCCCGCGAGGGACACCTGCGTGGCGCCCGCCGCCGTCAGCTCCTGGGCGCGGGCCTCGGCCTGCTCCGCGTACAGCTCGTCGCTGGAGCAGAGGCAGGCCTCGCTCGCCCCGCTCTCCTCGAAGGTGCCCTCGCTGACGGGCTCGATGCCGCCCGCCTGGAAGAGGTTCGCGGCGAAGGTGGCGCGCGCGGTGTGGGCGGCGGCCGGGCCGAGGGTGGCCAGGTAGATCCGGGGGCGGGAGCCGGTCGCGGCGAGGTGGGCGTCGGAACGGGCGCGCAGCGCCTCGTACGCGTCGTCGCGGCGCACGCGGGGGAGGCCGCCGGTGGGCGGCTCGGGGGCCGGCTCGCGCACGACGGGTTTCTCGCCCAGGTGCGGGAACTCGCTGACGCCGGTGACGGGTTCACGCCGCTTGGCGAGCTTCGCGCTCCGGGCCGCCCAGGTCTCGGCCAGCCGCTCGCGGACCGTCCCGGACCGCAGGGCGGCGGCCTGGCCGCCCTCGCGCTCGATGTCGCGGAAGAACTCCCAGCCCGCGTGGGCGAGTTCGTCGGTGAGTCGCTCCACGTACCAGGAACCGCCCGCCGGGTCGATCACCCGGGACAGATGCGACTCCTCGATCAGGATCGTGGAGGTGTTGCGGGCGATACGGCGCGCGAACGCGTCCGGCAGGCCGAGCGCGTGGTCGAACGGCAGTACGGTCACGGCGTCGGCGCCCGCGACGCCGGCCGCCAGCGTGGCCACCGTGGTGCGCAGCATGTTCACCCACGGGTCGCGGCGCGTCATCATCACCGGCGAGGTCACGACGTGCTGCACCTGGGCGCCCGGACCCCCGCAGACCTCGGCGACCCGCGCCCACAGCCTGCGCGCCGCGCGCAGCTTGGCGATCGTCAGGAACTGGTCGGCGGTGGCCGCGTACCGGAACTCCAGCTGTCCGCACGCCTGCTCGACGCTCAGGCCCGCCTCGGTCAGCGCCCGCAGATAGGCGACACCGGTCGCCAGCGAGCACCCCAGCTCCTGCGCGGCAGAGCCGCCGGCCTCGTGGTACGGCAGCGCGTCCACGGTCAGCGCCCGCAGTCCCGGGTACTCCTCGGCGCAGCGCCGCGCGAGCCCGGCCACGACCGGGAAGTCGTACGTCCGGCCCGTACGGGCCTCGAACCCCAGTGGGTCGGCGCCCAGGTTGCCGCGCGCCGCTTCGGGGGCGACGCCCCGCTCCTCGTACAGCCGCAGCAATTCCCGCGCCGCTTCCTCCACATCGCGTCCGGCGTCGAGGACGACGGGCGCCAGGTCGAGGTAGACGCCGTCGAGGGCCTGGCCGAGCGAGGACACCGGGAGGCCGGCCTCGCCGGCGACCAGCCAGAGGGAGGTGACGCCGTTCTCCAGGTCGGCCAGCACCGCGCCGCCGTCGACGGTCGTGTGCCGCTGGCGCACGTCCCAGCCGCCGAGGGTGTTCCCCTCGGCCCGGGCGCTGCGCACAAAGGGCGCGAAACCGGGGAAGCCGGGCTCGGGTGCGGCATCGTGGGCGGTGTACAGGGGGCGGACACGGAGTCCGTCCTCCAGCGTGGTGGCCAGGGCGTCCTCGGCGGCCGCGCCCTCGACGTCCTTGCCCGACTTGCGCAGTACGCCCGCCACAAGGCGCTGCCACTGCTCACGGGTCGCGTCGGAGAACTCGGCGGCCAGGGAAAGCCCGTCGTCGGGCAGGACCGTCATGCTCGGATGCTAGGCCAGGTGGACAAAGGAGCAGCAGAGGGCATGGCTGTGACCTTGCCCTCCCCGGGTGAGCCTTGATGGGATGACGGATTTCGTACTACGCCGCAATGTGACGCCCTTCACCCGGATGTCGCCGGGTCCGGGGCTGCCCACAGGCCCCGGACGTGGCTCAGATGGCGGGTCATGACGGCGTGGACGGACTGTTCGTCGCGGGCGAGGAGGGCGTCGAGGAGTTCCAGGTGCTCCTCGGCCGACGCCTGGAGGCGGCCCTGTTCGGCGAGCGCGGTCAGGCCGTGGAGACGGGCGCGGCGGCGCAGGTCGCGGACCACCTCCACGAGGTGCTCGTTGCCCGCGAGGGCCAGCAGACCCAGGTGGAAACGCAGATCGGCCTCGATGTAGGCGATCAGGTCGCCGGCCGCGGCGGCGGTGACGATCTCCTCGGCCACCGGTCGCAGCGCCGCCAGCGCCGCCGGGTCCGCGGTGCTGGCTAGTCGGGCCGTGGTGGGGATCTCGATCAGCGCGCGCACGTGCGTGTACTCGTCGAGCTGCTTCTCCGAGACGGCCGTGACCCGGAAGCCCTTGTTGGGGACCGTGTCGACCAGGCCCTCCTTGGCCAGGTCCAGTATCGCCTCGCGCACCGGCGTCGCTGAGACGCCGAAGCGGGCGGCGAGCGTGGGCGCCGAGTAGACCTCCCCGGTGCGCAGCTCACCGGCGACGAGCGCGGCCCGCAAGGCGTCGGCGACCCGCTCGCGGTAGCTGCTCCTCGTGCCGCCGAGCGCGGGGAGGCTGGGGGGCGGCGCCGTCATGGGGTGGCTCCTCGGATTCCGTACGACGTGGTGCCTGCCATGGTCCCTCACAGCACGAATCCGGCCGGGAACGGGTCCTCGGGATCCAGCATGTACTGGGCCGTGCCCGTGATCCAGGCCCGCCCGGTGAAGCTCGGCAGCACCGCGGGGAGCCCGGCCACCTCCGTCGTGCCGAGCAGACGGCCCGTGAAGTGGGTGCCGATGAAGGACTCGTTGACGAACTCGGTGCGCAGGGGCAGTTCCCCACGCGCGTGCAGTTGCGCCATGCGCGCGCTGGTGCCCGTACCGCAGGGCGAGCGGTCGAACCAGCCGGGATGGATCGCCATCGCGTGACGCGAGTGGCGGGCGGTGGCGCCCGGGGCGAGCAGGTGGACATGGTGCAGGCCGTGGATCGACGGGTCCTCGGGGTGGACCGGCTCCTCCTCGGCGTTGACGGCCTCCATCAGCGCCAGGCCCGCCTTCAGGATGTCGTCCTTACGGTCCCGCTCGAACGGCAGGCCGAACTCCGCGAGCGGCAGGACGGCGTAGAAGTTCCCGCCGTAGGAGAGGTCGTACGTCACCGTGCGTCCGTCGGCGAGCGTGGCCTTGCGGTCGAGGCCCACGGCGAAGGACGGCACGTTGCGCAGGGTGACGTTCCTGGCCGCGCCGCCCTCGACGGCGACCTCGGCGACCACGAGACCGGCGGGGGTGTCCAGGCGGATGGTGGTGACCGGCTCGGTGACCTCGACCATGCCGGTCTCCACGAGCACGGTGGCCACGCCGATGGTGCCGTGCCCGCACATCGGCAGACAGCCGGAGACCTCGATGAAGACGACACCCCAGTCGCAGTCGGGGCGGGTGGGCGGCTGGAGGATCGCGCCGCTCATCGCGGCGTGACCGCGCGGCTCGTTCATCAGCAACTGCTTGACGTCGTCGCGGTGTTCCCGGAAGTACAGCCGCCGCTCGTTCATCGTCGCGCCGGGGATGGTGCCGATCCCGCCGGTGATCACGCGGGTGGGCATGCCCTCCGTGTGCGAGTCGACGGCGTGCAGGACGAGTGTGCTGCGCATGGCCGGTCTCCTTATCCGAGCCCCGCGGCGAGGGCCTTCTCCGTCGCCGCCCGCACCGCCGCCTCCTGCTCCGGCGACAGCGGCACACGCGGGGGCCGGCACGGGCCGCCGTACCGCCCGGCGATGTCCATCGAAAACTTGATGGCCTGCACGAACTCCACGCGCGAGTCCCAGCGCAGCAGCGGATGCAACCGCCGGTACAGCGGCAGCGCGGTCTCCAGGTCACCGGCCACCGCGGCCCGGTACAGCTGGACCGAGGCCTTCGGCAGCGCGTTCGGGTACCCGGCCACCCAGCCCTTGGCGCCCGCGATCGCCAGCTCCAGCGCGACGTCGTCGGCGCCGATCAGCAGGTCGAGTTCCGGGGCGAGTTCGGCGATGCGGTAGGCGCGCCGGACGTCGCCGGAGAACTCCTTGACGCCCTGCACGTGTCCCTCCCCGTGCAGCCTCGCGAGCAGTTCCGGCCCGAGGTCGACCCTGGTGTCGACCGGGTTGTTGTACGCCACCACCGGCAGGCCCGCCCGGGCCACCTCGGCGTAGTGGGCGAGGACCGAACGCTCGTCGGCTCGGTAGGCGTTGGGCGGCAGCAGCATCACCGCGCCGCAGCCCGCCTCGCCCGCCTGCTCGGCCCAGCGCCGGGCCTCCACCGCGCCGTAGGCGGCGACCCCGGGCATCACCCGCTCGCCGCCGACCGCGGCGACCGCGGTCTCCACGACCCTGGCGCGCTCCTCGGAGGTGAGCACCTGATACTCGCCGAGCGAGCCGTTCGGTACCACGCCGTCGCAGCCGTTCGCCACGAGCCAGGCGCAGTGCTCGGCGAACGCGTCGTGATCGACGGACAGATCCGCGGTGAGCGGGAGCGCGGTGGCGACGAGGACGCCACGCCAGGGGCGGTGCCGGTCAGTCGTCATGAGGATCCTTCCCGTCCGGAGGGTCGAGGGGCGGTGGTGCGGTCGGTGGCGCGGGGACCTGCCCGGCGAGCACCCCGAGGGGTACCGGCCGGGCGAACGGCGTGCGGGCCGGGGTCCGGGGGCGGCCGGTGAGCGCGGCGACCGCGGGCCCGCACATCCGGCCCTGGCACCAGCCCATTCCGGCGCGGGTGAGCAGCTTCACGGTCCGCACGTCCCCGGCGCCGAGTTCGCCGACCGCTGCCCGCACGGCGGACGCCGGGACCTCCTCGCAGCGACAGACCAGGGTGTCGTCGGTGACCTGCTCGGCCCAGTGCGCGGGCGGTGCGTACACCGCGTCCAGCGCGGCGGAGAACGCGCGCAGCGCCGCCCGGCTCCGCGCCGCCGCGGCCCATGTCCGTGCGTCGGGCCGCCCGCCGGTCAGCCGCGCGGCGGCCGAGCGTCCGGCGATGTGTCCCTCGGCGAGCGCGAGGTCGGCGCCGCCGACGCCGGTGGTCTCGCCCGCCGCCCACACGCCGGGTACGTCGGTGCGCTGCTCGTCGTCCACGTGCACGGCGACCCCGTCGAGGCGGCAGCCCAGGGTGGCGGCGAGGTCGGCGTGCGGCAGCATGCCGTGCCCGACGGCGAGCGTGTCGCACGCGATACGGCGCCGGGTGCCGGGCCGGATCCGGCCCCCGGCGTCGAGGGCCGCGACCGTCACGGCTTCCAGCCGCTGGTCGCCGTGCGCCTCGACCACCGTGTGGCGGGCCAGCACGGGGATCCGGTGGCGCAGGAGCCGGGCCGCGTACCCGGCGCCCTCGGCGAGCTTGGCCGGCCGCGCGGACAGCGCGCGGGAGTGACGTAGGAGGGTGTACGGGCTGGTGGCCTCGACCAGCGCGGCGACGTGCGCGCCCGCCGCGGCCAGCCCGGTCGCGACGGGGAGCAGCAGCGGCCCGGTCCCGGCGACCACGGCGGTGCGCCCGGGCAGTACGAGCCCGCCCTTCAGCATGGCCTGGGCGCCGCCCGCGGTGACCACGCCGGGGAGGGTCCAGCCGGAAAAGGGCAGCACCGTCTCGTAGCCGCCGGTGGCGAGGAGGACCGCGTCGGCGTCCACCGTCGCCCCCTCCTCCTGGAGCGGCCCGAGCAACGCGTGGACGGTGAAACCGCCGGAGTGGCGTTCCACGCACCAGACGTGATGGTCCGGCAGATGGGTCACGGCGCCCGCGGCGAGCTGCCGGTCGAGGCCCTCGCGCAGCCGCCGCCAGGTGCGCCAGTGGTGGTGCACCGCCTGTGGGCGGCGCGCGCCGAGCCCGGACGCGGGTTGCCGGTAGAACTGGCCGCCGCGTCGGGCGCGGAATCGACGAGGACGACCCGGACGCCCGCGGCGGCCGCCGCCGACGCCGCCGCGAGCCCCGCCGGACCCGCGCCGATCACGGCGAGGCGAGGAGGCTCAGTCACCGTGCCCCGTCCCTTCCTGTGTGCGGATCGCGTCGCCCGGCCGCGCCGGGACCAGGCAGGCGCGCTGGTTGGGGCGGTCGCTGACGGTCACCAGGCAGTCGAAGCAGACGCCGATCCCGCAGAACACCCCGCGCGGCCGCCCGGCGCCCCGCGTGGCGCGCCATGAGGTGACACCGGCCGCCCACAGCGCGGCGGCGAGCGTCTGCCCGGGCAGCGCGGCGATCTCACGGCCGTCGAAGGTGAGCGTGAAGGCGGGACCGGGCCGGGCGTCGGTCAACGCCAGCGGATCGGCCGGGCGTTCTCCTCGCATGCCTCCTGGGGCGTTCTTCTTGAAGGGTGTCATGGGGCCTCCTCCTCGAAGCGGTCCGGGCGGAAGGGCGCCAGGTCCAGCTCCGGGGTCCGTCCGGTGAGCACCTGGGCGAGCAGATGCCCGGTCCCCGTCGACAGCCCGATGCCCGCGCCCTCGTGCCCGCAGGCGTGCAGCAGTCCCGGCACGCGCGGATCGGGGCCGATGGCGGGCAGGTGGTCCGGGAGGTACGGGCGGAAACCGGCGTACGTCCGCACGGCCCGTACCCGCCCGAGGAACGGGAACAGCCGCACCGCGCCGGCCGCCAGCTCCCGCACCACCGGCAGCGAGAAGGACCGGTCGAACCCGACCCGTTCGCGGCTCGCGCCGATCAGCACCGGGCCGGCCGCCGTGCCCTCGACGACCGGCGAGGTCTGCAGCGCCGCCGAGTCGCCGGCCACGTCGGCCACGTAGTCGGCGGCGTAGACCTTGTGCCGTACCAGGCGCGGCAGCGGCTCGGTGACCAGGACGAACCCGCGGCGGGGCAGGACGGGCAGGTGGACCCCCGCCAGCGCGGCGACCTCGCCGCCCCAGGTCCCGGCGGCGTTCACGACGGCAGGCGCGTGGATGTCGCCACGGTCGGTCCGTACGCCGCGCACGGCGCCGTCGGGGCCGCGCAGCACACCGGTCACGGTCCGGCCGGTCTCGAGCCGCGCGCGGGAGGCCCGTACGAGATGCGCGGCGGCGAGGGCCGGCATGACCTGGGCGTCCTGCGGATAGTGCATGCCGCCCGGGAGGCCGGGCGCCAGGTGCGGCTCCAGTTCCCTGAGCCGCTGCTCGCCGACGGGGACGGCCTCGACACCGGCGGCGCGCTGAGCGGTGGCGAACTTCTCCAGGGCTGTGCGGCCCTTTGCCGACGAGGCGACGACCACTCCGCCCTTGCGCTCGTACTCGACCGCCGTGCCGAACTCTTCGGCGAGCCCCGCCCACAGCCGGGCGGACAGCAGCGCGAGCCGAAGCTCGGGGCCGGGTTCCTTGTCGGAGACGAGGACGTTGCCCTCGCCGGCGCCGGTGGTGCCGCCGGACACCGGGCCCCGGTCGACGAGCGTCACGGACAGGCCGGCCCGGGCCGCGTGGAAGGCGCAGGCGGCGCCCACCATGCCGGCCCCCACAACCACGACATCGCAGGTCAGCGACTTGGTCACGACAGTAATATGTCACATACCACCAAGCCTCGGAATACCCCCGACCCGGATTTCCTCGGGTGTCAGGGGGCAGGCCGACCGCGGCCCGAAGGGCTCACCCGGCCGATTCGGCGGCGTGCGGGCTCATCACCCCGAAGGTCACCAGGGCGATGATCACCAGGCCGAGGGCGATGCGGTAGTGGACGAAGGGCATGAAGCTCCTGGTCTCGATGAACTTCATGAACCAGGCGATCACCGCGTACCCCACGCCGAACGCGATCAGGGTGGCCAGCGCCGTGGGCCCCCAGCTGACCTGGCCGCCCTTGCCGGCGTCCTGCAACTCGAACAGCCCCGAGGCGAGGACGGCCGGGATCGCGAGCAGGAAGCAGTAGCGGGCGGCGGCCGCGCGGGTGTAGCCCATGAACAGGCCGCCGCTGGTGGTGGCGCCGGAGCGGGAGACGCCCGGGATGAGCGCCAGTGCCTGGCACAGGCCGTAGATCAGGCCGTCCCTGACGGTGAGGTCGTGGAGGGTCTTGCCTGAGGTGCGCGGGGTGTTCGGGGTGCTGAGGGTGGCCTGCGTGGCTGGAGTGCTCAGGGCCACGGGTGTGACTGGCGTGGAGGAAGTGCTGAGAGCAAGGGGGGCGCCTGGAGTGGCTTTTGCGGTGGCCTGGACGCCGCTCTCCCGCTCGGCGCGGGCGGCGCGGCGGTCGGCCACGCCCAGCACCACGCCCATGACGATGAGCATGGTCGCGGTCAGCCGGAGATCTCGGAACGGCCCCTCGATCTGGTCCTTGAACGTGACGCCGAGGACGCCGATCGGGATCGAGCCGATGATCAGCATCCAGCCCAGCCGGGCGTCCGGGTCCTCGCGTCGCGTGCGGTCCGTCAGGGAGCGGCACCAGGCGGTGACGATGCGGGCGATGTCCGACCGGAAATAGATCAGTACCGCCGTCTCCGTGCCGATCTGTGTGATCGCGGTGAAGGCGGCGCCGGGGTCCTGCCAGCCGGAGAAGGCGGCCACCAGGCGCAGATGCGCACTCGACGAGATCGGCAGGAACTCGGTCAATCCCTGGACCAGACCGAGGATGATGGATTCGAACCAGCTCATGGAAGCGCAAGGGTATCCAAGGAGGAGCCCCGGGCAGCCGATGCGTGGTCGGTGTCGCTGTACATCCCATTTAAGGTGTTTTGTGTGGCGCGATGGCTCCGGTCCTTCCGAAAACCTCCGACATCCGGCTCCGTCGGCCGTACGGACCTGCCCGCGGCGGGACCCGGCGTGTCGTCGCGGCTGATGACGCTGCGGTCGACCGTGGCGGAGATCGGGACGACGCTCGACGCGGAGACCACCTGCGCCGAGCTCACCAAGGTGGTGGCCGAGCGCGGTGGGTGCGCCGCGGCCGTCGTACGGCGCGTCACGGAGGACGCCGAGGCGGCGTACGAGGCGATCAACGGCGACCGCACCCTGCTGCCCGACCTGCGGTGGCCCGCGGCGATGGCGCGCCGGACGGACAGCCGGACCGGCTACGAAAGGAACGGCGCCGCGCTCTGCGTGCCCCTCGTCACCGGCGACGACCGCTACGGCGTCCTGGTGTGCGTCCGGGGCGCGGGACCCTTCACCCCGCCGGAGGCGGACGTGCTGGCGCTGCTTGCCGAGCGGGCCGCCTCCCACATCCGGCACGCCCGGGAGCACGACCGCATGAGCCGGATCGTCGGCGACCTCCAGCGCGCGCTCCTCGCCGAGCCCGGCCGGCCGCACCCGAACCTGGACGTCGCCATCCGCTATCTGCCGGTGGGACAGCGCGCCCTGGTCGGCGGCGACTGGTGCGAGACCGTCCGCCTGCACTTCGGGCGCACCCTGCTCGTGGTCGGTGACGTGATGGGCCACGGCCTGGAGGCGGCCGTGGACATGACCGCCTACCGCTCCGCCCTGCGCTACATCGCCTCCGCCGACCTCCCGCCGCACCGCGTGCTGCGCCAGCTCGACGACATCGCCTCCAGCGAGGCCGAGCGCCGGCCCGCCACCTGCCTGATCGCCCGCGTCGACCCTGTGCGCGGCCAGATCACGCTGGCCAGCGCCGGCCATCTGCCGCCCGCCGTGATCGACGGCAAGGGTGACACCTCGCTGCTGCCGGTGCCCGTCGGACCGCCGCTGGGCACGGGGCTCGGCGGCTACGAGCCGGCGACGTACCGGCTGGACGGCGCGGAGACCCTGCTGCTGTTCACCGACGGGCTCGTCGAGCATCGCGGCGAGGACATCGACGACTCCCTGAACCGGCTGGCCAGGCTGCGCTTCAACGCCTCGGAAGGGGTGGAGGCGATCCTCGACACCGTCCTCGCCGACCTCGACGCCGGCCACGCGGAGGACGACGTGGCCATCCTGGCGTCCCGGCTGCGGCACCGGCCGCAGCCGGACGCCGAGGGGGTGGCCTTCGCCACCTGACCGCGCACCGCCGGCCGGAGCGCATCGCGGAGATCCTGCACGGGCCGTTTCCTTACGGAACCAGGACGTCGGGGGCCGCCGGTCCCGTCGCCGCGGGCGGGATGCGAGGCTGACCGGCATGGAACAGCAGTCGTACGGGGCCCGGGTCCTGGTCGTCGACGACGACCCGACCGTCGCCGAGGTGGTCTCCGGGTATCTCGACCGGGCCGGATACGTCGTGGACCGAGCCGGTGACGGCCCCGACGCGCTGGCCCGGGCCACCGCGCACTGGCCCGACCTGGTCGTGCTGGACCTGATGCTGCCCGGCATGGACGGGCTGGAGGTGTGCCGGCGGATGCGGGTGCGCGGCCCGGTGCCGGTGATCATGCTGACCGCGCGCGGGGACGAGGACGACCGGATCCTCGGCCTGGAAGTGGGCGCCGACGACTACGTCACCAAGCCCTTCAGCCCTCGCGAGCTGGTCCTGCGGGTGGAGTCCGTGCTGCGCCGGACCCGGCCCGCCCCGCAGCAGTCCACGGACGCGCTGGGCGCCGCCGGGCTCACGGTCGATCCGGCCGGCCGGCGCGCCGCCAAGAACGGGGACGAACTCGCCCTGACCATAAGGGAGTTCGATCTGCTCGCGTTCTTCCTGCGGCACCCGGGGCGGGCGTTCAGCCGGGAGGAGTTGATGCGTGAGGTGTGGGGGTGGGACTTCGGCGACCTGTCGACGGTGACCGTCCACGTGCGGCGGCTGCGCGGCAAGGTGGAGGACGACCCGGCCCGGCCGCGGTTCATCCAGACGGTGTGGGGCGTCGGCTACCGCTTCGACGCGGGCGACGGGGAGGTGTGAGCCGTGCGCGACACCCTTCTCATCGCCCTGTTCGCCTTCCTCGGCGCCGCCGCGGCCGGGCTGCTCGGCGCCGGTGTGCTGCTGCTGATCCGGCGGCGCTCGCTCACCGAGCACATCACCGTGGTCGCCGCCGTCGCCGTGGGCGCGATGTTCGCGGGCACGCTCGCGGTCGCGCAGGCGATGTTCCTGTCCGCACACGACCTGACCGTCGTGACCACGGTGGTCGCGATGGCCGCCGTGGTCTCCCTGGTCACCGCGCTGCTGCTGGGCCGCTGGGTCGCCGCCCGCAGCCGCGCCCTCACCCTCGCCGCCCGCTCCTTCGGTGACGGCGGCGACTTCACCAGCCCCGACGGCCCCGCCGCCTACGAACTCGCCGCGCTCAGCCGCGAGTTGGAGGCGACCAGCCGCAAGCTCGCCGAGTCCCGGAACCGGGAGCGCGCCCTGGAGAGCTCCCGGCGCGAGCTGGTCGCCTGGATCTCGCACGACCTGCGCACCCCGCTCGCCGGACTGCGCGCGATGTCCGAGGCGCTGGAGGACGGCGTCGCCGCCGACCCTGACCGCTATCTCCGCCAGATCCGCGCCGAGGCCGAGCGCCTCAACGACATGGTCGGCGACCTCTTCGAGCTCTCCCGCATCCACGCGGGCACGCTGGCCCTGAGCCCGAGCCGGATGTCGGTGTACGACCTGGTCGGCGACGCCCTCGCGGGCGCCGACCCGCTCGCCCGGGAACACGGCGTACGCCTCGTCGGTGACCGGGTCGAGTCCGTGCCGGTCGAGGTGGACGGCAAGGAGATGAGCCGCGTGCTGGGGAACCTGCTCGTCAACGCGATCCGGCGGACACCGTCCGACGGCACGGTGGCGGTGGCCGCCGAGCGCTCGCCGGACGGTGTCGTCCTGTCCGTGACGGACGGCTGCGGCGGGATCGCGGAGGAGGACCTGCCGCGCGTCTTCGACACCGGCTGGCGCGGCACCGACGCCCGTACGCCACCGGCCGGCGCCGGGCTGGGGCTCGCCATCGTGCGGGGCATCGTGGAGGCCCATCAGGGACGGGCCGCCGTGCGCAACGTCACCGGCGGCTGCCGTTTCGAGGTGACACTGCCGACGTCGGACGCCTGAGCCGCGAACACGCGTCCGTACGAGGCGGCGCCACGGCCCGCTGCGGCGCCACCGCCCCCTGCGGCGCGGCCGCCCCCGGCTCCCGCGCCGCCGAGCCCGTCGACACCCGCCCGTGCGACGCAGCGCCGCCACGCCGCTGGTACCGCGCTGCCCGGCCCGCTCCCGCGCTGCCCCAGCTGCCGCGCCCCGACTCCGGTTGCCGCTCCCGCGCTGCCGCGCCAGTCGGTCGCCCGTGCGAGCCGGCGACGCGACGCCGCTGGTACTGCCCCTCGCCCTGCGCTGCCCCTCGCCCTGCGCTGCCCCTCGCCCTGCGCTGCCCCTCGCCCTGCGCTGCCCCGGCTCCCGCGCTGCCCCGGCTTCCGTGCTGGCGTCCGGCTTCCGGCTCCCGCGCCCCAACTCCCGGTGCCGCGCAGCCGCGCGCGGCGGCACTCGGCCGTGCGAGGGGGCCACGCCGCCGCCTCGCCGCGTCGCTGTCGGTTACGGCATCGGCGTCGCGCTCCGCTCCCGGGGCGCCGTGCCCGCCGGGAGGTGGACCGTGAACACCGTTGACCCCGGTTCACCGGTCAGCTCGATCGTGCCGCCGTGGGCCCGCACCAGTGAACTGGCCACCGACAGACCGAGCCCGCTGCCGCCGCGGTCGCGGCTGCGGGCCTTGTCGACCCGGTAGAAGCGGTCGAAGACGCGTTCCCGGTCGGCGGCCGGTATACCGGGCCCCGTGTCGGAGACCCGCACCAGCGCGGCCCCGGCCGTGACCGAGACCACCACGCACACCTCGGTCCCGGGCGGGGTGTGCACGGCCGCGTTGGTGAGCAGGTTGTCCAGCACCTGCCGGATGCGCTGGGCGTCCAGCCGCAGCTGAACCGGCCGGTCCCCGGTGCTCACCGTCAGCGGATGGCCGGGGCGCGCGGCGCGGAAGGCGTCGGCGGCCTGCTCGACCAGCTCCACCAGATCCGCGTCCGCGAGCCGCAGCGGTGCCTCCACCTCGGCGGCGTCGAGCCGGGCGAGCAGCAGCAGGTCGTCCAGCAGGAAACCCATCCGGGCGGCCTCGGCGCGCAGTCGCGCCAGATGCCGGTCCCGTTCCCCGGGCGCGTTCGCGGCCGCGTACTGGAAGAGGTCCGCATAACCGCGTACCGACATCAGCGGGGTGCGCAGCTCGTGCGAGGCGTCCGCGACGAACCGGCGCAGCCGCTGCTCGGCCTCGGCGCGCACAGCGAGGGAGTCGTCGATGTGCTCGAGCATCGTGTTGAACGCCGTCCGCAGCTCCTCCACCTCCGGGCCGCCGCCGCGGCGGTCGGCACGCAGCGGCAGCCGGGCCGCCGACTCGGTCAGGTCGTGCGAGGCGATGCCGTGCGCGGTGTGCGCCATGTCGCTCAGTGGCTGCAGCCCGCGCCGCAGCATCTTCCGGCCGAACACGACCAGCGCCAGCAGTGCCAGCCCGAACGTGACCGCCTGGATCGTGACCAGTTGGCGGACGGTGTTCTCGATGTCGTCCATGGGCGCGGCGCTCACCAGGACGACGCCGGGCTCGACCTCGCAGGCGCGCAGCCGGTAGGTGCCCGCGTCCTGAAGGTGCTCGGTGCGCAGGAGTTCCGTGTGCGAGGCGACCTGGGCCCGGGCCAGGGAGGTGAAGTCGCCGACGTCCGCGGGCAGGTCGGCCGCCGCCTCCGGCTTGCGCAGTACGGCGGTGCCGTCCGACACGTCGTACACGGCGTAGTACCAGCGGTAGTACTTCTTGCCCTGCAGCGTGCCGTGATCCGCGATGCCCTTGGACTGGGCGAGCTGGCCGATCTGCAACTGCTCGTCCAGCTGGGCCGACAGATAGTCCCGCATGTACGTCGTCAGCGCGGTGCCCACGACGGCGAACACGACCAGCGACAGCGCGCCCAGTCCCAGCGCCAGCCGGGTGCCCAGGCGCAGCCTGCCGTAGCTCTGCCGCAGCCGTCGCAGCACCCGGGTCACTCGGCGGCCTGCCGGATCACGTAACCGAAGCCGCGCACAGTGTGGATCAGCTCCGCGCCGCCGTCACCGCCGTCACCGCCTTCGACGGGGCCGTCGAGCTTGCGGCGCAGTCGGCTGACGACCAGCTCCACCACGTTGGAACGGCCGCCGAAGCCGTACTCCCACACGTGATCGAGGATCTGCGCCTTGGTGAGCACGGTCGGCGACCTGCGCATGAGGTAGCGCAGCACCTCGTACTCGGTCGGCGTCAGCGTCAGCAGCCGCCCGCCGCGCCGCACCTCACGGGTGTCCTCGTCCATGGTCAGGTCCCCCACCCGCAGCACCGACCGCTGGAAGCCGGGCCCCGCGGCGCGCCGCAGCACCGTGCGCAGCCGGGCCATCAGCTCCTCGACCGCGAACGGTTTCACCAGATAGTCGTCCCCGCCCCGGGTCAGCCCCGCCACCCGGTCGGACACCGCGTCACGCGCGGTGAGGAAGACGACCGGCACCATCGTGCCCGAGGCCCGCAGCCGGTCGAGGACGCCGAAGCCGTCCACGTCCGGCAGCATCAGGTCGAGCACGACGATGTCCGGACGGAACTCGGCGGCCCGGCGCAGCGCCTCGTCGCCGGAGTTCGCGGTGACCGCCTCCCAGCCCTCGTAGCGGGCGACCGTCGCGACGAGGTCGGCGATGGGCGGGTCGTCGTCCACGACCAGCAGTCGTACTTTTTCCACCCGTTCATAGTGCGGGAACGGCCGCCCGCAACTAGACCCCGGTCACCTCGCGGGCGCACATCGATATCCACTTGAAAGTCGTACGACAGGAGATCGACAGCTGCGGCCAGCCAAGCTCGGTGTCCCAAGGCCCCGACCGAGGAGTTGCCGTCCGTGACGACCGTCCAGTCACCAGCCGCGCCCGTCGCGGCGATACGCCCCAGGGTGGTGGCCCGTACCGGCCTGTACGCCGTGCTCGCCGCGAACGTGGCCGTGGTCACCTACTTCTTCGCCCAGGCCGGGTTCGCCTCCAACGCGCTGATCGTCGTCGGCCGCCTCACCGGGCTGTACGCCGCGCTGCTCATGGCCTTCCAGCTGCTGCTGGTGGCCCGGCTGCCGTGGCTCGACCGCCGGATCGGCATGGACCGGCTCACGCTGTGGCACCGCCGGCTCGGGTTCTCGCTGCTGTGGACGCTGCTCGCGCACGCGGTGTTCATCACCTTCGGCTACGCCGACTCCTCCGGACTGGACCCGGTCGACCAGCTCGTCGACCTCGCCGAGACCGTCGAGGGCGTGCTGCGGGCGGTGGTCGCGCTGGCGCTGATCATCGTCGTCGGCACGGTCTCGGGGCGGTTCGCCCGGCGCCGGCTGGCCTACGAGACGTGGCACTTCATCCACCTCTACACCTATGTCGCCGTCGTGCTGGCCTTCTCCCACCAGGTCGCGGTCGGCACGACCTTCGTCGCCTCGCCCGTGGCCGCCGCCTACTGGTGGGCCCTGTGGACCGTCGCCCTCGGGTCGGTGCTCGTCGGCCGCCTGGTGCTGCCCTCGTGGCGGAACTGGCGCCACCAGCTGCGCGTCTCGGCCGTCGTCCCCGAGAACGACGACGTCGTCTCCGTCTACGTCACCGGCCGCGACCTCGACCGGCTGCCCGCCCGCGCCGGCCAGTTCTTCCTGTGGCGCTTCATGACCCGTGGCCGCTGGTGGCAGGCCAACCCCTGGTCGCTTTCGGCCGCGCCGGACGGCCGCTCCCTGCGCCTGACCGCCAAGGCCGTCGGCGAGGGCAGCGCCGGCCTGCGCCACCTCGAGGCCGGCACCCGCGTCTTCGCCGAGGGCCCCTACGGCGCCTTCACCACCCTGCACCGCACCCGGCCGGACGCCCTGCTGATCGCCGGCGGCGTCGGCATCACCCCCATGCGGGCCCTGCTGGAGGAACTGGACGGGCACGCCGTCCTCGTCTACCGGGTGGCCACCGACCAGGACGCGGTGCTCTACGACGAGCTGCGCGAACTCGCCCACGCCAAGGGCGCCGAGCTGTACCTGGTCACCGGCCCCGCCCGGCCGGACCGCCTCTCCCGGAGCGAACTCGCCCGGCTGGTGCCCGACATCGCCGAGCGCGACGTCTATCTGTGCGGGCCGCCCGGAATGACCCGCGGGGTGCTGCGCAGCCTGCGCGAGCTGGGCGTGCCCAAGGCGCAGATCCACCACGAGCGCTTCAGCCTGGCGGGCTGACGGACCCGACGGGAACGAGGGAATCACGTGAAACGAGCACTGCCTGTCCTGGTCCTGACGGTCGCGGGCCTGATACCGGTCTGGCGCTACGCGCCGTCCACCGGCGCGCCGACCGCCGAGGCGGCCCGGCCGGCCGCACCGCCCGCCTCGCCGGGGACCTCCACCTCTCGCGTCGTCGCGGGGCCCACGGTCGGCACCGAGAAGGGTCCCGTGCAGGTGGAGGTGACCTTCGAGGGTGATGAGATCACGGCCGTGCGGATGCTCCGGCAGCCGGACCACCCGCAGACGACGGCCGCCGTGCCGACGCTGATCGAGGAGACGCTGCGGGCGCAGAGTGCGGACATCGACTCGGTGTCGGGCGCGACCGTCACCAGCGAGGGCTACCGGGAGTCGTTGCAGGCCGCCCTCGACGCGAGGGGTGTCTGACATGCACCGCGTCGAGCACGTCATGGGCTTCCCCGTCTCGCTGCGGATCGACGACGAGCACGTGCCCGAGGGGCTCGTGGACGCCGTGTACGCCTGGCTGCGCGAAGTGGACGACCGGTTCAGCCCGTTCAAGGCGGACAGCGAGGTGTCCCGGCTGGACCGGGGCGAGATCCGCCCCGGCGAGGTCAGCGCCGACCTCGACGAGGTCCTCGGCGTGTGCGAGCGGTACCGGGTCGCGACCGGCGGCGCCTTCGACGCCCGGCTGCCCCGCCGTGGACTCGACCCCTGCGCGGTGGTCAAGGGCTGGTCGGTGCAGCGGGCGGCCGAGCTGCTGACGGCCGCCGGGGTGCGGCGGTTCTGTCTCAACGCCGGGGGAGACGTGGTCGTCGCCGGCGGCCCGTGGCGCGTGGGGGTACGGCACCCCGAACACGCCGACCAGGTGTGCGCGGTCCTGGAGCTGACCGAGGGCGCGGTCGCGACGTCCGCCCGTTACGAGCGCGGCGAGCACATCGTCGACGGCCGCACCGGTCGCCCGGCGACCGGCCTGCTCAGCGTGACGGTCGTCGCGCCGACCCTGACGGAGGCGGACACCGCGGCCACGGCCGCGTTCGCGATGGGCCCCGAGGGCGTCACCTGGGCGGCCGCCCGGGAGGGCTGCGAGGTGTACGCCGTGGACGCGGCGCGCCGGGTGCGGCGTACGGCGGGACTGCCGGTCGCCGCGTAGGCCGGCCTGCGGCGCGGGGCGGGGTGCCTGCCCGCCGCGAAGGCGTTGACCGGGTGTTCGGGAAAGAACCGGACGTGGGTCGTCAAATTCTGGCAACACCACGGGTCTAGACTCGTGCGGCAATGGCCCGCCACCAGGCGAGAGCGGGCGGCGACTGCCACACCCGAAGGGCGTTCGGCGTTTTGATACGGATAGATTCAGTCACCAAGCGGTATCCCGACGGCACGGTGGCGGTCGACCGGCTGTCACTGGAGATACCCGACCGTTCGATAACCGTCCTCGTCGGACCCTCGGGGTGCGGCAAGACGACCACCCTGCGCATGATCAACCGGATGGTCGAGCCCAGCGAGGGCAGGATCCTGCTCGACGGCACCGACATCATGCAGCAGCCGGTCAACACGCTGCGCCGGTCGATGGGTTACGTCATCCAGAACGCCGGCCTCTTCCAGCACCGCACGATCGTCGACAACATCGCCACGGTGCCCCGCATGCTCGGCTGGGGCAAGGACAAGGCCCGCGCCCGCGCCCGGGAGCTGATGGAGCGCGTCGGCCTCGACGCCGCCCTCGCCAGGCGCTACCCCTACCAGCTCTCCGGCGGACAGCAGCAGCGCGTCGGCGTGGCCCGGGCGCTCGCCGCCGATCCGCCCGTGCTGCTGATGGACGAGCCGTTCTCCGCCGTCGACCCGGTCGTCCGCAAGGGCCTCCAGGACGAACTGCTGCGCATACAGGACGAGCTGGGCAAGACCATCGTCTTCGTCACGCACGACATCGACGAGGCCGTCAAGCTCGGCACGGTGGTCGCCGTGATGCGCACCGGCGGCCGGCTCGCCCAGTTCGCCCCGCCCGCCGAACTGCTCTCCAGCCCCGCCGACGAGTTCGTCGAGGACTTCCTCGGCGCCGACCGTGGCATCCGGCGGCTGTCCTTCTTCCCGTCGGCCGGACTGGAACTGCTCACCACGCCGATCGTCGCCGTCGACGCCACCGCCGAGCAGATCGCCGCGCGCGGCTCGGCCGACGTCCCCTATCTCCTCGTCACCGACCTGGACGGCAGGCCGCTCGGCTGGAGCGTGCCGCGCGACCTCACCGCCGGGCGGATCGAGCGGGACGGACTGCTGCCGTTCGGGCGGCCGTTCGTCGCCGAGCGGGACTCGCTGCGGGCCGCGCTCGACTGCGCCGTCCTGTCGCCCACCGGCTGGGCCGTCGCCGTGGACGGCGAGGGCCGGGCGGCCGGGGTCGTCCCGCAGCAGACCATCGCCGAGGCGATCCGAGGCGCGCACGCGGCGGCACCGGCCGCGGACACCTCGGCCGCCCCCACGAAGGCCGCCGAATGAACGCCCTCTTCGACATGCCCAGCGACCTCCAGCACACCTACTGGGGCCTGGTAGGACTGCATCTGCGCGAGGCACTGATCCCGGTGCTGGCCGGACTGCTCGTGGCGCTGCCCATCGCGCAACTGTGCGTACGGCTGCGCTGGCTGTACCCGCCCGTGCTGTGGGTGACGACCGTGCTGTACGCGATCCCGTCGCTCGCCTTCTTCGTCGTGCTGATCGACTACACGGGCCTCAGCGAGACCACGGTGATGATCCCGCTCGCCGTCTACAGCCTGGTGGTGTTCGTCCCGGCGATCGTGGACGGCGTCCGCTCGGTGCCGCGCGAGACCCTCGACGCCGCCACCGCCATGGGCTTCGGCCCCGTACGCCGCTACGTCCAGGTGCAGTTGCCGATCGCCGCGCCCGCGATCATCGCCGGGCTGCGGGTGGCGTCGGTGTCGAGCATCTCCCTGGTCAGCGTCGGCATGCTGATCGGCAACCAGGGAGCACTCGGCAACCTGCTCAACAGCGGCATGATCTACAACCAGCCGCGCCTGGTCTGGCTGTCCGTGATCGGCACGGCCGTCCTCGCCATCCTGGTGGACGCCGTGCTGATCGGCCTGCGGATCCTGGTGACGCCCTGGATGCCGCGCGACACCCGCAGGACCCCCCGCACGACCGCCCTGAAGGACGCCGCCCGGTGAATGTACTGAACTTCATCAACGCCTTCTTCAGCGACAGCGCCCACTGGCGTGGCTACGACGGCATCCCCACGCGTCTGCTGGAACACCTCCAGTACACGCTCATGGCGCTCGGCATCGCCGCCGCCGTCGGGCTGCCCGTCGGCCTGCTGACCGGGCACACCGGACGCGGCGGCAACACGCTCGCCCTGATCGCCACCGCGGGCCGCGCGCTGCCCAGCTTCGGCCTGATGGTGCTGATGTTCGTGCTGCTCGGACTCGGTCTGGCCCCGGTGATGATCCCGCTCGTCGTGCTGGCGATCCCGCCGATCCTCGTCACCACCTACGAGGCGATGCGCTCGGTCGACCCCGCCCCCGTGGACGCCGCGCGGGGCATGGGCATGGGCGAGGCCGAGGTCATGTTCCGGGTCGAGATCCCGGTCGCGCTGCCGCTGATCCTCAGCGGTCTGCGCTCGGCGGCCATCCAGATCGTCTCGACGGCCACCATCGCCGCCTACGTCAGCTTCGGCGGCCTCGGCCGCTACATCGTCGACGGGCTCTACCAGCGGAACTACGAGAAGGTCGTCGGCGGCGCCACGCTCGTCGCCGTGCTCGCGCTGGCCACCCTCGGCGTGTTCTGGGCCGCCGGGCGCCTCGCGGTCTCCCGTGGGGTCCGGCGCGGCGGCTGATCCCGCGTCAGCCCTCGGTGCGGGCCAGCGCCAGCTCCAGCACCACGAGCAGCGCGTCCCGCACCGAGCCGCGCTCCCGGGCGTCGAAGACGACCACCGGGACGTGCTCGGCGACGTCCAGCGCCCAGCGGACCTCCTCCAGCGCGTGCTCGACCTGCCCGTCGAAGGCGTTGATCGCCACCGCGAACGGGATCTGCCGGTGCTCGAAGTAGTCCACGGCCGCGTAGCAGTCGTCCAGCCGGCGGGTGTCGACGATGACCAGCGCGCCGATCGCGCCCTCGACGATGTCGTCCCACATGAAGCCGAACCGGCCCTGCCCCGGCGTACCGAAGAGGTACAGCTTCAGCGTCGGGTCGATGGTGATGCAGCCGAAGTCCATCGCGACCGTGGTGGTCGTCTTGCGTGGGGTGTGCGACAGGTCGTCCACCCCCGCCGCGACCTCCGTGATGGCCGCCTCGGTGGTCAGCGGCTCGATCTCGGAGATGGCGCCGACCGCGGTGGTCTTGCCCACGCCGAAGCCGCCCGCGATCACCAGCTTCACCGGCAGCGGCGGCCGTACGGCACTCTGCGCGGCCGTGCCGACGGCGAGTGGTTCAGTCGGTGTCACGGAGTACCCCCCGGGAGTCGGGGATGGCGCGGAGGCCATCGATAACCCTGCGCAGGACGGACGCGTCATGGGTGACGGCGGCGTTCGGCACGTACACCGCCAGATGCCCGGCGGTGCGCAGGTCCTCGGCGAGGACCCGGACGACGTTGAGGTGCAGCCGCAGCAACGCGGCGATCTCCGCGATGGACTGGGGCTGCTTGCAGGCGGCGACGATGTCGTGCCGCTCGAAGGAGAGCAGGTCGAGGGCGTCGAGGCCCTCGGCGGTCGCCACCACCTGGGTCTCGACGGGAATGGTCCGGGCGGACGCGGCCTCACCCGCGCCCGCCACCCGGCCGGCGGTGACGAGGAACGGCCGTACGGCGGGGACGGGGCCGGCCGGGTCCGGGCCCGGGGGCGTCGGGTCGTCCGCCATGGGGGTGTCTTCCTCCTCGACCGGGCGGTGACCGGTCAGCCCGTCGAACCGGCGCCGACGCTGTTCTTCAGTTCGAGCACGAGCTGCGGGCTGAGCGCGGCACCCGCCCGGTTGGCGAACAGAGTCATCTCGTAGGCGATGTTGCCCAGCTTGGCCTCCTTGTCGGCGACCACGCCCAGCACGGCGCCGCTGCCGATCGCGGAGACCAGGACGTGACCGCCCTCCAGGTCGATGATGACCTTGTTGAGCGCGCCCAGGCCGTAGTTGCCCGAGGCCCCGGCGGCCAGGCTGGTGAGGCCGGAGACGATCGCCGCGAGCCGCTCGGAGTGCGCACGCTCCCGCAGCTGGGCCACCGCGATCAACAGTCCGTCGGAGGACACCGCGATGGCGTCCACGACGCCGGCTGTCTCGGTCGCGAAACGGTTCAGCAGCCAGGTGAAGTCGGCTGCGGCGGCCCGCAGTTCGTCCGGTGTGGTGCCTCCCGTCGGAGTACCACCTGTCGACGTGCTCACTGCTCCGCTCCTTCCGGGAGGTGCCTGGGGTCTTGCGAGTCGCTGTCGTGCGTGCCGCGGGACTCACCCGCGCTGCTGTCGTCGCCGTCGTACGGCGGTCGTGCGCCTTCTGCCGTGTCCTCGTCGCGCCGGGCGTCGCGCCGGGCGCGTTCCACGGCCGCCTCGAACTCCTCCAGGGCGTCGCGGACGGCCTCGGCGTCGGCGGGCGCGGCGGCCTGGGTGGTGGCCAGGCGGTCGGCCTCGGCGGCGGTGGTCCGCAGCGTCGCGCCACGGACGCGGCGGCGCAACGGCCGTGCACCGCCGGCGGGGGTTTCGGTGCGGGCCCGGGGGATGAGCGGGGAGCCGTCGTCGGCCGCGGGATCACGCCGGGGGACGCGGCGGGGGAGCGGGGTGGAGTCGTCGGCGGACGCGGCCGGTTCGGCGGCGGAGGGGCGCGGCCCGGACCCGGACGCCGGAGCGTCCGAGGCCGCCGTCTCGCCATCCGTGACGGAAACGGTGCCGGCGTCCGTGCCGTCCCCGTCGGCGCCGTACTCCGTCATCCCGCCGGAGGCCACAGCGCTCATCGTGAGCAGCAGCGTGGACGGGATGCCGATCTCGGCCGTCACACCGCCGCCGGGCGTACGGGAGAGGGTCACGCCGATCTCCCAGCGGCGGGCCAGGTTGCCGACCACGAACAGGCCCAGCACCTTGGTCGGCACCAGGTCGAGGCGTTCGCGGCGGACCAGGCGGCCGTTCTCCTCGGTCAGCCGCTCGGCGCTCATGCCGAGGCCGTGGTCGGCGATGGTGATCGTCGCTCCCGCGTCGCCGGTCCGGACGGTCACCTCGACGGGACTGCCGGCCGGCGAGAACGACACGGCGTTCTCCAGGAGTTCGGCCACCATCAGTGTGAGGTCGCCGATGATGTCCGGCTCGACCATGATCTCGGTACCCGCGTGCAGCTCGACCCGCTGGTAGCCCTCGATCTGGCCGAGCGCGGCCCGTACGACGTTGGTGAGCGCGGTAGGGCCGCCGTCCAGGACGGTCTCGCGGATGCCCGCGAGCAGCATCAGGCTGTCGGCGTTGCGGCGCAGCCGGACCGCGATGTGGTCGATGCGGTAGAGGCGTTCGAGCAGCGCGGGGTCGGTCTCGCCGCGCTCGACGGCGTCGATGAGGGCGAGCTGGCGGGTGGTGAGGTTGCTGACCCGGCGGCCGACGTTGCCGAACATCTCGGCGACGTTGCGGCGGCTGAGCACCTGCCGCTCCAGCAGCGCCGCCGCGGTGGTCTGCACCTGGTTGAAGGCGTCGGCGAGGTCGCCGATCTCGTCCCTGGCGGTGACGGGGATCTCGCGCAGCCGCGGCGGGGCGTCGTCCTCGGTGTCGTCGTCCGCCACACGAGCGAGTTCGCGGCCCGCCACGTCGGCGACCTGCCGGGCCGCACCGGTGAGCGCCTGCACCGGCCGGACCACGGAGCGGCGTACCGCCACCGAGAGGGCACCCCACAGCAGGAAGCCGAACAGGGCGAGGCCGAGCAGCCAGGCGGCGTTCCACCAGGCGTCCTGGGAGGCCTCCTCGGCACGGTCGGCGATCTGGTCGATCAGCGAGCCGGTGATCGCCAGCCGGGCGTCGGACTGCTGGCCGTAGGTGGGGTAGTTGGACAGGGCGAGCGTGAACTTCGCGCGGGTCACGCTCGGCGTCGCGGCCTGCAGCGCGCTCGGGTCGATCTGGAGCTCGGCGTACTGCCGCAGGATGATCGCCTGGGCGGGGTTGTGCTCGATGCCGCGCAGCTCGGCCGTCTGCTCCTCGGTGGCGAAGCGGCCGAAGCGCTCGGCCTGGTGCTGGTACAGCTCGTAGGCGCCGACGGCGCTGACGAACTCGATGAGCGCGTTGGAGTCGCCGGTCGTGGCCGAGAAGACGCTCGTCTCGAAGGAGCTGTGGGCGGCGTCGGCGCGCAGCAGGGAGTCCAGCAGATTGCCGGTGAAGGTGGCCGCGAGGGCGGGGTTGTGGTCCAGGCCGAGGCCGTCGATCAGGCCCTTGGCGGCGTTGTGGTAGGCCGGGTCGATGTTGTCGGCGGGCAGATAGCCCTGCTCGATGGTGCTGCGCAGGCTGCCGAGGCCGTCGACCTCCCGCAGCGCCTGCCACTCGGTCTGCGGCAGCCGGTCGCCGAACGTGCCGCGCACCTTCTCGACCTGGGCGTCGGTCTCGCGTTGCGCGGCGCGGTAGTCGGTCAGCGAGGGCTTGGCACCGCTGCCGCCGGCCTCGTACCGCACGGACAGCAGGATGGCCTGCCGGTGCTCGGTCTCCACCCGGTCGACGAGTTCGGCGACCTGCGCGCTGTCCCGGACCAGGGTGGCGGCCTGCGCCGCGCTGCGGGCCAGCGTCACCTGGCTGGAGATGACATAGGTGAGCAGCACCGCGACTCCGGCCAGCGGCACACCGACCAGGATGTTGAGCTTCTGGCGGAACGGCAGGCGGTCGGCGAAGCCGCGCAGTCCGCCCCGGGACGGCGGCGGTGCCGGCAGTGGGGGTTCCCCCTGTCCCGGCGAGGCCGAGAGCCCGGGGGAGGGCGCGCCCACCTCGTTCGTGGACACCGAGCCTCCTTCGTGGGGTGTCGCACCGCGCGGAGAAGCTACGCGCGTGTCCGTTCGCGTGTCGATTCCGATCGGCTTTCGCCCGGTGTGCGACGACACCGGTGCGGTTTGTGTCACCGCTGTGACCGGAGGGGAACTCCGGTGAGACTATCGCCTCTTGGGAGGGCGGATCGCGACACTCCAAGTCAAGAATCCGTTACAACCTGCTCCTCGGAGACCGGAACTCGTCCGCATCTCCTTCACAATCCGCCTCGCAAGCGGTCACTCATTGAAGCCAATTGGTGACCTGAATTCTCTTGACCGGGTGAGAACCGGCTGGATTGGATCAGTAGGTGCTGTGTGCGTGCCACGTCCGCGGCGGGCTCCTGGTGCCCGCATGTCACGTCACCGCCATGCCCCACGCCACATCCCCCATCCCCGGAACGGGAATCGTGACTTCAACCGTGAAGAGCACCTGGTCCAGTACGAGACACCGCGGCGCGGCCGCCGTCGCCCTCGCCGTCGCGGCGGCGCTGGTCGCCGGTTGTGGATCGTCCTCCGACGACACGTCCGACCCGCTCTCCGAGGGCACGTCCGACGGCAAGACCGTCGTCGTCGGCTCCAACAACTTCGCCGAGAGCATCCTCCTCGCCGACATCTACGGCGAGGCCCTGAAGGCCAAGGGCATAGAGGTCGAGTACAAGCCCAACATCGGCAGCCGCGAGACCACCTACGGGCTGCTGAAGAACGGCTCCATCACCGTTCTGCCCGAGTACAACGGCTCGTTGCTGGCGTACCTCGACCCCGACGCCGAGCAGAAGTCGGCCGAGACGGTCAACGCCGACGCCAAGGCCAAGCTGGACAGCAAGCTGACGCTGCTGGACTCGGCGCCGGCCGAGGACAAGGACTCGGTGTCCATCAACGCCGAGACGGCCGAGAAGTACAAGCTCAGCGCCCAGTCCACGCTCGCCGACCTCAAGGACGTCGCGCCGGATCTGGTCATCGGCGGCTCGCCGGAGTTCCAGACCCGGCACCAGGGGCTGATCGGGCTGGAGAAGGAGTACGGCCTGAAGTTCAAGTCCTTCAAGGCCCTCGACGCCGGTGGCCCGCTGACCCAGGCGGCGCTGACGAAGAACACCGTGCAGGCCGCGGACATCTTCACCACCGACCCGACCATCATCAAGGAGAAGTTCGTCGTCCTGCAGGACCCGAAGAACCTCTTCGGTTTCGCGAACGTGACCCCGCTGGTGCACAAGAGCGGCCTCTCGCAGGAGGGCATCGACGCCCTCAACGCGGTCTCCGCCAAGCTCGACACCAAGACGCTGCTCGACCTGGACTCCCAGGTCCAGCTGGAGAACAAGGACCCGCTGGACGTGGCCAAGGACTGGCTGAAGTCGGTCGGCCTGAGCTGAGCCGTCCCGCCGCACCCGGCGGACTCGCTGTTCCCGACGTGCCCCGCACCGCCCTGGAGCGTGCGGGGCACGCCTGTTTTTCCTGCCGTTGCGCCATTGCGCCAATGCGCAACAAGGCAGGCGCGATGTGAACCGAAAGTGGACGCTCGTGGTCAACCCTCGGACAGAGAGGGTGCGTTTCCAGCCGGACAAAGGGTTTCCCCTGTATCCGCACAGCCGTTCCGTTGCCTATCGTTCCAGCACTGCTGACCCATAGGTAACCCCCGACGGGTCGGCGTCGCGCCAGGCCGGCCTCCGCACGCCGCTTTTCGGTTTCACCCCCCTCCGCTTCGACGACGAGGCGCACAGACCGCCGCTCCGCGCTGTCCGGAGCACGGCCACGAAAGGCAAGCTCTTGCGAACCTCCCCTGCCGTCAGACGCAAGCTGATATCCGTCGCCGCCGTCTCCGCGGCGCTGCTCACCGCCGCCACCGCCCAGGTCGCGGTGGCCCAGGACACCGCCCCCGGCGCGGCCGCCGTCCCCACCGCCCAGACCGAGGCCGCCCCGGGCGCCCCCGCCGAACGCCTCATCGTCGGCTACAAGGCAGGCGCCGCCGAGGCCAGGTCCGACAAGGCCGCCGAGGCCGACGCCGAGGCCAAGGGCGAGGAGGCCGGCGAGAGCCTCGACTTCCGGCGCCGCCTCGGCACCGGCGCCGCCCTTGTCGACCTGGGCGACCGCCTCACCAGGTCGGACGTCGCCGACGTCGTCGCCGAGTACCAGGCGGACCCGCAGGTCGCCTACGTCGTGCCGGACCGCCTCAACACCCCGCAGGCCGACCCGAACGACACCGACTACGCCAAGCAGTGGGACCTCTTCGAGGCCACCGCCGGCATGAACGTCCCGGGCGCCTGGCCGACCTCCACCGGCAGCGGTGTGACGGTCGCCGTCATCGACACCGGCTACGTGGCGCACTCCGACCTCGCCGCGAACATCGTCGGCGGTTACGACTTCATCGCCGACACCGCGGTCTCGGTGGACGGCGACGGCCGTGACAGCAACCCGGCCGACCCGGGCGACTGGTACCTCGCCAACGAATGCGGCTCCGGCATCCCGGCCGGCAACTCCTCCTGGCACGGCACCCACGTGGCCGGCACCATCGCCGCGGCCACCCACAACGGCAAGGGTATGGCGGGCATCGCCTACGGCGCCAAGATCTCCCCGGTGCGGGTGCTCGGCAAGTGCGGCGGCTACGACAGCGACATCATCGACGCCATCACCTGGGCGTCCGGCGGCACCGTCTCCGGCGTGCCCGCCAACTCCAACGTCGCCAAGGTCATCAACATGAGCCTCGGCGGCGACGGGGCCTGCACCTCCGCCACCCAGAACGCCGTCAACGCCGCCGTGAGCCGGGGCACGACGGTCGTCGTGGCCGCCGGAAACGCCAACGACAACGTGGCGAACCACTCGCCGGGCAACTGCAACAACGTCATCTCGGTGGCCGCCACCAACCGCTCGGGCGCCAAGGCGTCCTACTCCAACTACGGCTCCCTGGTGGACATCTCGGCGCCGGGCGGCCAGACCAGCACCGGCACCGCGAACGGCATCTACTCCACGCTGAACTCCGGCACCCGGACGCCGTCCTCCGAGTCGTACGCCTACTACCAGGGCACCAGCATGGCCACCCCGCACATCGCCGGCCTCGCCGCGCTGATGAAGGCGGCCAAGCCGGCGCTGACCCCGGCCCAGATCGAGTCGGCGATCAAGTCCAACGCCCGTGCGCTGCCCGGTGCCTGCTCCGGCGGCTGCGGCGCGGGCCTCGCGGACGCCGCGAAGACGGTCCAGGCCGTGGCGGGCGGCACTCCCACCGGTACGACGTTCTCCAGCAGCAGCACCGCCGTCGCCGTCCCGGACGCCGGATCGGCCGTCGAGTCCCCGATCACCGTCAGTGGCCGCACCGGCAACGCGCCCTCGGCCCTCCAGGTCGCGGTGGACATCACCCACACCTACCGTGGTGACCTGGTCATCGACCTGGTGGCCCCGGACGGGTCGACGTACCGCCTGAAGGCCGCCAGCAGCTCGGACTCCGCGGACGACGTCCGCACCACCTACACGGTCAACGCCTCCACGGAGCCGGCCAACGGCACCTGGAAGCTCCGGGTCCAGGACACGGTCGCCCAGGACACGGGCCGCCTGAACAACTGGAGCCTGACCTTCTGAGGCGGCTACGGACAACGAGCGCAGGCCGGTCGGGGCGCAAGCCCTGGCCGGCCTGCGGCCGTGCGCATGGTCTCCACGCCGTCTCCAGGCCCTGATTCCGGTGCCGTCACGAGGCGACGCGGGTGTCCAGCGACGCCAGTACCCGGGCCCCCCGGTCGGCGCGGCTGTCCACGCCCAGCAGCAGGCCGGGTACCGCGATGCTCGGCAGCATGTGGGACCACAGCACCGACAGCCGGCGCCCGAGGTCGTCCCGTCCTGTCAGGGCCCGGGACATCAGCTGTATGCCGGTGAAGGAGCCGATCAGCAGTTCCACCGTGTCCCGGGGGTCCACCGTCGGCAGCAGCTCCCCCTGCGCCTGCGCCTGCTCCAGCAGCGGCGTCAGGTGGTCCGCCCACTGCCGGAACGGCCCGGTGTGATCCACCCCCGGCGGCGCGCACTGGTCCACCGCCAGCCGCACGCTCCCGCGGAGCAGGGCGTTGCTCAGCAGCCGCTGGCCGACGACGAACGTGATGTCGACGACCTCCTGCAGCTTGCACGCCCGGGGCGGAATCGCACCGAAGGGCACCTGCTCGTCGAGGACCGCCTGGGCGAGGGACTCCTTGGAGGGGAAGTGGAAGTACAGCGCCCCTTTGGTGACTTCTGCTCGTTCCAGCACCATGGCGATGGTGGTGGAGGTGTAACCGTGTTCGTCGAAGACCGCACCGGCGGCTTCCAGGATCGCCCTGCGTGTCCTGATGGCGCGTTCCTGTTTCGCCATGAGTGACCCTCTCCGGCGCCCAGTTGGCCGGTTCATACCGCTGGCGCCACGATCGTGCCGGAACTGCCCTGATCATAGGGTGTAACGGAGTGATCGCATTGAAAACAAACCGGTCACCTCGTATTCTGACGCCCACCCGCGGCGGACGCCCCACCGTCCGCAGAACCCTTCGGGGGACCGTAGGGAGAAACATGCCACAAGCGCGGCAACTTGCCGAAGCCCCGATCCTGACGGCGACTGTGCCCCGGCAGTTCGTGCATCGCGCGGCCGTCGCCGAAACCTTTCTCACCGGCTGGAAACAGACCGGAACCGACCGCTTCGCCGTCTCGGCCCAGTGGCCCCGGGCCCACGGGTTACACGTGTCGCACGATCGTTCCGCGTACGAGCCCCTGCTCGTCGTGGAAACCGTCCGCCAGAGCGGAACCCTCCTCGCGCACACCGAGTACGACGTCCCGCTGGGCCACCACTTCGTGCTCCAGGAGTTCGAGGTCGACACCTTTCCCGCGCACCTGGCCGTCGGTCCGGTACCCGCCGAACCGTCCGTCGACGTCCACTTCGTCGAGGTGCGTCGCCGGGCAGGGCGCCCGGCCGGCGCCCGCTACACCGCCGAAGTCCTGCTGGACGGCGCCCGCGTGGCGACCGCCCGGGTCGCCTTCACCTGCGTCGCCGCGTCGGTCTACGACAGGCTCCGCGGCGGCCGCACCCCGGCCACCGTGGCCGTCCCGGCCCCACCGCCCGGTCTGCCGGCCCAGGCGGTGGGTCGCGCACTGCCCGCGGATGTCGTCCTGGCGCCGTCCGAGCGCGAAGACCGCTGGCGCCTCAGAATTGATACCGCGCATCCCGTTTTCTTCGACCATCCGCTCGACCACGTCCCCGGCATGCTCCTGCTGGAGTCCGCCCGCCAGGCGGTCTGGGCCGTGACACCCGGAGGCGGGACGCCCGCGTCCTTCCGTTCGGTCTTCCATCGCTACGCCGAACTGGACGAACCTGTATGGATCGAGGTGTTGGACCGCGGCGGCACGGACAACCGAATCGTCGCCACGCAGGGAGAGTTGACGGTCTTCGAGTGCTGGGTCGGCCTGGCCGAGGAGTGAGATATCGTGTGCGGGGGGTAAGAAACAAACGGCATAACCCGTTTTGATTCCCAGGAGAGTTCAGCCGATGGCGAGGCAGTTACGAGCCGAGCAGACCCGCGCCACGATCATCAGGGCCGCCGCCGACCTGTTCGACCGTCACGGCTACGAGTCGACCAGCCTCAGCGACATCGTCGAGCACGCCCAAGTCACCAAGGGCGCCCTGTACTTCCACTTCGCCGCCAAGGAGGACCTGGCGCACGCCATCATGGAGATCCAGTCGCACCACTCGCGACGGCTGTCCCGTGAGGTGGACGACCGGGAGTGCTCGTCGCTCGAAGGCCTGATCCGCATCACCTTCGGTCTCGTGCGGCTCACCGTGGAGGGACCCGTCGCCCGCGCCGGACTCCGGCTCGCCACCGGCGGGGTCGGGGTGCGGCCGCCCCTGCCGCACCCCTTCGCCGAGTGGTTCGACATCGTCTCCAGAAAGCTCGTCGGAGCCGTCAAGGAGTGCGACATCCACCCGGACGTCGACGTCGACGCCGTCGCCCACTCCCTCCTCAGCTTCTTCATCGGGATACGCGTCACCGGCCGCACCCTGGAACCCGTCCTGCGGCTGCCCCGACGGCTCACGGAGATGTGGTACGTCCTGATCCGCGGCCTGGTGCCCGTGACCAGACGCCCGCGCTACCTCGGACTCGCCACGCAGCTGGAACGGGAGATGAGAGCCGTCTGAGCGGCGCGGGGTACGGTGAGCCGCATGCCCGACACCGCGCCCGCGCCCGTGATCCGCGGCAACGAAACCGGTTCCTTCCCGCACCGCGTGCTGGCCGAACGCCACCCCGCGATCATCCGGCAGGTGCGCGAGGCCCTGCCGTACGGCCCCGATCGCCGGCGCGCGCTCGACGCCCTGCTCACCAGTTGCACCGAGGGCGTGATCGAACCGCTTCCGGCCGACGCGCCCGACCGGGACCGATGGGCCGCGTGGGGACTCGGCACCTACGCCGGGCAGTCCTGGTTCGACGTGCCGTGGCTGTGGTCGGAGAGCTACTTCTATCGCGCGCTCCTCGAAGCCGTCGGCTACTTCGGCCCGGGACCCGACCTGGGCATCGACCCCTTCCGCCCCGTCAAGCTCGCCGAGCTCGACGCACCCGCGACCGACGAGGAACTCGCCGCGCTCGACGACCTGGAGTCCCGCCCCGCGGCGGAGCGCGCCCAGGCCCTGCTGCACGGTTCGCTCTGGGGCAACCGCGCCGACCTCGGCTTCCGGCTGTCCGCCGGCGGCGAGACCCCGCAGGCCGCCCCCGGTCTGGTCGCCGACGACAGCGAGACCCTGTGGTCCCTGCTGCCGCACTCCGGCACCGGCACCCTCTGCCTGATCGCCGACAACGCCGGCCGTGAACTCGTCCCCGATCTGCTCCTCATCGCCCACCTCCTCGCCGAGGGCCGCGTCGAGCGGGCCGTGCTCCACGTCAAGCCCCACCCGTACTACGTCTCCGACGCCACCCCGGCCGACGTACTGGACGCGCTGCACCGGCTGACCTCCGCGCCGGGCGTGGCCCGTGCGTACGGGCGGCGGCTGTGGTCGGCGGCGACCGACGGCCGGCTGACCGTGCGGACCCACCCCTTCTCCTGCGGGCCGCTGCCGTACGCCGAGATGCCCGGCGACCTGCGCGCCGAGTTCGCCGAGGCGACGGTGACCGTCGTCAAGGGCGACCTCAACTACCGTCGCCTCGTCGGCGACCGCCGCCTGCCCCCGACCACTGCTTTCGCCGACGTCACCGACTACTTCCCCGGCCCGGTCGCCGCCCTGCGCACCCTGAAGTCCGACGTGATCTGCGGTCTCGACGCCGGCACCGAGGCCGCGCTGGTCGCGGCGGAGGAGCAGCGCTGGCGGACCGCCGGCACGCATGCGCTGATCCAGGTCAACGCGGCTCCGGGTGGAGGTCGAGGCGCAGGTGCTTGATGCCGTTGATGAAGTTCGACACCAGGCGTTCGGGGGGTTCGGACGTCCGCAGCGTCGGGGGCAGTGCCCGTAGCGCCTCCTGGTACAGCACCCGCAGTTGCAGCCGGGCGAAGTGAGCGCCCAGGCAGACGTGCGGGCCGTCCCCGAAGGAGACGTGCGGATTGGGCGTGCGCAGCAGGTCCAGCCGGTCCGGCTGGGCGAAGACCCGCTCGTCGTGGTTGGCGGCCGCGTGGAAGACGACCACCTTGTCCCCGGCCCGGACCGTCCGCCCGGCCAGCACCGTGTCCCGCACGGCGGTCCTGCGGAAGCTGAGCACGGGCGGGTGTCGGCGGAGCAACTCCTCCACGGCCGGGGCGAGATCTGCCGTTCCCGCACGCAACCGCTCGTACGCGTACGGGTGCTCGGCCAGCGTCAGCAGCCCGCCGGGTGCCGCGCTGCGTACGGTGTCGTTCCCGGCGACGGTGAGCAGGAAGAAGAACATCTCCGACTCGGCGTCGGCGAGCCCGGTCTCGTGGGCGAGCGTGGTCAGGACGTCGTCGGCCGGGTGGCGGCGCTTGTGTGCGGCGAGGTGCTGCGCATACGTGAACATGTCGCGCAGCGCCGCCGGGGACCGTGGATCGAGCGGTCTGCCCGTCGCGTCCAGGGCCGGAGGGCCGGCCTCGTCGGGGTCCTGGTAGCCGATCACCCGCTGGGTCCAGTGCAGCAGCAGCTTGCGGTCGCTCTCCGGGACGCCGAGCAGGCCCGCGAGGTTGAGCAGGGCGTAGTCGTCGGTGACGGCGGTGACGACGTCGACCGTGCCGTCGCCGGACCGGGCCTCGGCCACGGCATCCGCGAACAGCGCCCGCGCGCGCTCCCGCGCGACCGCGGCGAAGCGCTCGATGCGCCCGGGGGTGAACGCGCGACTCACCAGCCGCCGCAGCCGGTGGTGCTCCGGTGGGTCCTGATTGAGCATCATGCGGCGGATGAACGGCAGATCGTCCGGGTCCGGGTCACGGATCTGGGTCGCGCCGAGAGACGACGAGAAGGCCGCCGAGTCCTTGAGGACGCGGACGACGTCGGCGTGCCGGGTCACCGCCCAGAACCCGGGCCCGGCGGGCCAGCCCAGCACCTCGGGCTCGTCCTGCCAGGCCACGGGGTGGTGGTCCCGCAGGACGCGGTAGGCGTCGTAGGGCACCCCGGCGGCGTACCGGCGCGGGTCGAAGACGTCGGGGACGGGCGGGACCGCGTGCGTCGTCACGCCTGGTCGCCGCCGTCCGCCTCGCTGTCCCGGCCCAGGAAGTCCTCGACCACGCGGACGAGTTCGAGCGGGGTCTCGTCCATCGCGTAGTGGCCGGCGCACGGCAGTTCATGAAGCTCGGCCCGTGCGTACCAGGTGAGCCAGGTGTCGCGGAGCAGGTCGGCCGACAGGGCGGGGTCGAGCGCTCCGGCGACGGCGAGCGCGGGCACCGTGCTGCCCTCGACCTGCTCGTGGAAGTCCTCGCGGGCCCAGGAGTCCAGCCAGGCACGGAACGCCTTCGGGTCGCTGCGGGCGAGGGAGCGGGCGACCATGCGGTCCAGCCAGGCGGCGGGGCGCCGCCCGCCCGTGGTGATGTCGATGATGGCCCGCCGGTTCTCCGGCCGGTGGGCGGCGTCCGCGAACAGCTCCCACTGCTCCGGTGGCAGGGCGAGCCCCGAGGCGGGCACCGGGGAGACCCCCACCACCGCGCGCAGCCGGTGCGGGGCGACGTTGAGCAGCCGCTGGGCGATCGCGCCGCCCATGGAGTGCCCGACGACGGAGAAACGCCCCCAGCCGAGCCGGTCGGCCAGCGCCACCAGGTCCAGCGCCGCCTCCCCGGTCGTGTACGCGCCGTGCGCGTCCCTGGCCTGGCCGTAGCCGCGCAGATCGACGAGCGCGTACTGGAACGTCGTACGGTCCAGATCCGGCAGGACGGGGGCGAACGCGGACCGGTCGGCGAACCAGCCGTGCACCGCGAACACCTTGTGGGCGCCGTCGCCCTGCAGCTCATGGGGGAGCACGAAGGAGGTCATGCGAACACCGTGGCCGGTGGTCGGGGGCTCGGCAAGAGCGCGTGATGCGTGCACAAGGAGTCGAACGTCCCGAAGTCCGGTGAGAGCTCGCGGATTCGGCCTCGATTCACGCGATGGTGTGATCAGATCCCCGCTCGCGGATGCCCCCGACGGGCCGCGGGTAGGGCCCGGCCATGACGCAGCAGCCGTTCGAACTCCCGCACTTCTACATGCCGTATCCCGCGCGGCTGAACCCGCATGTCGACGAGGCCCGTGCCCATTCGACCGTGTGGGCGCGCGAGATGGGCATGCTGGAGGGGTCCGGGATCTGGGAGCAGGCCGACCTCGAAGCGCACGACTACGGCCTGCTCTGCGCCTGTACGCACCCCGACTGCGACGCCGAAGCGCTCGCGCTCATCACCGACTGGTACGTGTGGGTCTTCTTCTTCGACGACCACTTCCTGGAGACGTTCAAGCGAAGCCAGGACCGCGCCGGCGGCAAGGCCTATCTGGACCGGCTGCCGCTGTTCATGCCCCTGGACCTGTCGACGCCCGTGCCGGAGCCGGAGAATCCGGTCGAGGCGGGCCTCGCCGACCTGTGGGCGCGCACGGTGCCCTCGATGTCCATGGACTGGCGGCGCAGGTTCTCCGTCGCCACCGAGCATCTGCTGAACGAGTCCCTGTGGGAGCTGTCCAACATCAACGAGGGGCGGATCGCCAACCCTGTCGAGTACATCGAGATGCGCCGCAAGGTGGGCGGCGCCCCCTGGTCAGCCGGTCTCGTCGAGTACGCGACCGCCGAGGTGCCCGCGTCCGTGGCCGGTTCCCGGCCGCTCAGGGTGCTGATGGAGACGTTCTCCGACGGCGTCCATCTGCGCAACGACCTGTTCTCCTACCAGCGGGAGGTGGAGGACGAGGGTGAACTTAGCAACGGGGTGCTCGTCCTGGAGACCTTCTTCGGCTGCACGACGCAGGAGGCCGCGGAGGCCGTGAACGACATCCTGACCTCCCGGCTGCACCAGTTCGAGCACACCGCGTTCACCGAAGTCCCCGCGCTGGCCCTGGAGAGGGGCCTCACCCCGGACGCGCTGGCCGCGATCGCCGCCTACACCAAGGGCCTCCAGGACTGGCAGTCCGGCGGCCACGAGTGGCACATGCGCTCCAGCCGCTACATGAACGAGAACGCGACGGCCGGCAGCCCGTGGAGCATCGGCGCCACCGGGATCGGCACCTCGGGCACCGACATCCGCTCGCTGCTCGCCTCGGCGGGCGCCGAGCGGATGCGCGCGTACACGCACGTGCCGTTCCAGAAGGTCGGGCCGTCCCGGATCCCCGACATCCACATGCCGTTCCAGTTGCGCCTCAACCCCGACCTGGACGGCGCCCGCGCCCGCCTGCTGCCCTGGGTCCAGGGCGTCGGCATGCTCAGCGAGGGCGTCTGGGACGAGGACAAACTCGCCGCGAACGACCTGCCGTTGTGCTCCGCCGGCCTCGACCCGGACGGCACGCCGGAGGCTCTCGACCTCAGCGCGTGCTGGCTGGCCTGGGGCACCTACGGCGACGACTACTACCCGCTCGTCTTCGGGCACCGCCGCGACCTCGCCGCCGCCAGGCTGTCCACGGAACGTCTCTCGGCGTGCATGCCCATCGACGGCCCGGTACCGATCGTCCCGGCGAACGCCATGGAACTCGGCCTCGTCGACCTGTGGCGGCGCACCACGGCGCACATGGACGAGGAAGCCCGGCGCCGGCTGAAGGCCGCGATCGACGTGATGACGGAGAGCTGGGTGTGGGAGGTGGCGAACCAGGTCCAGAACCGCATCCCCGACCCCGTCGACTACCTGGAGATGCGCCGCGCCACCTTCGGCTCGGACCTGACCATCAGCCTCTGCCGGATGGGCCACGGCCCCCGCATCCCGCCGGAGGTCTACCGCAGCGGACCCGTCCGCTCGCTGGAGAACGCCGCCATCGACTACGCGTGCCTCCTCAACGACGTCTTCTCCTACCAGAAGGAGATCGAGTACGAGGGGGAGATCCACAACGCGGTCCTGGTGGTGCAGAACTTCTTCGGCACCGACTACCCCACCGCCCTCACCGTCGTCAACGACCTGATGACGCAGCGCATGCAGCAGTTCGAGCATGTGGCGGCGACCGAACTGCCCGTCGTGTACGACGACTTCGAGCTGTCGGCGGAGGACCGCGACAGCATGGGCCGGTACGTGGCCGCGCTGCAGAACTGGATGGCGGGGATCCTGAACTGGCACCGTCACGTCGCCCGCTACAAGGCGGACTGGCTGGAGGGTCGGGCCCATGGCTTCCTGCCCGACCGCGCCCCGTCCCTGCCCCTGACGGTCAGCTGATCCCGCGCGGTCCGTCCAGCTGTGCGGCCGTCTCCTCGGCGAGGGAACGGCCGCGCTCCGGCACGCCTGCGTGCTCGGCGCCGGCGGGCCGCGCCAAAGGGCGCCTTCCATCCTGACCGTCAGTCAGTCTCACTCTTTCGTGGCTCGTCGTGCGCCGGTGCACCGGGTAGTGCACCAGCGGAGGCGAACCATGGAACAGACTGCGCTGCGTCCCAAGCCGATCCCCGGGCAGGAGCCCGCCGGCCCCGGCCCCGGCCCCGCCCGGCGCCCGCATGCCGCACGGCGACGCGGTCGGCGGCTGACGACCCTGCTCCTCGGGCTGCTCGTCGGGACGGTGCTGGTGCTGTCCGGCGTCGGGCTGGGCACCGTGGCCGCCACGGTGATCGGCATGAGCAAGCTCGCCGAGCTCCGTAGTCAGCCCGGTCGGCCGGGGCCCTCCGCCCCGGCGTCGCCGGCACAGCCGTCCGCCTCGGCCGGCCCGGGCTCCTCGGGGCCGTCGGCCACCGGACCGGCCCCCGCGGCGGACATGGTCATGGGCGTCGAGGTCACCGACGCCGAGAAGTCCGGCGCCCTGGTCGTGGGCGTGCACATCCCGGGCCCCGGCTACGCCGCGGGCCTGGTGCGGGGCGACGTACTGCTCACGTTCGACGGCATGCCCGTCGAGTCCGCGGCGGACCTCGTCCGGGCGGTCGACAAGGCGCGTCCCGGGGCGGGCGTCCTGGTGACGGTGCGGCACGAGAGCGGGGACCACCAGCAGTTGTCGGTGGCGCCGGGCGTCCTCACGTGACCACGCGGAAGTGGCTGGTGAGCCGTCCTTCGTCGTCCAGCACATGAAAGGCGAGCCCGACCGGCGCCTCCCGGTCGGCGGCCCCCTCGCCCTCCCAGGGCAGTCGCAGCGTCCACGTCACGCCGGGGCCGACGGCGAGCGGGCGCCCGGCGAACATGGTGGAGGTCGCGCTGTGCGCGTGCCCCGCGATCAGCCCGGCGACCTCGGGGCGCCGCTCCATGAGTGCGGCCAGCCGGTGCGGCCCCCGCAGCCGGTACGAGTCGGGCAAGGGGTGGTGCAGCGGAACGGGCGGGTGGTGCAGGGCGAGCAGGGCCGGAAGACCCTCGTCGAGTTCGTCGAGCGTCGCCTCGATCCACTCGTACGTCTCGTCGTCCAGGAGCCCTTCGTCGCTTCCCGGGACGCTGGAGTCGCACATCAGCACTGCGGCGTCGTCGAAGACGTGCACCTCGTTGACCGGGCCCTCGGCCGCGGGCCGGCCCAGCAGGGCCTTGCGGTAGGGGGCGCGGCTGTCGTGGTTGCCCGGGCAGGTCAGCACCGGGAACGGTGTGTCGTCGGACCGCAGGCCGAGGATGCGGGCCGCCTCCTCGTACTCCGCCTCCGTCCCGTGGTCGGCGATGTCGCCGGTCACCAGGAGCGCGTCCACGTGGCCCGGCAGTTGCCACAGCCGGTCGCGCACCCGCTCGGCGCGCTCCGCCGCCCGCGCGCTCCCGTCCAGATGCAGGTCGCTGATGTGTGCGAGTACGAGCACGCCGGGGCCTCCCGTGGACGGTGCTAATGGATTATCTGCATCTAAACATTAGAGCCGGTGCTCGGGCCAGCTTTGTCGCGAACCGCGCTCACCGGCTCGCGTCGCCCTCTTCGGGCAGGCAGGATGCTGCCCGTGGTTCCTGAACGGCTCAAGGAGGCTGGAATGACCGGCAGTACGGCCGCGCCCTTCACGGCAGACGACTACCGGGCCCGGATGCGGCGCGCCGCGCGGGCCGCCGCCGACGCGGGGCTCGCCGGGCTGCTGGTCGCGCCGGGGCCGGACCTGGTGTGGCTCACCGGCTATGCGCCCACCGCCGCCACCGAACGGCTCACCCTGCTGGTCCTCGCCCCGGACCGGGAACCCGTCCTCGTCGTCCCGGCCCTGGAGGCCCCCGACGCCGCGCACGCGGCCGGAGCGGCCGCACTGACGCTGCGGGACTGGACCGACGGCAAGGACCCCTACGCCCTCACCGCGGGCCTTCTCGGCGCCTCCGGGCACTTCGGCATCAGTGACAACGCCTGGGCCATGCACCTGCTGGGCCTGCAGCAGACGCTGCCCGGTACGTCGTACGCCTCGCTGACGCAGGCACTGCCGATGCTGCGAGCCGTCAAGGACGCGGCGGAGCTGGAACTCCTGGCCGCCGCGGGAGCGGCCGCGGACGCCGCGTTCGAGGAGATCCGGAACGTCCCCTTCGGCGGGCGCAGGGAGTCCGACGTGGCCGCCGACCTCGCCGCCCTGCTGCGCCGGTTCGGCCACTCCCAGGTCGACTTCACCATCGTCGCCGCCGGCCCGAACGGGGCCGACCCGCACCACGAGGCCGGCGACCGTGTCGTCGAGCGCGGCGACATGGTCGTCCTCGACTTCGGCGGCCTCAAGGACGGCTACGGCTCCGACACCTCCCGCACGGTCCACGTCGGCGAACCCACCGGCGAGGAGCGCGAGGTGCACGACCTCGTGCGCGAGGCGCAGGAGGCGGGCTTCCGGGCGGTGCGCCCCGGTGTGCCCTGTCAGGACGTCGACCGGGCCGCCCGCGCGGTCATCGCCGACGCCGGGTACGGCGAGTACTTCATCCACCGCACCGGGCACGGCATCGGCGTCACCACCCACGAGCCGCCCTACATGATCGAGGGCGAGGAGCAGCCCCTGGTCCCCGGCATGTGCTTCTCCGTGGAGCCCGGGATCTACCTGCCGGGCCGGTTCGGGGTGCGCATCGAGGACATCGTCACCGTGACCGAGGACGGCGGCCGTCGCCTCAACAACACGTCCCGGGAGATGCTGATAGTGGAGTGACCCGACCCAGGAGCCCCTGTACGCACCCGAGCGACGACGGTCCCACCATGACCCAGGCACCGACACCCACCGAGGACACCGTCCGCAGACTGGTCCGTTCCCTGCTCAAGGAGGGCGCGGGGGGTCCCGACGTCCGGCCGGTCGCCGGGAGCGGCGGGCACGCCACGTGGTGGGTCGGCACCCGGCACGTGCTGCGCCTCGCCCCCGACCGCGAGGCGGCCCTGCGCCAGCGCCGCGAGCTGCGGCTGCGCGACCTCGTCCGCCCGCACCTCCCGGTCGCCGTCCCGGTCAGCGTGGCGCATGGCGAGTGGGCGCCAGGCCTCACCTACACGCTGGACGCCAAGGTGCCCGGCGGCTCGGCGCCCGAGCACGACGTCTCCGCCCTCGGCGAGGCGGACCTGGCGGGGCTCCTCAGGGGGCTGCGCGAGGTGCCCGTTCGGCAGGCGGAGGCACTCGGCGTGCCGCGTGCCGCCCCGCGCTCCCTGGAGGAGCTGCGCGCCGCTGCCCAGGACGCCGCCGAACGGCTCGGCGCGGCCGACGAGTTCGACGCCGCCCGCCTGCACCCGTTCACCCCGCCCGCGACCGTGCAGCTCGCCGCGCAGAGCGGGGGCGTGGTCCTCGTCCACCACGGCCTCACCGGCGCGCACCTGGTGGTCAGCACCGACGGCCGGGTCCGCGGCGTCCTCGGCTGGGCCGACGTGGTCCTCGGCGACCCCGCCGAGGACATCGCCGCCCTCGCCCTCGCCGTCGGCGCCCCCGCCGCCGTCCGCGCCGCCACCCTCGCCGGTTACGGCGCCCGGCCCTGTCTGCGCGGCCTGTGGCTGGCCCGCTGCGACAGCCTCGTCCACCTGGCAGACCGGCTTGCCGGCAGGGGCGAAGGGTCCCTGCCCGACCTGAGGAACGGGCTCCGCCACGCGTGGGAGGCGATCCTCCTGGAACGCGTGACGGAACTCCGGGGCGACGACGCGGAC
The DNA here is from genome assembly GCF_042731435.1 of Streptomyces sp. NPDC059861. Taxonomy (NCBI): domain Bacteria; kingdom Bacillati; phylum Actinomycetota; class Actinomycetes; order Kitasatosporales; family Streptomycetaceae; genus Streptomyces; species Streptomyces sp. NPDC059861. The sequence goes on along the minus strand of NZ_JBHWJQ010000001.1, from coordinate 297,320 downwards.
GGCGGCGACGCCGCCGACGACGCCGACGACGCCGACGACGCGGACGACGCCCTGTAGTGGTCCAGGGGCGGGCGGCGTGCCCCCGCGCGCGGGTGAGGGTGAGCGGGGGTGGGCGCGTCACCCCGAGCGGGCACCCACCCGCGCGCGTGCCACGCCTACGGCTGCGCCACCACCACACAGCACTCGCCGGGCACCTGAAGCACGCCCTCCTCGTCCGGTGGCGTGACCGGCTCCCACGCCGCGAGGATCTCGGCCGGGCGGGAGCCCAGGGGAATCCCGACGGTGGTCTTGGCGAGGTTCACCGCCACGCAGATGTCCCCGCGCCGGAAGGCGAGCCAGCGGGCCTCCTCGTCGTGGGCCACCTTGATGTCGGCGAGGTCCGGGTCCGTGAGGTCCGGCTGTTCGTGGCGCAGGGCGATGAGCCGGCGGTACCAGGCCAGCACGCGCGCGTGGTGCTCGCTGTCGGGCTCGGTCCAGTCGAGACAGGACCGGTCCCGGGTCGCCGGGTCCTGCGGGTCGGGCACGTCCTCCTCGGCCCAGCCGTGCGCCGCGAACTCCCGTCGCCTGCCCCGGCGTACCGCCTCCGCGAGCTCGGGGTCGGTGTGGTCGGTGAAGAACTGCCAGGGCGTACCTGCCGCCCACTCCTCGCCCATGAACAGCATCGGCGTGCACGGGCCCGTCAGCACCAGCGCGGCGGCGCAGGCCAGCAGGCCGGGGGCGAGGCCGGCGGAGAGACGGTCTCCCTGTGCGCGGTTGCCCACCTGGTCATGGGTCTGGCTGTAACCGAGGAGCCGGTGCGCGGCGATCCGTGAACGGTCCAGCGGCCGTCCGTGCCGTCGGCCCCGGAAACTGGAGTAGGTGCCGTCGTGGAAGAAGCCTCCGGTGAGCGTCTTGGCGAGCGCGCCGACGGGGGCGCGCGCGAAGTCCGCGTAGTAGCCCTGCGACTCACCCGTCAGCGCCGCGTGCAGGGCGTGATGGAAGTCGTCGTTCCACTGCGCCTGGAGCCCCAGGCCGCCCGCCTCACGGCCGGTGACGAGCCGGGGGTCGTTCCGGTCGGACTCGGCGATCAGGAACAGCGGCCGGCCCGCGTCCGTGGCGAGGGCGTCCACGGCGGCCGACAGCTCCTCCAGGAAGTGCACCGCGCGCGTGTCCACCAGCGCGTGCACGGCGTCCAGCCGCAGCCCGTCGACCCGGTAGTCGCGCAGCCACGCCAGCGCGCTGCCGATCAGGAACGCCCGCACCTCGTCCGACCCGGGCGCGTCCAGGTTGACGGCCGTGCCCCAGGGGGTGTGGTGCCGGTCGGTGAAGTAAGGGCCGAACTCGGGCAGGTAGTTGCCGGACGGGCCGAGGTGGTTGTGCACCACGTCCAGGACCACGCCGAGACCGAGTTCGTGGGCGCGGTCGACGAAGCGTTTCAGCGCGGCGGGCCCGCCGTACGGCTCGTGCACCGCCCAGAGCGAGACGCCCTCGTAACCCCAGCCGTGGCGCCCGGGAAACGGGCACAGTGGCATCAACTCGACATGCGTGACGCCCAGTTCGGCGAGATGCCCGAGGCGCTCCGCCGCCGCGTCCAGCGTGCCCTCACGCGTGTACGTGCCCACGTGCAGCTCGTACAGGACCGCGCCCGGCAGCGGGCGGCCGGGCCACTCGGCACGCCATGGGTGGAGCCCGTGGTCCACCACCGCGCTCAGCCCGTCCGGTCCGTCCGGCTGCCGCCGCGAACGCGGATCGGGCCGCACCGGGCCCTCGTCCACCGCGAAGCCGTAGCGCGTGCCGTCACGCGCTTCCGCGTCGATCGCCCACCACCCCGCTCGCTCCGGATCCTGCTCCATCGCGCGCGTGGCTCCGTCGCAATGGAGCGTCACACGGCCGGCCTGCGGTGCCCACACCTCGAACTGCACGGACGGTTCCCCTTCGTCTGCTCACCGTGATGTAGCTCGACCATCGTGCTTCACACGAGGTCAATCCGCTTGTGCATACCCCCTTTTGCACCCGGTGTCGTCCGGTACGCGCGCGTGCCGACCGTTTCCCCGATTCCTGGACACCCGGGGTTCACTGCCCGACAATCACCCGTGTGACGTCGTCCTTCGAGTTCTCGACCTACCCCGCGCGGCTGTCCGACGCGGAGCGCGACAAAGCGCTGAAGGTGCTGCGTGACGGCGTCGCCATGGGCCGTCTTTCGCACGACACGTTCGTCCGGCGGATGGAACTGGCGCTCGCCGCCCGCCGGTCCGACGAGCTCGCCGTGCTCACCGCCGACCTGCCCACCGAGAGCCGGGTCGCGCGCATGGTGTTCGGCACGGTCGAGGCGGTGTCGGGCTTCACCGAGCGGCTGCGCAGGGCCTGGCGGGCCGAACGGCTGCCGAAGTTGCTGCTGCCCCACCCCGCCGCCGGACACCCCCTGCGCATAGGCCGTGATCGCGCCAACGGGCTCCGGCTCAATCACGAGACGGTGTCCCGGGTGCACGCCGAACTCACCCGCCAGGGCGGCATGTGGGTGCTGCGCGACCTCGGCTCCACCAACGGCACCACCGTGAACGGGCGGCGCGTCACCGGTGCCACCGTGGTCCGCGAGGGCGACCAGGTCGGCTTCGGGCAGACAACGTTCCGGCTCGCGGCCGACTGAGCGGCCGGCCGGGCGGCGGCCGGGCGGCGGCCGGGCGGCGGCCGGGGCAGCGAACGGAGCGGCGGCCCGAGCGGCCGATCGACCAGGAAGCCCGCGTGAGCCCTGGCGCGCCGATGCCCGGGGATCGCCCGGCGTCCGCGATTCCGGGCCCCAAATAGCCCCGGCCGTCGCGGTGTTGACGTACACCTGAACTCGTGACTGACTGTGCGTACACCGCACACATCAGGTGAACCGACGGCACCACGGAGGTGTGCCCTGCCGCCACTCCTCCGCTATCCGACCGTCGACGAGCTGGGCGCGCGAGCGGCCGCCCTCGTCGCCCGCCACCCCGGTGCCGCACGGCTGCGCCGCGTCGGCACCTCGCGCGCGGGCACGCCGCTGTGGCTGCTGTCCGTCGGCCACGGCAGCCGTCAGGCCCTGGTCGTCGCCGGGCCGCACGCAAACGAACCCGTCGGCGGCGCCACCGTCCTGCTGCTGGCCGAGCGCGCCCTCGCCGACCCGCGCCTGACCGAGGGCGCCGACACGACCTGGAACCTGCTGCTGTGCCTCGACCCCGACGGCCTGCGGCACAACGAGGGCTGGCTGACGGGGCCGTACAGCCTCGACAGGTACTTCCGGCGGTTCTTCCGTCCCGGCTTCCTCGAGCAGCCCGAGTGGCTGCCCGACGGCGCGGCCGGCGCCGTCCTGCCGGAGACGCGTGCCCTGCTCGCCCTCCAGGACGAACTGAAACCTTTCTTCCAGTGCTCCCTGCACGGCGTGGACGTCGGCGGCGGCTTCGTCGAACTCACCCGTGACCTGCCCGGACTCCCGCAGGCGGTGGCCCGGGCGTCGGCCCGCCTCGGCATCCCGCGCGAACTCGGCGCGTACGACGCCCTGTACTGGCCCGTGCTCGGTCCCGCCGTCTACCGGATACCGCCGCCGCGCCGGGGTGGCCTGGTCGCGGCGATCACCGAGGCGGCCGTCGAGTCGACGTGGTACCACCCGCACCGGCACGGCACCGTGACGGCCGTCGTGGAGGCGCCCATGTGGGGCGTGGACGGCGTGGGGGACGGATCCGCGCCCGCCGACGCCGAGGCGGCGCTGCGGGCGCTCAGCCGGGCACTGCGCCACGACACGCGGCTGCTGCGGGGCATCCTCACGCGCGTGCGCCCGCATGCCGCCACGGTCCCCGAGGCGGCCCGGCTGCTGGCCCCGGTCGACGACTACCTGCTCGTGTGCCCGGGGCTCGCCGACGACTGGGACCCCGACCTCGGCGACCGGCCGCGCCGCACTCTGCCGCCGCTGACCACCGCCCATCTGACCGCCCTGCGCATCTCGGGACGGCGGCTGGCGCTGCGCACGGCGGGGCTGCTGCACCAGCTCGTCACGCGCGCGGGGCGCGATCCCGCCGGGGTGCTGCCCGAGCTGGACGCGCTGGTCGACCAGTGGTGCGCGGACTACCGGGACGGCTGCGGGGCCCACTGGATCCCCGTCGCGCGCCAGGCCGAGTACCAGTCCCAGGTGATTCTCGCCGCGTTCGACCTGGCCCGGCGGCACGCGCCCCGGGACTTCCGTTCGGGTGAGTCGGACTGGGGCTGCGAACCGGTCGTGCCGATGCATCGGGAATGACGCACACCCTCACCACCAAAGTTGTCCGGGGCGGTCTGCCGGCCGTGGCCGCCCTCCTCCTCGTCGGTGCCGCCCCGGCGCGGGCGACGGTCCCGGAGTCCCGTGTGAGCGACTGGCTCTACCTCACGGTCACCCGGGGCGAGGGCGGGTCCGGTGACACACGGGGCACCCTGTTGCTGTGCGACCCGCCCCAGGGGCACGGCCGGGCCGTCGAGGCCTGCGCACAGCTCGACTCCGTGGCCGGTGACATCAGCCGCCTCCCGCTGAAGCACGCCTACTGCCCGATGGTCCACGCGCCGGTGACGGTCCACGCGCGCGGGCAGTGGCGCGGACAGGCCGTCGACCACCGGCAGACGTTCGGGAACGCCTGCGAGACGGAGGCGCGTACGGGGGCGGTCTTCGCGCTGGACGGCTGACGGCCGGCCGGCCGGTGACGGCTGCCGGGCGGCACGCGCGCGTGGGGTGCCTCCTCACGCGCGTGGCTCCTGGTCACGCCGCCCGGTCACGCGCGTGGAGGGCCGCCGTCACGACGGTGCGGGCCTGGTGCTCGACCTGGTTCTCCAGGGGCACCCAGCGGGCAGCGAAGCGGTCGGCGAAGGCCTCGCTCCAGGTCGCGACGAGCCGTTCGAGGCGCGGGGCAGCCCGGTCGTCGGTCTCCTGAAGGACCCGCAACAGCATCGCCGCCGCCCGCAGAGGCAGGCGGCGGGCGAAGGCGTCGACGCTCCCGACATACGCCATCGTGTGCCCGGCGGGCGGCGTGTACGTCCAGTCGGCGGCCAGCCCGGGCACCAGCTCCAGCGCCCATCTGGCGGCCCGCAGCAGGGGCCCGTCGAGGCCCTCCAGACGCGGTGACGCGTCCGACAGCACCCGCTCCACCCGGAGCGCGTCCCGCAGCAGTCGGCTCGCCAGGCGCCGCATCGCCGCGGCCGGCGCCGGATGCGGGGCCGGGTCGTCCACCAGGTCGCTGGCCCACATCGGCACCTCCACGACCGCCGTCAGACCGCCGTACCGGTGCACGTGGTACCAGGTGCTGTGGCGCGCGTCGTCCGAGGGCATGCTCGGGTACGCCAGACCCGCTCCGGCGGCCGGCATCACATGCACCCCGGGTCCGGCCGCGGGCCAGCCCGCGGCGTCCGAGGCCCCTGTCTCCACCGGGATGTGCAGCTCCGCCGCGGACTTGGCGAACGGCTCGGCCAGGCCGGGTATCTCCTTCGTCAACTGCACCCAGCTGCCGCCCAGGTCGGTGCCGTGCAGGGTCACCTGGAGGTAGGGCCGCAGCTCGTCGATGACGCCGGTAAGGGCCCGCGTCTCGGGCGGCAGCCGGTCCGGCGGCAGTACGGCCGGCGACCACTCAGGCTGCTCCGGTCCCGCGGGCCGGAAGAATCCGAGGTGGTAGTCGAACAGGCTGCGCGGCGCCGGCGTGATGTGCAGGCTCGCCCCGTCCGGGTCCGCGCACAGCAGGAAGTGCCATGAGATGCCGGCCCGCAACTGCCGCTCCCGCACCACCCGTTCGGCCACCGCGAGCAGCGTCGAACCCCCCGTCGGTTCGTTCGCGTGGGCGCCCGCGACGACCAGGACGGCGTGCCGGGAGCGCCCCACGGACAGCAGGTGAAGCGGCCGGCCGGCGCGGGAGACGCCGATCTGCCGGAGAGCACACAAGCCGGGATGCTGAGCGGCCAACGCCCGGGCGGACGACACGATTTCGGTCACGGTGGGGTAGCGCAGCTCCGGCAGAAGACTCACCCCCCGACCTCTCCACCCGGCTTCGCACCCGCAGTACCGCACGGTCCAGGGGCAGTGTCAAGGAGAGGGCGGGGGAGCCTCCAAGGGGCGCCCGGATGCACGCAGGGCCGCACGCAGATACGTGGACGCCAGGGCACGGCACGCACGCCCCCACCGACCCGCCACCGGTACCGGCCCGGTGGCCCGCCGGAATGCCCGCCGGGGGGCGGGCCGCTGCCCGAGACCGCCCGCCTCTCAGCCGACCCTCTCCAGCAGCACCACCGGCAGCGGTTCCAACAGCTCGCCCACGCGCGCGTGCCCGCTGAACTCCCGCTCCGGGTCCAGCACATCCACCCAGCGCCCCGGGGGCAGCGGCAGCGCCGTGTCCCGCCAGCCGCCCGCCTCCGCCAGCCGCAGCGACAGCCGGGTGACGGCCGCGACGACCTCGCCGGAGCGGGCGTACGCCAGACAGTGCGCGGCCGCCGCGCCCTCGGCCGCCAGCGGCACGTACGTCGCGGCGTCCCCGAACACCTCGGGCCGTCGCGCCCGCAGCCGCAGAGCCGCCGCGGTCAGCGCCCCCTTGGCGCCGGGGTCCTCGACCGGCGGGAACGCGGCCGGCCGGCGGTTGTCCGGGTCGACCAGCGCCCGGTACTCGCCCTCCGTGCCCTGGTACAGATCCGGCACCCCCGGCATCGTCAGATGGACCAGCGCCGTGCCGAGCACGTTGGCCCGGATGTGGGGCTCCAGCTCCGCGCGCAGCGCGGCCACGGGCTCTCCCGGGGGACCGCACGGCCCCGCGTCCACGAATGCCGTCACCGCCTCCTCGTACGGCGGCTCCTGCTCGGTCCAGCTGGTGTACAGGCCGGCCTCGCGCACATGCTTCAGCAGCGCCTGCCGTACCCGGTCCGCGTCGGCCGTGCCGAGGCCGAACACCGTCTGCCAGGCCGCCCACGCCAGCTGCGCGTCCGGCACGCCCTCACCGGTGCGGGTCGCCTCCGTCAGCACGTCCGCCCAGCGCTGCGGGCACTCGGTGAGCAAGGCCAGCGCCGCCCGCACGTCCGCGCTGCGCTTGGTGTCGTGCGTCGAGACCACCGTCCCGGTGTGCGGCCAGTCGCGCTGCACGCGCGCGCAGTACGCGTGGAAGTCCTCCGGAGCCACTGCGGGTACCCCCGGGTTCCCGCCCACCTCGGTCGCCGACAGCAGCGGCACATAGCGGTAGAACGCCGTGTCCTCCACGGATTTCGCCCGCAGCGCCGACGCGGTCTGCGCGAACCGCGCCCGGAAATCCAACTGGTCCGGCGCGTCGCCGTACCGCCCCAGCACCAGTCCGCGCACGACGTCGACCGCGCCGCCCTCCTCGGGGACGACGAAGGCCGCTTCGGCCTCCGCCGCGGCCTCCGCCGTGACGACGGCCGCCGCGTCCCCGGAGCTGTAGGGCCGGTAGACCTCCATCCGCACCAGCAGCTCCCGCAGCGCCGTGTGCAGCGCCCAGGGTGCCCGGTCGCGCAGCTCCGGCTCCGGCGACGCCGCACACAGGCGGCTCGCCGTCCGGGTCAGGCGGTCCACCTCGGCGGCCAGCTCGTGCTCCAGCACGCGGTACGCCGCCCGCCGTACCGTCGCCTCCCAGTGCCCGCCCCGGTCCGTCTGGGGGGCCGCGAACCGCCGGTACTGACCGAGGAGTTCACCGGCGCCCGCGGGGTCCGCGAACACGCCGTCGACGTGCCGCAGGGCGTCGTAGCCCGTGGTGCCCGCGACGGGCCAGGAAGCCGGCAGGCTCTCCCCGTCGGACAGGATCTTCTCCACGACCGTCCAGCGGCCGCCGGTCGCCTCGTGCAGCCGCCGGAGGTAGGCGTCGGGGTCGGCGAGCCCGTCGGGGTGGTCGACGCGCAGCCCGTCGATCACGCCGTCGTGCAGCAGCTGAAGGATCTTGGCGTGCGTCGCCTCGAACACCTCCGGGTCCTCCACGCGCACCCCGATGAGCTCCGAGATGCTGAAGAAGCGCCGGTAGTTGAGCTCGGTACGGGCCAGCCGCCACCACACCGGGCGGTACCACTGCGCGTCCAGAAGCTGCGGCAGGGGCAGTTGCCCGGTGCCCTCGCGCAGCGGGAACGCGTGGTCGTGGTAGCGCAGGACGTCGCCGTCGGCCTTCAGGTGCTCGATCGCGTCGCCGAGCGGCTGTCCGAGCACCGGCACCAGCAACTGGCCGCCCTGCGCCTCCCAGTCGATGTCGAACCAGCGCGCGTACGGGGACGTGGGCCCCTCCCGCAGCACCTCCCACAGGGCGTGGTTGTGGCGCGGTGCCATCGCCATGTGGTTCGGCACGATGTCCAGCACCAGGCCCAGGCCGTGCTCGCGCGCGGTGCGCGCGAGCGCCCGCAGCCCGTCCTCGCCGCCCAGTTCCGCACGCACGCGCGCGTGGTCCACGACGTCGTAGCCGTGCAGCGAGCCCGGCACGGCCTCCAGGACGGGCGACAGATGCAGATGGGAAACGCCGAGCGAGGCCAGGTACGGCACGGCCGCCGCCGCGGCACCGAACGGGAACTCGGGCTGCAGCTGCAGCCGGTACGTGGCCGTGGGCACCACCGGGTCAGGACGCTCAGGTGTCATGGAGAGCTACGTACCCGCCCCGCCGGATTTCGTGTCATCGCCCGCTGCCCGTCCGCCCACACGCGCGGCCATGGGAGTGACGGGCGTCGCCGTCCCCGGTTCTCCAGGGCCGCCACACCGGACGGCGCGCCCGGCGACGTACACCGGGCGCGCCGAGGTCCCCCGACAGCGGCACCCGCGCCTAGGCGGGCCGCTGGAGCACCGTCAGGCTCCGGTCCGCAAGGGTGAGCCGGTCCCCGTCCGCCACCTTGGTGCCGGTGCCCGGGGCCACGCCCTCGGGCCGGGCGGTGTCGACGACGACCTGCCACTGCCGTCCGTGGTCGACCGGCACCACGAAGTCCAGCGCCCTGGGTGAGGCGTTGAACATCAGCAGGAACGAATCGTCGGTGATGCGTTCCCCGCGCGGTCCCGGCTCGGAGATCGCGTTGCCGTTGAGGAACACCGTCAGCGCCGACGCCTGCGCCGACTCCCAGTCCCGCTGGGTCATCTCCTTGCCCTCGGGGGTGAACCAGGCGATGTCGGACAGCTCGTCATGGGTGCCCTCCACCAGCCGGCCGTGGAAGAAGCGCCGCCTGCGCAGCACCGGGTGGTCCCTGCGCAGCCACACCATCGCGCGTGTGAAGTCCAGCAGCTCGCCGCCGTCCGGCGGCCACTGGACCCAGGCCAGCTCGCTGTCCTGGCAGTAGGCGTTGTTGTTGCCGCGCTGGGTGCGCGCGAACTCGTCGCCGTGGCTGATCATCGGCACGCCCTGGGACAGCATCAGCGTGGCGATGAAGTTGCGCATCTGCCGGCCGCGCAGTGCCAGGACGTCCGGGTCGTCGCTCTCGCCCTCCGCGCCGCAGTTCCAGGACCGGTTGTGGCTCTCGCCGTCGCGGTTGTCCTCCCCGTTGGCCTCGTTGTGCTTGTGGTCGTACGACACCAGGTCGTGCAGCGTGAAGCCGTCGTGGCAGGTCACGAAGTTGATGGAGGCCAGCGGCCGGCGTCCGTCGTCCTGGTACAGGTCGGACGAGCCGGTCAGCCGGGAGGCGAACTCCGCCATCGTGCGCGGCTCGCCCCGCCACAGGTCCCTCACCGTGTCCCGGTACTTGCCGTTCCACTCCGTCCACAGCGGCGGGAAGTTGCCCACCTGGTAGCCGCCCTCGCCCACGTCCCACGGTTCGGCGATCAGCTTCACCTGGGACACCACGGGGTCCTGCTGCACCAGGTCGAAGAACGACGACAGCCGGTCCACCTCGTGGAACTGCCGCGCCAGCGTGGCCGCGAGGTCGAAGCGGAAGCCGTCGACATGCATCTCGGTGACCCAGTACCGCAGCGAGTCCATGATCAGCTGGAGCACGTGCGGGGACCGCATGAGCAGGGAGTTCCCGGTCCCGGTGGTGTCCATGTAGTACCGGGGGTCGTCCGCCAGGCGGTAGTACGACGGATTGTCCAGTCCCCGGAAGGACAGCGTCGGGCCCAGGTGGTTGCCCTCGGCGGTGTGGTTGTAGACGACGTCCAGGATCACTTCGATCCCGGCCTCGTGCAGCGCGCGCACCGCCGACTTGAACTCCAGGACCTGCTGTCCCCGGTCGCCCCAGGAGGCGTACGCGTTGTGCGGGGCGAAGAAGCCGATGGTGTTGTAGCCCCAGTAGTTGTTCAGGCCCATGTCCACCAGACGGTGGTCATTGACGAACTGGTGTACGGGCATCAGCTCCAGGGCGGTGACGCCGAGCCCGGTGAGGTGCTCTATGACCGCCGGATGGGCGAGCGCCGCGTAGGTGCCGCGCAGTTCCTCGGGCAGCCCCGGGTGGCGCATGGTCAGGCCCTTCACATGGGCCTCGTAGATCACCGTCTCGTGGTACTCGGTGCGGGGTGGCCGGTCGTCGCCCCAGTCGAAGTACGGGTTCACCACGACGGACGTCATGGTGTGCGGCGCGGAGTCCAGGTCGTTGCGCTCGTCCGGGGAGCCGAACGGATAGCCGTACACCTCCTCGCCCCACGAGACCGAACCGCTGATCGCGCGCGCGTACGGGTCGAGCAGCAGCTTCGCCGAGTTGCAGCGCAGCCCTCGCTCGGGGGCATGGGGGCCGTGCACGCGGTAGCCGTACCGCTGCCCCGGCATGACGCCCGGCAGGTACGCGTGCCGTACGAACGCGTCGCTCTCCCGCAGTTCCACCGCCGTCTCCGAGCCGTCGTCGTGCAGCAGACACAGCTCTACTCGGTCCGCGGCCTCCGTGAAGACCGCGAAATTGGTGCCGGCGCCGTCGTACGTGGCGCCGAGCGGATATGCCTCTCCAGGCCAGACCTGCATGGATACGACTCTTCCAGGTGTGTCGTGCCGGTGGGACCGCCTTGACCCCGAGTCTCCACGAAAGTGAGGGAACCACCTATGACTTACTCCCCTCTTACCGGTCGACCAGTGCATACGGAGGTATGCCGAACCAGTGGGGCAGACACGTACTCCCATGGAGATCAGGGGGAGTAGGGGGAGATTGTGCGCAACATAGTGCACCGCCATCTGGGCAAGGTGGTGGCCGGTGCCGCCATCGCGCTCGCCGGGACGGCAGTGATGGTGGGGATCACCCTGCCGGGCACGGCAGGGGCGGACGACACGGCCGGGGGAACGGCCGGTGGACGCGGGGCCCAGCAGGCGGCCCAGGGCGCGGCGGACGGCCAGGCAGCCGTGCCGCCGGGCGTCGTCGAGCAGGCGCCGGCCCAGGGCGAGAAGGGCACCGGCCGTGACCCGCTGACCGAGGACGAGACGAAGCGGGTCGAACGGCTCGCGCTCAGCCGGCAGCTGATCAGTTCCGGCGAGGGCGTCGACGGCGGCCGCGGACCGCAGCGGCTCGGCGTCGACCTCGCCGAACCGGAGGCCGCGGAGCTGGGCGACCCGAAGGCGCCCCGGCGCGCCGAGGTCTCCTTCTACGACTACGGGGACGACACCCTTGTCACCCGGACGGTCAACCTCGACACCGGAAAGGTCGAGCGGACCGCCCGGCGGCAGGGGGTCCAGCCGCCGCTGAGCCGTGACGAGGCCACCGAGGCGGCCAGGCTGCTGATCGCCGACCCGCTGGGCGCGGGCCTGAAGGCCGACTACCAGGACGCCACCGGCAAGGAGCTCACCTCGCCGGACCAGCTGCTGCTCAACAGCATGGTGTACCGGGCCACGCCGGGCGCCCAGCCCGCCGTGCTCGACCAGTGCGGTGAGCACCGCTGCGTACGCCTGTTCCCGAAGGTGAAGAACGGGCCGTGGATCGACGCCCGTCACCTGGTGGTCGACCTGAGCGCCCGCAAGGTGGGCGAGCTCGCCGGCTGAGCCACCCGCGCGCGGGAGCACCCCGCCGCCCGCGGGCCTCGGTCCACTCTTCCAACCGATCCTCCAGAAGGCTCCGGTGAGCCTTCCGCAAGGGAGTCGATTTCGTCATGCCCGTGATCAGCAACAGCCGTGCCCGCCGGCGGACGGCCCTGGCCCTCGCCGTGGCCGGGCTGGCCGCCGGTGCCACCACCGGGGCGGTCCCGGCCGCCGCCCAGCCCAAGGCCGCGCCGGCTGCGGCGGCCGAGTGCAGCGCCGCGTACCGCATCGAGCAGAAGCTCTCCACCGGCACCACCTGGCGCATGTGCTGGCGCTACCACAAGGAGGCCGGTCTGGTACTGGAGCACATCACCTACCAGCCGCCGGGCGAGGCCCGCCCGATCAAGGTGCTGGCCTCCGGCAAGCTCGGCCAGATCCATGTGCCCTACGACGACGGCAAGGCCGAGTACCAGGACCTCACCCAGGCCGGTTTCGGCCAGGGCCTGAAGGACCTGGCGCCCGGCGAGTGCCCCGGCGGCACCATCAAGACCGTCCGGGTGCCCGAGGCCTGGGACCCCTCCCACCAGAACGTCAAGGGCCTGTGCACCACCACTCGTTCGCGTGGTCATGCCTACCGCATGCAGGGCGAGACCGCGAACAAGGTCTTCCAGAAGCAGGGCAAGGACCTGCTCGTCTACACCGTCAACCAGGTCGGCTGGTACGAGTACATCACCGAGTGGCGCTTCCAGGACGACGGCACGATCAACATGAACGTCGGCGCCACGGGCTCCCTCTCGCCCGTGGACTACGACGCCGGTGACGGCCGCGGCTGGCCGATCGGCAAGGGCGCCAAGGCCTACGCCACCAGCCACAGCCACAACGTCTTCTGGCGGCTCAACTTCAACCTGGACGGCTCGACCAAGGGCAGGATCGAGCAGTACGACTCCAAGGTCAGCGCCCCCGCGAACGGCCGCCCGGCGCCCACCAACAAGACCACCCGCACCGCGATCACCAAGGAACTCGCGGGCGACGCCAAGAACATGCGCTGGTGGCGCGTGGTCAGCGCGACCGGCAAGAACAAGGACGGGCACGCGCGCTCGTACGAGATCGTGCCCGGCGCCAGCGCCAAGTACCCCGGCCGCAGCTACACCCGGCACGACGTGTACTTCACCGAGTACGACAAGTGCGAGCAGTACGCCAGCGACAACCTGCCCGACTGCGGCGCCGGGCACGGCAAGTCCGTCGACAAGTGGGTGGGCGGCCAGACCCTGAAGAACCCCGTGGTCTGGGTCAACGTCGGCTTCCACCACGTGGCGCGCGACGAGGACCAGCAGCCCATGCCGGTCCACTGGCAGGGTCTGTCCGTCGCCCCGCGTGACGTCACCGCCATGAATCCGCTCACGCCGGCCGAGCTGGCTGATCAGAATGGACGTCCCGAGTAGGGAAGTTGGCGAACAAGCCTGCCCATCCGGCTGCACCGCCGACCGCTCCCGGAGTACCCTTCCTTGATCGTTGAGGCAGGGAGTGCTCGGGGGAGTGGAAGGCGGTGCGCGGGTGGGCTCGGGAGGGCTGGAGCTGCCCCCTGGTGACGAGGGTCACGAGGGGAGCTCCACAGAGGTCCCGCCCGGCACGGTGTCGCTGGCCAGACCGATGGAGACGCACTCGATCGGCCCGGAACTGGACTGGGACGCCGACGCCTGGCACGAGGTGCGCACCCGCGCCCAGCGAGCCGGTCGTGCCTACATCTGGCTGAACCTCGTCGAGCAGCGGCTGCGCGCGGTCGTGGCCGCCGTCCTGCGCCCCATCTACGAACCCGTCCACGGCGACGAGTGGGTGGTCGCCGCGGCCGGTCCGGCCGGCCAGGAGTGGGTCCAGCGCGCGGTCGCCGTGCGCGAGGTGAGCCGCCGCAAGGGCTATCTGCTCGACCCCGCCGACGACAACGTCCTCAGCTTCCTCACCCTGCCGCAGCTGCGCGAGCTGATGGTGCAGCACTGGCCCTGCTTCGAGCCGTACGTCGACGAGCGCCGGGACGTCGAACTCGCGCTCGACGAGCTGGAGGTCACCCGCAACGTCGTCTCGCGCAACCGGGCCCTGTCCGAGGCCGTGCTGAACCAGGCCGAGCGGGCCTCGGCGCGGCTGCTGGAGACCCTCGGCTCGGGCGGGGACGTGCCCTCGGCGCGCCGGCTGCGGGTCGACGCGGTCGAGGACCTGGTCGGCGACCGCTACTCCGACGTCGTCGCCGTGCACTCCGACCGGGTGCGGCTGATGCGTCAGTTCCCCGCCGAGGACATCTTCGGCGGGGCCCGCCGTCTCGACGCCGTCGGTATCGGCCTCAACCTGCTCGTGCAGAACTTCTCCGGGCGCCGTCTGGTGCGCCTGGCCGAGGGCGGCTGCCGGGTGCGGCTGCTGTTCCTCAACCCGGCGTCCAGCGCGGTGAAGCGGCGCGAGCGCGAACTGGGCATCAAGCGGGGCGAGCTGAGCCGGGCCGTGGAGATGAACATCCTCCACATGCGCCGGGTGCGCGCCCGGCTGCGGGACCCGGACGCCTTCGAGATCCAGGTCTACGACGAGACACCCCGCTTCACCGCCTACCTCGTGGACGGCGACGGCTCGGACGGCATCGCGGTCGTGCAGTCCTATCTGCGCCGCACCCGTGGGATGGAGGCGCCGGTGCTGGTACTGCGGAACGGCAACCGGGTGGTCAAGTCGGGCGAGGTGGACGAGAGCGGACTCTTCGGAACGTACCGGGAGGAGTTCGAGGCGGCATGGGTGGATTCCCGCCCTGTGTCCTGAATCGTCGTCACCTTTTCCGGCGTCACGCCCGGGACTCAAGCGGAACGCTGTCCTCTGATTGTCAGTGCCGCATGCGATCGTGGAGATCACTGGGGGAAAGCACCACCAAGAAGGGGGGCCGCCCATGGGCTGGCACCGGGAGCTGCTGATCGGCTTCGACCTGGAGACGACCGGGACCGATCCGCGAGAGGCGCGCATTGTCACGGGGGCCGTGATCGAGGTCAGGGGCGGTCAGCCCCTGGGACGCCGGGAATGGCTGGCGGATCCGGGAGTGGAGATCCCGGCGGACGCGGTGGCGGTGCACGGCATCAGCAACGAACGCGCGGTCACCGAGGGCCGCCCGGCCGACCGGGTCGCCGACGCCATCGCCGATGTCCTCGCGGGCCACTGGAAGACGGGCGTCCCCGTCGTCGCCTACAACGCCGCCTTCGACCTCACCCTGCTCTCCGCCGAACTGCGGCGGTACGGCCTGCCGTCCCTGCGGGACCGCCTCGGCGGCCTGCACCCGGCGCCGGTCATCGACCCGTACACCATCGACCGCCAGGTCGACCGCTACCGACGCGGCAAGCGCAACCTCGAAGCGGTCTGCACCGCGTACGGCATCGTCCACGACGGTGCCCATGACGCCTCCGCCGACGCGCTCGCCGCCGCCCGGCTGGCCTGCGCGATAGCCGGCCGCCACCCCAAGATCGCGGCCCTCGGCCCGGCGGAGCTGCACCGACGCCAGGTCGAGTGGTACGCCGAGTGGGCGGCGGACTTCCAGAAGTTCCTGCGGCGCAAGGGGAACGCCGCCGCCGTCGTGGACGGCCTGTGGCCACTGCGGGAGCCGGCCGACGAGCGGGTCTGAGCCCGCCCGGCAGCGGCCGGCGGCTCAGAACGGATACCAGCGCACGGTCTCGTCCCCGTCCCGCAGTGATGCCACCCGGCGCTCGAACTCGGCCAGCGCCTTGGGATTGCTCGGCGCGTGCTGGGCCACCCAGGCGCAACTGGCCGTCTCCCGCGCCCCGCGCAGCACCGCACAACCGTCCCACTCGCGCACGTCCCAGCCGTAGGCCTCGGTGAACGAGTCGTAGGCCTCGGCCGGCAGGCCGTAGCGGTCGCGGGAGAGGGCCATCACCACCAGGTCGTGCTCGCGCAGGTCGGCGGAGAAGGTCTCCAGATCGACGAGGACCGGCCCGTCGGGACCGATGTGCACATTGCGGGGCAGCGCGTCGCCGTGGATCGGGCCGGGCGGCAACTGCGGCGTGAGCGCGGCCGCGGCGGCCTCGAACCCGTCGCGGCGCTCGCGCAGGTACGCCGCGTCCGCCGGGGCGATCGCCTCGCCGGCCAGCCGCAGCCAGCGTTCCACCCCGCCCAGCAGTGCGCGGGGCGGCAGTGGGAAGGAGGGGGAGGGCAGTGCGTGGACGACCCGGAGCAGTTCGGCCAGATCCCGGGGCTCGGAGGGCCGTACGGGATCGGGCAGCCGGTGCCACACGGTCACCGGGTGCCCCTCGACGAGCAGCGCGGTGTCCTGGGCCACCCGGACCGCGGGGATCTCGGCCTCCGCCAGCCACAGCGCGATGGCGACCTCCCGGCGCGCCCGGTCGAGGAGTTCGGTGTCGCGGCCCACCTTGACGACCAGGTCACCGGCGGCGAACACGGCGTTCTCGCCGAGGGCGAGGAGCCGCGCGTCCCGTGCCGGACCGGGCAGTACCCCCGCCGCGGCCAGTACGTCCCGCGCCCGTGCCTCGTCCATCGTCCGCCTCCGTGATCCCTCGTCGCGGGGCCCGTGGCCCGGATCCCGCGGTGCCGCGTTCGTGCCGTCCGTCGGCCAGTGTCGCATTCGCACAGGTCGGGGGGCGTGCGCGGGCCCTTGACGACGTCGACCGCCTTCACGACCATGACGGGGGCCCGCCGGGCTCCAGAACGTCACGAGCCGCGCAAAGGAGTCGATCCCGTGACATTGGTGACCGAGGTGAGGCACGCGAAACGCGCGCCGAGCCGGGGCCGTCAGCGGCGTGGCGGCGACCACGGCGCGTGGTTCCTGGTGCTGCCCGCGCTCATCCCGATCCTCGTGCTGAGCGTGGGGCCACTGCTGTACGGGATCCTGCTGGCGTTCACCGACGCCCAGGCGGGCCGCACCGAGCCCACCGAGTGGATCGGCACCCTGAACTTCCAGGACCTGCTGCGGGACACGCTGTTCTGGGAGTCGTTCCGGATCGGGCTGGTGTGGGCGGTCGGCGTGACGGTGCCGCAGTTCCTGCTGGCGCTCGGCCTCGCCCTGCTGCTCAACGAGCGACTCCGGCTGCGCTGGCTGGCCCGCGCCCTGGCGATCGTGCCGTGGGCGATGCCCGAGGTCGTCGTCGGCATCATGTGGCGGCTCGTCTACAACCCGGACGCGGGCGTCCTCAACGAGACCCTGCGCGACCTGGGCCTCGGCGACGGCCGTGACTGGCTCAGCGGGCTCGGCACCGCCCTGCCCGCGGTGATCGTCGTCGGCGTCTGGGCGGGGATGCCCCAGACGACGGTCGCCCTGCTCGCCGGACTGCAGAACACCCCACGCGAGTTGCACGAGGCGGCCGCGATCGACGGAGCGGGTGCCTGGCGCCGGTTCCGGACGGTCACCTGGCCCGCCCTCAGACCGGTCGCCCTCGCGATCACGGCTCTGAACTTCATCTGGAACTTCAACGCGTTCGCCCTGGTCTACGTCCTGACCAGCGGTGGTCCGGGCGGCAGAACCAGGCTGCCCATGCTCTTCGCCTACGAGGAGGCCTTCCGCTACGGCCAGTTCGGCTATGCGGCGGCGATGGGCTGTGTGATGGTCGCGGTGATCACGGTACTGCTGGCGCTCTTCCTGGTGGGCCGGCTCAGGGGAGGAGACGACGTATGAGGACCAGCACCGGGGCGCGCGTCGGCCAGTACGTGGCGCTGCTCGCGTACCTCGTCTTCCTCGCCTTCCCCTTCCTGTGGCTGATCTCCACCGCCTTCAAGCCGCCGCGGGAACTGGGCAGCCTGCACCCCACCTGGATCCCCGAGGACCCGACGCTGGCCAACTTCCGGCAGGCCTTCGAAGAGCAGCCGCTGCTGCGGGCCGCGCTCAACTCCCTGTTCGCCGCGACGGGGGCGGCGGTTGTCGCCGTGCTGATCGCGACGCCGATGGCGTACGTCATGGCCCGCCACCGCACCCGGTTGGCGCGGGCGGCGACCGGCTGGGTCGTGGTCAGTCAGGCGTTCCCGTTCGTGCTGGTGATCATCCCGCTCTTCCTGGTGCTGAAGAACCTGCGGCTGATCAACTCCCTGCCGGGCCTGGTGATGGTGTACGTCGTCTGGGCACTGCCGTTCGCGCTGTGGATGCTCGTCGGATACGTCCGGGCCGTGCCGGCCGAACTGGAGGAGGCGGCGGCGGTCGACGGCGCCGGTCGGCTGCGGACGCTGGTGTCGGTGACCGCGCCGCTGCTGGCCCCGGGGATCGTGGCGACGGCCCTGTTCGCCTTCATCACCGCGTGGAACGAGTTCTTCTTCGCCCTGGTGCTGCTGAAGACCCCGGAGGAACAGACACTGCCCGTGATCCTGACCCACTTCATCGGCGCGGAGGGCGTGGCGGACCTCGGTCCCCTCGCCGCGGCCGCGTTCCTCGCGACCCTGCCCTCCCTGCTCGTCTTCGCCGTCATCCAGCGGCGGATCACGGGCGGCATGCTCGCCGGGGGCGGTGAAGAGCTGATGCGCGCCAGGAGGGCAGGGATCGTCGCGGCCGCCCTGATGCTGCTGACCGCCTGCACGGGCGGGGCGCGGGACCACTCCGCGGACGGCAGGATCACGCTCCGCTTCCAGTCGCTGGCCTGGCAGCAGGAGTCCGTCGAGGCCCACAAGGAGCTGGTGGCGGAGTGGAACGCCGCCCATCCGGACGTCCGTGTCGAATACGTCCAGGGCAGCTGGGACAGCGTCCACGACCAGCTCCTGACCTCGTTCGAGGGCGGTGAGGCGCCGGACATCATCCACGACGCCTCCGACGACCTCGCCGACTTCGCGTACGGCGGCTACCTGGCCGACCTCACCGGCCTGCTGCCCGAGCGGCTGAAGGCCGACATCCCGCGGCGCAGCTGGGAGACTGTGACCTTCGGGGACGGGATCTACGGGGTGCCGTTCCTCCAGGAGCCGCGGGTGATCATCGCGAACTCGGCCTGGCTGAGGGATTCGGGTGTCCGGATCCCGACCCCCGAAGAGCCCTGGACGTGGGCGGAGTTCCGCGAGGTGACGAAGGAACTGAGCGCCGAGGGGAAGTACGGGGTGGCCTGGCCGCTGAAGGAACCCGTCTCGGCCACGCTCAACCTCTCCCTCTCGGCGGGCGGACAGCTCTTCCACCGGGGCGCGGACGGCAAGGTGACGGTCCGTTTCGAGGCGGGCGACGAGGTGGTGCCGCGCACCGTCCACCACCAGGTCAACTCCGATGGCAGCGCGCCGGGTTCGACGCTCGGCAGCGGCGGTTCGGACACGCTTCCCGGGTTCTTCGGCGGCAAGTACGCGATGGTGCCGCTCGGCTTCTCGTACCGCCAGCAGATCGTCCAGCAGGCGCCGAAGGGCTTCGACTGGCAGGTGCTGCCGGCCCCGGCCGGTGCGGCCGGGCTCGCCCAGGGCGTCAGTCCGCAGACCCTGTCGATCGCCGAGGACAGCCCGTACAAGAAGGAGGCGGCGGCCTTCCTCGACTTCCTGCTGCGGCCGCAGAACATGGTGCGCCTGGCTCTGGGCGACTGGATGCTGCCCACCGGCACGCAGGCCCTGAAGGACCCCGCCCTGCGCACGGCCCGGTACGGCTGGGCCACCGGCACCACCCTCGCGACGCACCTCCGCCCGGCGCCCGCGCAGTCGGTGCGGGGGTATCCCGAGTGGAAGGACAAGGTGGCGACGCCCGCGCTGCAGGAGTACTACAGCGGCGCGATCGGCCTCGACGAGCTGCGAAGACGGCTGGAGGAGGACGGGAATCTGGTACTGGCGCGGTATCAGCGCTGACGGGGGAGGGGAGACCGGAAGGCAGTTGCACGAGACGTATCGTCTCGCTTAAGGTCGGGGGCATGACGCACATCGCCATGTTCTCCATCGCTGCCCACGGCCACGTGAACCCGAGCCTGGAGGTGATCCGTGAGCTCGTCACGCGGGGGCACCGGGTGACGTACGCGATTCCCCCGGTGTTCGAGAAGAAGGTCGCCGAGACCGGCGCCGAGGTGAAGCTCTGGAAGTCGACCCTGCCGGGCCCCGACGACGACCCGGAGGCGTGGGGCGAGACGCTGCTGGACAACGTCGAGCCCTTCCTGAACGACGCCATCCAGGCCCTGCCGCAGCTGATCGAGGCGTACGAGGGCGACGAGCCGGATCTCGTGCTGCACGACATCGCCTCGTATCCGGCGCGGGTGCTGGCCCATCGCTGGGGCGTCCCGGCCGTCTCCCTCTCGCCGAACCTGGTGGCCTGGGAAGGCTACGAGGAGGAGGTCGCCGAGCCGCTGTGGGAGGAGCCGAGGAAGACCGAGCGCGGTCAGGCCTACTACGCGCGCTTCCAGGCCTGGCTGGAGGAGAACGGCATCTCCCGGCATCCGGACCCGTTCGCCGGCCGGCCGGCCCGTTCCCTCGTGCTGATCCCCAAGGCGCTCCAGCCGAACGCCGACCGGGTCGACGAGACGGTGTACAGCTTCGTCGGCGCCTGCCAGGGCGACCGCGGCGCGGAGGGGGACTGGCGGCGGCCCGCCGATGCCGAGAAGGTCGTGCTGGTCTCGCTCGGCTCGGCGTTCACCAAGCAGCCGGCGTTCTACCGGGAGTGCGTGCGGGCCTTCGCGGGGCTGCCGGGCTGGCACGTGGTGCTCCAGATCGGCAAGCACGTCGACCCCGCCGAGGTGGGGGAGGTGCCGGGGAACGTCGAGGTGCGGTCCTGGGTTCCGCAGCTCGCGATCCTCAAGCAGGCCGACCTGTTCGTCACGCACGCGGGCGCGGGCGGCAGCCAGGAGGGCATGGCCACGGCCACGCCGATGATCGCCGTGCCGCAGGCGGTCGACCAGTTCGGCAACGCGGACATGCTCCAGGGCCTCGGGGTGGCCCGCCATGTCCCGGCCGAGGAGGCCACCGCCGAGACGCTCCGCGAGGCGGCCCTCGCACTCGTCGACGACCCGGAGGTCGCCCGCCGCCTGGCGGATCTTCAGGCGGAGATGGCCAAGGAGGGCGGCACACGGCGCGCGGCCGACCTGATCGAGGCCGAACTGGCAGCGGCGAGCGCATGAGTGAGGGCCCGTGGGTTCCTCCGGACTACACGGGCCCTTGGCCGGCTGGCCGGCTCGGCCGACGTACGGTCACGGGACGGCCGGGAGGAGGGGTTTACGCCCGGCCGTCCCGCCCACGAGGGTCAGACCCGGACCCGCCCCCCTTCCTTCCGCACCATCGGCGCCCCCGCCACCGCGTCCGCCGACTCGTCGTGCGTCAGGTCCGGGAGGCGGTTCAGCCACCTCGGCAGGTACCAGTTGCGTTCGCCGAGGAGCGACATCACCGCCGGCAGCAGCACACCACGGATGATCGTCGCGTCGATGAGCACCGCCGCCGCGAGGCCGACGCCCATCTGCTTCATGGACTGCATGGACAGGGTGCCGAAGATCGCGAAGACGGCGACCATGATGACGGCGGCGCTGGTCACGACCCCCGCCGTGGTGACCACGCCGTGCGTGATGGCGTCCTGCGTCGTACGGCCGCGCAACCGCGCCTCGCGGATCCGCGAGACCACGAACACGTGGTAGTCCATCGACAGCCCGAACAGGATCACGAAGAGGAACAGCGGCAGCCAGCTGACGATGGCGCCCACGCCCTGAGCGCCCACCAGCGACGCGCCCCAGCCGTGCTGGAAGACGGCGACCAGGATGCCGTAGGCCGCGCCCACGGACAGCAGGTTCAGCACGATCGAGGTGATCGCGATCGTCAGCGAGCGGAACGACAGCAGCATCAGCAGGAAGGCGAACACCACGACGAACGCGAAGACCGGGGCGACCGCGCCGACGAGTTGGTCGTTGAAGTCCTTCGACATGGCGACCCCGCCGGTGATCGGCGCCTCGACGCCGTCGACCGCGCCGAGCGTGGCCGGCCGTACCTCGTCGCGGAGCTTGTCCAGGCCGGCGCCCGCCTTGTCCAGGTCGGAACCGCCGACGAGCGGGACGTATACGAAGGCGACGTTCTCGGCGTCGTCCAGCTTGATGTCGACAGGTCCCCGCGAGGCGCCCGAACTGATCGCCCGTTCACGGAACTCGGCGAGCGCCGACTGCACCTCGGGCGCGTTGATGTCGTCGGCCTTCACGACCACCTCCGCCGGCTCGGAGCCGCCCGGGAAGGCCTCGTTGAGCCGGTCGTAGGTCTGCACGATGGGCAACGAGTCGCCGAACTCCTGGTCCAGCGTGAGGTTCTGGGTCTTCATGCCGACCGCGGGAGCCGCGACGGCCAGCAGCGCCCCGGCGGCCACGACGACGGAGACGACGGGCTTGGCGAGGACCCCCTTCAGCACAGCCGTCCAGAAGCGGCTCTCGCCGTTTCCGTCGCGGCGACGGCGGCGCAGGAACGGTATCCGCCCCTTCTCCACCCGCTCACCCAGCAGCGACAGGAGCGCCGGCAGCACCGTCACCGAACCGACCATGGCAACGGCGACGACCATCAGCGACGCCAGTCCCATCGCCTCGAACTCGGCGAGCCCGGTGAACAGCATGCCCGCCATCGCCACGCACACCGTGACACCGGAGACGATGATCGCGCGCCCACTCGTCGCGGCGGCGACCCGCAGGGCCGTCTGTGCGTCCCGGCCGGCCTCGCGCTCCTCGCGCTCCCGGCGCAGATAGAACAGGCAGTAGTCGACGCCGACGGCCAGACCGACCAGGAGCATCACGGAGTTCGCGGTCTCGCTCATCGGCATCACATGACTGACGACGCCCATCAGACCCATCGTCGCCATGATCGCGCTGAGCGCCAGCGCCACCGGCAGCAGCGCCGCCACCAGCGCGCCGAACGCGATGAGCAGAATGCCGAGGGCGACCGGTACGGCCGAGTACTCGGCCTTGCGGAAGTCGTCGCCGAACGCGTCGTCGAACGTCTTCATCATGCTGGCGCCGCCGATCTCCTCGATCCGGAGCGCATCGTGCTCCCGCTGGACCCGCTCGACGGCCTTCAGCACCGGCTCGACCCGCTCGCCCGCGGTGTCCGACGCCCCCCGCATGTCGAACTGCACCAGCGCGCTGCGCCCGTCCTGGGAGATCGTCCTCGTGTCGTACGGCGTGGTGACGTCCGTGACCTCACCGGTCGCGTCGACGGCCCGCACGACATCGGCGACGGCGGCCCGGAACGCGGGGTCGGTGGCCTTGAGTCCGCCGTCCTTCGACTGGATGAGGACGGTCTCGCCCGCCGGTTCCTCGATCCCGGCGTCCTCGATGATCTTCGCGGCGGTGTGGGTCTCCCCCTTGAGCTGGTCGCTGTCCTTGACGTCGACCCGGCCGGCCGCCGAGCCGAGCCCCATGGCCAGGACGACGAACAGCACCCAGATTCCGACGGCCGCCCATCGGTGCCGGGCACTCCAGCCGCCTGCCCGGGCGGCGAGTCCCCGCACGCGTATGTCTCCGTTCCCCATGACGGGCTGCCCCCTCGTGAGCGGTGACAGCCCCCTGCCGCCACCTTTCGTCTCGAAGGTATGGGCCGGACAAGGCCGTCTCGTCGTGCTGCCCGGTGAAGCGGCGGACCCCCTGGTCCTCCGGACGGCCACCCCGCCCTCACCACTGGGGAGGACACCGGCCCCTTACATCTATCGGCCGATGTCCGGGCCGATGATCAGGGATCCACCCTTGGCGCCCTTTGTGGCGACTCCTGATTGCGAAACCTTGTTGAACAAGTCACAGGTGCGTGTAGTGGTTGCTACCGGCCGGTTCGATGGGCCAGAGTTTCGCGCAGCCCGCACGCCGGGCCCGGCCGTCGTGCCCGCCCCCACGGGGCACGACGGCCGCTTAGGGTGGACGGGTGACGACGTATGCGGTGCTGCTGCGCGGAATCAACGTGGGCGGCAGCAAGAAGGTCCCGATGGCCGACCTGCGCGCCCTGATGGAGAGCCTCGGTCACGGGGGCGTGCGGACGTATCTCCAGAGCGGTCAGGCCGTGTTCGGCGCCGACCACGGCGACGAGGAGTCCCTGGCCGCCGAGCTCACGCGGGCGATCGAGAAGCGGTTCGGCTTCGGGGTGGACCTCATCGTGCGCGACCACGCCTATCTGAAGGCGGTCGCCGACAACTGCCCGTTCCCGGCGGCCGAACTGGAGGCCAAGCAGCTGCACGCCACCTACTTCTCCGTACCGGTCGACGCCGGGCGTTTCGCCGAGATCGACCAGGCGGCCTTCCTGCCCGAGGAGTTCCGGCTCGGCGACCGCGTCCTGTACCTGTACGCGCCGAACGGCCTGGGCCGTTCCAAGCTCGCCGAGTACCTGGCGAGGCCCCGCCTGAACAAGGGCGTGACCGCCACGACCAGGAACTGGAACACCGTCGTCAAGCTGGTGGAGCTCACCGGGTCGTCCACCGGGTAGTGGCCCAGGAGAAAGGCCCGGCAACTGGACCGGGAACCATCCATCGGCCCGGTGCGGGTGGCGGTGGCCGCCGCCGAGCGGCACGGCGAGAACGTACTGCGTGACCTGTATTCCGCGTTCGGCGTCCGCATACACGAAGGCGAGGCCGAGGACTTCGACGTGGTGATCGCCGAGGCGCTGGCCGAAGTGGGGCTCGACGGCGACCTCGCCACCGCTCACGACCCGGCGTACGACGAGGCGGTCCGCCGTGGCCACGAGGCGGGCGCGGAGGCCGACTCCAGGCGATATGTGGGAACTCCCACCGTCCATGCCGACGGCACGGTGTGGTTCGGGCCCGTGCTGCGGGCGATTCCGCGTGGCCCGCGGGCCGCCGAGCTCTTCGACAGCTTCCGCGTCCTGGCCGGCCACCCGGACTTCTTCGAGCTGGGGCGGACCCGCGCCGGAGGGCTCTGGTTCGACTGAGGCCGGTTCAGGCCCCGACAGCCGCCCGCAGCGGCACCCGCGCCCCCTCGTACCGCTCCAGCAGCACCCGGGCCACCTCCGGCGCCGGACCCAGCACACCGGCCAGTACGTCCGCCTCGGCGGCGCCCCGCGCGATGCGGTCCGGCAGGAAGCCGGGGGCCAGGACGTACGGCGCGACGGCGACGCGTTCGCAGCCGAGGGCGCGGAGTTCCCGCACCGCGTCCTCGGTGCGGGGGAACCCCGCGGGAGAACCGGCGGAGGCGAACGCAGGCCGCACGGCGCACCAACCGGTGTGCCGCCACTCCCGCGCGATTTCTGCGATCACTGCGATCGCCTCCGGGTCCGTGGACCCCGCCGAGGCCAGGACGACCCCGGTCGAGGACTTGTCGGCGGGCGTCAGCCCCGCCTCGTACAGCCGCCGCTCCAGCGCGGCCATCAGCAGCGGGGAGGGGCCGAGCACCTCCGCCTGGCGGATCCGCAGCCGCCGGGGCGCCTCCCGCAGCACCGCCGGGATGTCCGCCTTCGCATGGAAGGCGCGCGTCAGCAGCAGCGGCAGCGCCACGACGTCGCGGACGCCCTCCACCGCCAGGGACTCCAGCACGCCCCGCACGGACGGGACGTTGAAGTCCAGGAAACCGGTTTCGACCCGCAGGCCCGGCCGCAGCGACCGCACCCGCCGCACCAGGGCGTGCACGGTCGCGGCGTGCCGCGGGTCGCGGCTGCCGTGGGCGATGACGACGAGGACCGGTTCGTGGCGCATGGGGATCAGCTCTTCACCAGGAGGCCGCGGCTGCGCAGCACCCGCCGCTCCAGCGGACTGAAGATCAGCAGGTCGATGGCGATACCGACGATCAGGATGAGCAGGATGGCGAGGAAGACCATGGACATGGAGCTGGTGTTGCGGCCGTTCTCCAGCAACTGGCCGAGCCCCACGCCCAGGTCGGGGGAGGAGGCGATGATCTCGGCGGCCATCAGGGACCGCCAGGCGAACGCCCAGCCCTGCTTCAGGCCGGCCAGGTAGCCGGGCAGCGCGGCCGGCATCACGATGTGCCAGGTGCCCTTCAGGCCCGTCGCGCCGAGCGTGCGGCCCGCCCGCAGGTAGAGCGGCGGCACCTGGTCCACGCCCGAGACGAGGCCGTTGGCGATGGAGGGGACCGCGCCCAGCAGGATCACGGCGTACATCATCTGGTTGTTCAGACCGAGCCAGATGACGGCCGGCGGCACCCAGGCCACCGAAGGCAGCGACTGCAGGCCGGACAGGATCGGACCGATCGCGGCCCGTACGAACCGCACCCGCGCCACCAGCAGGCCCAGCGGGGTGCCGATGGCCAGTGCCATCAGGAAGCCCAGCAGACCGCGCGAGACGCTGGTCCAGATGTAGTCGAGCAGCGTCCCCTGAAGCCAGGCGGTCCGCACCTCGCCCCACACGTCGGAGGGCGAGGGCAGCTTGCTGGGGTCGTCGACGACGCCGAAGGTGACCAGCGCCTGCCACACCGCCAGCACCAGCAGGACGGCGGTGACCGGCGGCACGATCTTCTGCGTGAACGTCGTGCGCAGCGGCGTACGGCCCGTCTGCACCGTGTCCAGGGCGTCCAGACCCGCCTCGACGCCGGCCAGATCGTGGCCGCCCTTGACGGCGTGCGTATCAGTGCTGGCCATGTCGGCGGATCTCCCCACGCAGTTCTTCGGTGATCTCACGGGACAGCTCCGCCACCGCGGCGTCCTCGATGCGGCGCGGCTGCGGGATGTCGACCGTCCACTCGCGCGCGATCCGTCCCGGACGCGACGACAGCAGCACGACGCGCTGCGCGAGCCGCGCCGCCTCCCGCACGTTGTGCGTCACGAAGAGCACGGACAGCCGTGTCTCCGTCCAGATCCTGGTCAGCTCGTCGTGCAGCACGTCGCGGGTGATCGCGTCGAGCGCCGCGAACGGCTCGTCCATCAGCAGCAGGCTGCTGTCCTGCGCGAGCGCGCGGGCCAGCGCCACCCGCTGCCGCATGCCGCCCGACAGCTCGTGCACCCGCTTGCCGTACGCCCCCTGGAGCCGGACCAGTTCCAGCAGTTCCTCCGCGCGGCCGCGTCGCTCCGCCTTGGGCACACCGCGCAGCTTCAGGGCGAGCTCGATGTTCTTGCCCGCGGTCAGCCACGGGAAGAGGGCGTGCTCCTGGAACATCAGTGCCGGGCGGCCGTCCGTCGTGATCGAGCCGGCCGACGGCTTGTCTAGCCCCGCCACCAGGTTGAGCAGCGTGGACTTGCCGCAGCCCGAGGCCCCCAGGAGGGTGACGAACTCGCCCGGCGCGACATCGAGCGTGATGTCGTCGAGGACGAGCTGCTGCCCGGCGGGGCCGGCGAAGGACTTCGAGACGTGCTCGATGCGCGCGGCGTGCTCCACCGACGTACCGGCGTCGGCGGCCTTGGCGAAGGTCGTGGCCATGGTCGTCACCTCCTGGGAACTGGTCAGGGACTTATGAAGCGGCGCCGAGGCCGGCGTCGGCGACGGTGGCCTCGCCCTCGGCGGCGAGGATCTTGTTCAGCGGCGTGAGGTCGTAGATGCCCTTCAGGTCGGGCCGCTCCAGCAGGCCGGCCTGCACCGCGTGCCGCGCCTGGACGTCGAGCGTGGTCGCGAGGGGGTCGTCGGTGATGCGGATCGACCGCCAGGCCGGGTCCAGCACCTCGGGCGGCAGCGGCTTTCCGGTGTCCGCCTGGAGCTGCCGGTTCGCCGCCGCCCTCGCATCGGCGGGGTGGGCGTTGATCCACTTGTTGGTCCCGACGGACGCCCGCAGCACCGCCTCGACCGCCTTCGGGTGCTCTTTCAGGAAGCTCTGCGACACGATGATGTTGGTGATCACGAACTTCTTGTCGGGCCACAGGTCGGACTCGTCGAGCAGTACCTTCCCGCCCTCGGCGACCAGCTTCGACGCGGTCGGCTCGGGCACCCAGGCGCCGTCGACGGACCCTGACCGGTAGGCGTCCGGGGCCACCTTGTTGTCCGTGCGGACCACGGAGACGTCGCCCTCGCCGCTCTCCGCGTCGACCTTCCAGCCCTGCTCGGAGATCCAGTTCAGGAACGCCACGTCCTGCGTGTTGCCGAGCTGCGGGGTGCCGATCCGCTTGCCCTTGACGTCCTTCAGGGACTTGACCTTCTCGGGGTCGACCACGAGCTTCACCCCGCCCGAGGCCGAACCGCCGATGATCCGCAGGTTCTTGCCGCCCGACTTGATGTAGCCGTTGATCGCCGGGGAGGGGCCGATCCAGCCGATGTCGATCGAGCCCGAGTTCAGGGCCTCGATCTCCGAGGGCCCGGCGTTGAAGGTGGCGTACTCGGCCTTGGTGGCGCCGAGTTCCTTCTGGAAGAAGCCCTGCTGCCGGCCGACCAGGGCGGTGGCGTGGGTGAGGTTGCCGAAGTAGCCGATCCGGACGGAGTCCAGACCGTCGATCTTCTTCGCCCCGGCGGCGACCTTGACCGTGTCGTCGTCCTTGGCCTGGGAGCCGTAGCCGCAGGCGGCGAGCGCGAGCAACGGCAGCGCGGCCATCGCCACGAGAGTGCGGCGCAGGGCGGTGGTGGCAGGCACGGGAGGTGTTCCTCTCGGAGTCCCGGCGGTCACGACACCTCAGGTCGTGGCCGGGGGGTCGGCGGGTTTTCGGCGGCGCGCGCGGGGCGCGTACGTCCGCGCGCGCATCGTGGGCGTCACGCACATCGCGCCACTCCGCCCTGCCCGCTGCCGAGGGCGCCGCTGCCGACGCGGCCGCCCTCCTTCGCGAAGGACGAGTAGAAGTCGGTCGGGTGCATGGTCAGAAGTCCCACCCGTCGTCCTCGGCGTCGCCCCGGACCGGCTCCGGGGCGGCGAACGACTCGCCGACCATGCCCGCGGTGAGCGTGGTGCCGTCGCTGGGGTCGATCAGGATGAACGAACCGGTGCGCCGCGAGTCGGCGTAGGAGTCGACCGGCAGCGGCTCGGCGGTGCGGACCTTCACCCGGCCGATGTCGTTGGCGGCGAGCTGCCCCGGGTGCGGGTGCAGGGACAGGTCGTCCAGGGTGAGCCGGGACGGGATGTCCTTGACGATCGCCTTGACCGTGCGCGTGCCGTGCTTGAGCAGCACCCGGTGGCCGACGGTCAGCGGCTGGTCGGCCACGTGGCAGACGGTCGCCTCGATGTCCTGGGTGGTCGGCGGCGCGTCCTTGCTGGGCACGATCAGGTCGCCGCGCGAGATGTCGATGTCGTCCTCCAGCAGGAGGGTGACCGACTGCGCGGTCCAGGCGACGTCGACCGGCTCGCCCAGCAGGTCGATGCCGGAGATCTTCGTCGAACGCCCGGCCGGCAGGACGGTGATCTGCTCGCCGACGCGGAAGGTGCCCGCCGCGATCTGCCCCGCGTAGCCCCGGTAGTCCGGGTGCTCGGCGGTCTGCGGCCGGATCACGAACTGCACCGGCAGGCGCGCGTGACAGTGCGCCAGGTCGTGGCTCACCGGAACGGTCTCCAGGTGCTCCAGAACGGTCGGGCCGCCGTACCAGTCCATGTTCGCGGACGGTTCCACGACGTTGTCGCCGTTCAGCGCGGAGATCGGGATCGCGGTGACCTCGGGGACGCCGAGCTCGGTCGCGTACGCCGTGAACTCGTCGGCGATCGCGCCGAAGACCTTCTCCTCGTAGCCGACGAGGTCCATCTTGTTGACGGCGAGGACGACGTGCGGGACGCGCAGCAGGGCGGCGATCGCGGCGTGCCGGTGGGTCTGCTCGACGACGCCGTTGCGGGCGTCGACGAGGACGATCGTCAGCTCGGCGGTGGAGGCGCCGGTGACCATGTTCCGGGTGTACTGCACGTGCCCGGGGGTGTCCGCGAGGATGAACCGGCGGCGCGCAGTGGCGAAGTAGCGGTAGGCCACGTCGATGGTGATGCCCTGCTCGCGCTCGGCGCGCAGGCCGTCCGTCAGCAGCGCGAGGTCCGGGCCCTCCTGGCCACGGCTCGCCGAGGCGCGCTCCACGGCCTCCAGCTGGTCGGTGAGGACCGACTTGGAGTCGTGCAGCAGCCGGCCGACCAGGGTGGACTTGCCGTCGTCGACCGAGCCGGCGGTGGCGAACCGCAGCAGGGTGGTCGCCGACAGCTGCTCGACCGACAGCGTCTCGGTGGGTTCGGTGGTGCTCGTCATGGCTAGAAGTACCCCTCGCGCTTGCGGTCTTCCATCGCGGCCTCGGAGAGCTTGTCGTCGGCCCGGGTGGCGCCCCGCTCGGTCAGCCGGGACGCGGCGATCTCGGTGATCACCTGCTCCAGGGTCCGGGCGTCGGAGTCGACGGCGCCGGTGCAGGACATGTCGCCGACTGTGCGGTAGCGGACCTGCCGCTTCTCGACGGTCTCGCCCTCCTTGGGGCCGCCCCACTCGCCGGCGGTCAGCCACATGCCGCCGCGCCGGAAGACCTCGCGCTCGTGGGCGAAGTAGATCTCCGGCAGCTCGATGCCCTCGCGGGCGATGTACTGCCAGACGTCCAGCTCGGTCCAGTTGGACAGCGGGAAGACGCGGACGTGCTCGCCCGGGGCGTGGCGGCCGTTGTACAGGTTCCACAGCTCGGGCCGCTGCCTGCGCGGGTCCCACTGGGAGAACTCGTCCCGCAGCGAGAACACCCGCTCCTTGGCCCGGGCCTTCTCCTCGTCGCGGCGGCCGCCGCCGAACACCGCGTCGAAGCGCTCCGCCTGGATCCTCTCCGTCAGCGGCAGCGTCTGGAGCGGGTTACGGGTCCCGTCCGGGCGCTCCTTGAGCACACCGCGGTCGATGTAGTCCTGCACGGACGCGACATGCAGCCGCAGGCCGTGCCGGGCCACCGTGCGGTCGCGGTACTCGATGACCTCGGGGAAGTTGTGCCCGGTGTCCACGTGCAGCAGGGAGAAGGGGAGCGAGGCCGGCGCGAACGCCTTCAGCGCCAGGTGCAGCATGACGATGGAGTCCTTGCCGCCGGAGAACAGGATCACCGGCCGCTCGAACTCGCCCGCCACCTCACGGAAGATGTGCACCGCCTCGGATTCCAGCGCGTCCAGGTGCGAGAGGGCGTACGGGGTCTCCGTCTCCTCGGTCACGGGTGCGACGGTCGTCATGCCAGTCCCCTTTCGGCGAGCAGGGCGTACACCGACGCGGCGGACTCCTGCACGGTCTGGTGCTGCGACTCGATGCGCAGGTCGGGCGAGGCGGGCTCCTCGTACGGGTCGTCGACGCCGGTCAGCCCCGTCAGCTCGCCCGCGGCCTGCTTGGCGTACAGCCCCTTCACATCGCGCACGGAGCACACGTCGACCGGGGTCGCCACGTGCACCTCGACGTAGGCGGTGCCGTTCGTCTCGTGCCGCTTGCGCACCGCGTCGCGGCTGTCGGTGTACGGCGCGATCACCGGGACGAGGGCCTTCACGCCGTTACGGGCGAGCAGTTCGGCGACGTAACCGATGCGCTGCACGTTGGTGTGCCGGTCCTCGCGGCTGAAGCCGAGGCCCGCCGAGACGAACTCGCGGATCTCGTCGCCGTCGAGCACCTCGACGAGGTGGCCCTCCGCCCGCAGCCGGCCGGCCAGTTCGTACGCGATCGTGGTCTTGCCGGCGCTCGGCAGGCCCGTGAGCCAGACGGTGGCTCCGCTCGTCACGTGCTTCTCCTGAGGGGTCGGTGTGGTGGTCGTCATCCGTGCAGCCCGCACTCGGTCTTGGACCGCCCGGCCCAGCGGCCGGCGCGCGCGTCCTCGCCCGCGAGCACCCGCCGGGTGCACGGGGCGCAGCCGATGGAGGCGTAGCCGTCCATCAGGAGCGGATTGGTCAGGACGCCGTGCTCGGTGACGTAGGCGTCCACGTCGTCCTGGGTCCAGCGGGCGATCGGCGAGATCTTGATCTTCTGGCGCTTCTCGTCCCAGGCGACCACGGGGGTGCCCGCCCGTGTCGGGGACTCGTCACGGCGCAGTCCGGTCGCCCAGGCCGCGTAGTCGGCGAGCCCCTGCTCCAGCGGCTTGACCTTGCGCAGGAAGCAGCACAGGTCGGGGTCGCGGTCGTGCAGCTTCGGGCCGTACTCGGCGTCCTGCTCGGCGACCGTCTGCTCCGGGGTGAGGGTGATGACGTTGACGTCCATCACCGCCTCGACGGCGTCCCGGGTGCCGATGGTCTCCTCGAAGTGGTAGCCGGTGTCGAGGAAGACGACGTCGACGCCGGGCATCACGCGGGACGCGAGGTGGGCGACGACCGCGTCCTCCATGGACGAGGTCACGCAGAACCGCTTGCCGAAGGTCTCCGCCGCCCACCGGAGGATCTCCAGCGCGGACGCGTCCTCGAGGTCGCGGCCCGCCTGCTCGGCGAGCGCCTTCAGCTCCTGCGTCTCGCGCATCTCCTGAGCCGTCGTCATATCCCGTCCCCTCCCTTCGTGCCCTTCGTGTCCTGCTGGAGCCCACGGGAGAGCAGCCCCAGGAACTTCAGCTGAAAGGCGCGGTTGCACGCCGCGCACTCCCAGGCGCCGTGGCCCTGCTCGCTCGGACGCAGGTCCTCGTCGCCGCAGTAGGGGCAGAAGAAAGGTGCGGCACGCTCACTCACAGGGCATCCCTCGTCTCGCTCGCCGCACTCACGAAAGGGCCTCCTCGGAGGCGCGGGCCGCCCAGGTCGCGAACCGCTCGCCGTCCTCGCGCTCCGCCTGGAAGCGCTTCAGGACGCGCTCGACGTAGTCGGGCAGCTCCTGCGAGGTGACCTTCAGGCCGCGCACCTTGCGGCCGAACCCGGCCTCCAGGCCGAGCGCGCCGCCGAGGTGCACCTGGAAGCCCTCGACCTGCTCACCCTGGTCGTTGACGACCAGCTGGCCCTTGAGACCGATGTCCGCGACCTGGATACGGGCGCAGGCGTTCGGGCAGCCGTTGATGTTGATGGTGATCGGCTCGTCGAAGTCCGGGATCCGGCGCTCCAGTTCGTCGATCAGGGAGGCGCCGCGCGCCTTGGTCTCGACGATGGCGAGCTTGCAGAACTCGATGCCGGTGCAGGCCATCGTGCCGCGCCGGAACGGGGACGGGCTGACCGTGAGGTCCAGCGCCTCCAGGCCCTCCACGAGGGAGTCGACCTGCGACTCGTCGACGTCCAGCACGATCATCTTCTGCTCGACGGTGGTGCGGACCCGGCCCGAGCCGTGCGCCTCCGCCACCTCGGCGATCTTCGTCAGCGTGGCGCCGTCGACGCGGCCGACCCGCGGTGCGAAACCGACGTAGAACCGGCCGTCGTTCTGCCGGTGCACGCCGACGTGGTCGCGCCAGCGCTCCACGGGCTGGGCGGGCGCGGGGCCGTCGACCAGCTTGCGCTCGAGGTACTCGTCCTCCAGCACCTGGCGGAACTTCTCCGCACCCCAGTCGGCGACCAGGAACTTCAGGCGGGCGCGGGTCCGCAGCCGCCGGTAGCCGTAGTCGCGGAAGATCGAGATGACGCCCTCGTGGACGTCCGGCACCTCGTCCAGCGGGACCCATGCGCCGAGCCGGACGCCGATCTTCGGGTTGGTGGACAGGCCGCCGCCGACCCACAGGTCGAAGCCGGGTCCGTGCTCGGGGTGGACGACACCGACGAAGGCGACGTCGTTGATCTCGTGCGCCACGTCCAGCAGCGGCGAGCCGGAGATCGCGGACTTGAACTTGCGGGGCAGGTTCGAGAAGTCCTTGTTGCCGATGATCCGGCGGTGGATCTCCTCGACGGCCGGGGTGCCGTCGATGATCTCGTCGGCGGCGATCCCGGCGACGGGCGAGCCGAGGATCACGCGGGGCGTGTCGCCGCAGGCCTCGGTGGTGGACAGGCCGACCGCCTCCAGGCGGTTCCAGAT
This sequence comes from Streptomyces sp. NPDC059861, assembly GCF_042731435.1. Lineage (NCBI taxonomy): Bacteria > Bacillati > Actinomycetota > Actinomycetes > Kitasatosporales > Streptomycetaceae > Streptomyces > Streptomyces sp. NPDC059861. The sequence continues at coordinate 263,874 of NZ_JBHWJQ010000001.1, read as the reverse complement.
CTCGGGCACGTCCTCGATCCGGATCCAGTGGTACTGCACGTTCTGCCGGTCGGTGATGTCGGCCGTGCCACGGGCGTACTCCTGCGAGATCTCACCGATCACCCGCAGCTGCTCGGTGGTGAGCCGGCCGCCGTCGATGCGGACGCGCAGCATGAAGTACTCGTCGTCCAGCTCCTCCGGTTCCAGGATCGCGGTCTTGCCGCCGTCGATCCCGGGCTTGCGCTGGGTGTACAGGCCCCACCAGCGCATCCGGCCGCGCAGGTCGTTGGGGTCGATCGAGTCGAAGCCCCGCTTGGAGTAGATCGTCTCAATGCGTGTCCGCACATTGAGACCGTCGTCGTCCTTCTTGAACTGTTCGTTGCCGTTGAGCGGGGTGAAGTGACCCGCGGCCCACTGACCCTCACCGCGGTGACGGCTCACCTTGCGGCGGGGAGTCGCGGCAGCGGGGTTCTGCGGGTTGGCGGCCATGGTTTCTACGTCCTTCGGGACAGGGGGAAAGCGGCTCTGATCTGCGCGTACGGGCGCATGAGGGCGTACGGGCGCGCGATCGCGCAGGGACAGACGAAGCTGGGGGGATCGGCGGTGCTGGAGACGTCTCAGCTCGCCGGACAGATGGCGCTGGACATGCGGCCGAGGTCGACGTGCCGCCGACTCACCAAGGCAATTCCAGTTCCAGACATGACGGAAGCGTGTCACGGCGATCTGGACACAGTCCAGCTTTATCCAAAATGTGGACACCCTTGTCCCGGAATGTGGAACAAGGGTGTCATCGGTCACATGGCGTGAACGCCGTCTTGTCCGGCCAGGTCAGACGGGGTATGCGCCGGGCCACGGACCGGGCGTCGCGACGTCCGGCTCCTCCTCGACCTTGGTGTCGAACAGCTTGAAGCCACGGCGCAGGTAGTTGTCCATGGCGTGCTCGCCGTCCTTGCTGCACGTGTGCAGCCAGACCCGCTTCGTCGCGGCGAGCCCCGGCCACCGGTCCGCGAGATCCCACGCGCGGGCGGCGCCGTGCGCCAGCAGGTGCCCGCCGATGCGGCGGCCGCGAAAGGCGGGGATCAGGCCGAAGTAGACGATCTCCACGACACCGTCGTCCTGCGGCTCGAGCTCCACATAGCCGGCGGGCGTGCCCCGGTCGTAGGCCACCCAGGTCTCCACCCCGGGCCGCCCCAGGTGCTCCTGCCAGCGCGCGTACGGCCAGCCCAACCGGTCCGTCCAGCGGATGTCCCCGCCCACCGAGGCGTACAGGAAACGGCTGAACTCGGGGGAGGGCACCTCGGCGCGGGCGATCCGCACGTCGCCCTCCGGCGCCGCGGCCGGGAGCAGGTCGGCGGGGGCGGTCTGCTCCAGGGACCAGGTGGTCACGGGGATGTTCGTCATGCCGGTCAGGGAATCATCTAGTCCAGCGCCCTGTCGATCGTGTCCAGCGGCAGCGAGAACAGCATCCGCCCCGACTGCGACCAGACCTCGCCGCTCTCCTCCCAGTAGGAGAGGGACCGCGCGGAGCCGCTCCAGCACAGATACGTCTCGTCCGTCCCGCACCGCGCCACCCGCGCGCCGTCGCTGTCCTGCCGCCACAGGGTCCCGTGCTCGCCCGCCGTACGGGCCAGGTACCACTGGGAGCGGTGGGCGAACACACCCCGGACGCCGGCCGCCTTCGTCTCGTAGGCCTCCTGCGGCCCCGTGCCGAGCAGGCCCGCGCCGGAGGGGTCGTCGTCGAGCCCGTAGCGCCACAGCCGGGTGGGCCGGTCGGCGTCCGCCGGGACGGACTCGCCGGCGACCAGGCTGTCGGGCGTGGTGCTGCGGTCGAGGGAGAGCGCGCCGATCCGGGCCCCGGTCAGCCGGTACGAGCGGACGGCGGGCAGCGTGTAGCGGTCGCCCCGCGCCGGGGGCGTGGTCGCGGCGGTGTCGGCGGAGGCGCGCCGGATGCGGTCCAGGTCGTAGACGTACAGTCCGCGTCCCTCGTCGGCGGTGACGAGCAGTTTGTCCTGGTACCAGACCATGCCGGTCAGTGCCGAGACGAGCGGCCGGCCGACGGGGTCGCCGCTCGTGGGGACGGTGAGCGCGACCCAGGTGTAGGTGAGGCGCTCGGGATCGTTGGCGTCGACGAAGGCGACCCGGGAGTGGCCGCGCGGGTCGCTCCAGCCGGAGAGGATCACGCGGTTCGCGCCCCACCGGCCGTCGTCGTCGGCGTCCCCCGAGGTGGTCAGGCCGCCGGTGCGCCACTGCTCGGTGCCGGCCTCGTCCCAGCAGTGCGCCCGGGTGGCCGCGGGCGCTATCGGCAGCGCGGAGCGATCGGCACCGGCGCAGTCGGCCGCGGCGCGCAGGCTGCGGTCGGCGTCCGCGAGGACGGCGGCGACGCCGACGGGCCGGGCCGGTCCGTCGGGCACGGGCCGCGCGAGAGGCTTCTCGCTCAGGCGCAGATCGGCCAGGGAGGTCGCGGAGGTTATCGGCTTCAGGGCGCCCGGGTCGTTGCCGGACGTGGCCTGGGAGGTGCTGATCAGGGTGGCGGCGCCGGTGAGCGCGAGAGCGGTGCCGGCCAGGAACGCCCGCAGCGCCTGGCCCCGCTTGCGTCGGCGGTGTCTGCCGCGATGCTTCATCTGTCCTCCCGAGGTGGGCCAACTGCGCCTGTTGATCCGTGCGTTGACCTGGGAGCAGGTGGGGTGGCCCGGTAGGGGATGCTACGTCAGGTACGGCGGAGCGGGGACGAAGACCCCGTAAATATGCGGAAGAAGCTCTCGGATCTGTGGAAGTCGCCATCGGATGTACGGCGACGGCATACCCTGCTGTCACGGTGTGTAACCTCACCCCGGCTCAGAGCACCGCCGGAGCCGCCCGCACCCTGAGCACCGCCGGCGCGCCGGAGTGCGGCAACAGATCGGACGGCTCGGGTGGGAGGATCACCTGGACCTCGGCGTCATCGCAGAAACGATAGGGCCGGTGCTCCAGGATTCCCCCGAGATACCGCCGTACCCGCGACATCTCGGCGCGCACCGTCACCGTGCGGCGCGGGTCGCCGAACACGTCCGCGGCAAGCTGCGCCGCGGTGCGCCCGGCCCGGTGCTCGGCCAGCAGGAACAGCAACTCGCTGTGCCGGGGACTCAGTTCGTGGGCCCAGGAACCGGCACTGCCCGACACCGTCACCGTCCAGCGGCGCGGCTGCCCCAGGTCCAGCACGATCCGGGTGGCACCGGAGGGCAGCGGCTCGTCGGCGGGCCGCACCAGCCATCCCTCGGCAAGCGGTTCCACCCGGCACAGCCCCAGCAGGGGCAGCGGGCGGCGGCCCGGCGACAGCGCCTTGGGCAGCGCGATCCGGCTCGTGTACGGCATCCCCGTCACCGCCGCCGTCCAGCCCTCCCGGTCCACCACCAGCGCGCGGCCCGTCAGCCGGGCCAGCATCGGGGCGGCCACGGCGCGCAGCCCTTCCAGCGCCGTCAGATGCAACTCCCGCAGCCGGGCCTCGGCGAGCTTGGCGACCGAGTCGACCCAGGCGAGGGTGGCCGGATGCATTGTCTCCAGCGGCCCGCTGACGTCCACCACGCCGATCAGCCGGCCGTCGCGCGGATCGGTGACGGGGGCGCCGGCGCAGGTCCACGAGGCGTGCGAGCGGACGAAGTGCTCGGCGCCGAACACCTGAACGGGCCGGCGCACCACGGCCGGTGTCCCGACGCCGTTGGTGCCGACGGTGTTCTCCCGCCAGTCGGCGCCCAGCAGGAAACCCAGCCCGTCCGCCTTGCGCAGCACCGCGGAACTGCCCTCGCGCCACAGCACCCGGCCCTCCGCGTCGGTGATCACCATGATGTGCTGGGCGGTGTCCGCGACCGAGAGCAAGCCTTCCCGCAGCACCGGAAGCGCATGTCGCAGCGGTGAGTCCTCACGCCGCCGCAGGACCTCCTCCGGCGGCAGCAGACCGGACCGGAAGTCGTGCTCCGGGTCCACCCCGCCGCGCAGCATGCGTCCCCAGGACTCCTCGATGACCGGGCGGGGGGCGAGGTCCGGGCTCTCGCCGGAGAGCGCGGCGTCGCGTAAGGCGCTGAGCATCCGCGCGGCCCGTGGCGCGTCGACGGCGGCCAGGTGCGACACGTTCATGGGCGACCGCGGCACTGAGATCCTCCCCGGGTTCACACTGATGTGCGACCGGCTGTCAAGGCCTGGTGGCGTCGTTTTCCGGTCGCGTCCTGCTCGTGACCCATACTGCCGCCCGCCGCTGACGGAGGGGCCCAGTCCGGTCACACACACCGGAAAGTTGCAACCCCTTGCAACCCTGGTGAACCGACCTCCGGTGTTTGAAACTTGAGCGACGTCGCCCGTGCGGCGCGCTTGGCCTCAACGGGCCGGCAGGGGCAGGGGTGGTGCCGTGTCGGCGCAGCACCACCCCTGTCGGCGCGCGGCTTTCCAGGTGTCGCCCGGTCAGGGCCCCGCAGGCGTCGTACCCGCGTCAGGAGACCGGCCGCGCCCGCTCCACCACCGACGCAAGATCCAGCGTGTGCGGAAGGGTCCCGAAGGCGTTTCCCCAGTCGCCGCCCAGCCGCGAGCCGCAGAACGCGTCGGCGACCTCCGGCGGCGCGTACCGGACGAGCAGCGCGCCCTGAAGCACCAGCGCGAGCCGCTCGACCACACGCCGGGCACGGGCCTCGATGCCCTCCAGATCGGCCAGTTCGGTCAGCAGGTTCTTGATCGCGGCGTCCAGCCTGTGGTCGGCGCCGCGTGCCCGCCCGACCTCCTGGAGAAAGGCGTTGAGGGCCTCCGGCTCACGCTGCAACGCGCGCAGCACGTCCAGCGCCTGGACGTTGCCCGCGCCCTCCCAGATCGAGTTCAGCGGCGACTCGCGCACCAGCCGGGGCAGCCCCGACTCCTCGACATAGCCGTTTCCGCCGAGGCACTCGGCCGCCTCCACCGCCACCGGCGTACAGCGCTTGGTCACCCAGTACTTCGCGGCCGGCACCGCCAGCCGCAGGAACGCCCGCTCCTGCTCGCTCCCGTCGTCGTAGGCGGCGGCCAGGCGCATCCCGAGAGTCGTCGCGGCCTCCGACTCAAGAGCGAGATCGGCCAGGACGTTGCGCATCAGCGGCTTGTCGATCAGCTTGCCGCCGAACGCCTCCCGGTACGTGCAGTGATGGATCGCCTGCGCGACGGCCTGCCGCATCAGCCCCGCCGAGCCGAGCACGCAGTCGAGCCGGGTCGCGGCGACCATCTCGATGATGGTCCGCACCCCGCGGCCCTCGTCGCCGACCCGGCGCGCCCAGGTCCCGTCGAACTCGACCTCGCTGGAGGCGTTGGAACGGTTGCCCAGCTTCTCCTTCAGCCGCTGGATCAGGAACACGTTCCTGCCGCCGTCGGCGAGGACCCGCGGCACCAGGAAACAGGTCAGCCCGCCCGGTGCCTGTGCCAGCACCAGGAAGCCGTCCGACATCGGTGCCGAGCAGAACCACTTGTGCCCGGTCAGCTCGTACGTCCCGTCCTGCGCGAGCGGCCGGGCGACGGTCGTGTTGGCACGGACGTCGCTGCCGCCCTGCTTCTCCGTCATGCCCATCCCGAACAGCACCCCGGCCTTCTGCCCGGCGGGCCGCTGATCACGGTCGTAGATCATCGACGTCAGCCGCGGCTCCCACTCGGCGGCGATGGCCGGGTCGGTGCGCAGGGCGGGCACGGCGGCGTGGGTCATGGACAGCGGACAGCCGTTGCCGGCCTCGACCTGCGTCCACATGAGGAATCCGGCCGCCCGCCGCACATGCCCGGCCGGCCGTGCCCAGGCCGCGGTCAGGCCCGCGGCGACGCCCTTGCCGAGCAGCCGGTGCCAGGACGGATGGAACTCGACCTCGTCGACGCGATGCCCGTAGCGGTCGTGGGTGCGCAGGCCGGGCGGGTTCTCGTTGGCCAGCACCCCCCACTCCTGCACCTGCGCCGACCCCGAGGTGCGGCCGAGCGCCGCGAGCTCGTCCAGGGCCTCGTCGAGCAGGTCCGGGGCGACGTGCCGTTCGACGGCCGCGACGAGGGCGCGGTCGGCGCCGAAGACGTCGTATCCGACGAGCGGCGGGACCTGGTTCGTCACGATGTGGGTGCTGCGTGCCATGTCTCGGAACCTACCCCGAGCACGGGGGTGGTCACCCCACGGAAGCGGCGTCGTGGGCCACCGTCCGACCAGGGTGAACCGTGCCCGGTGCGACGGATACCTTTGGGTCGTGCAGCCAGCAAGTGACATCCCCGAACCCTCCGGTCGCCTCCACCGCGCGCGTGCCCTCTACCGGAACGTCTCGAAGCGCCGGACCGCCTGGCTGCTGCTGAAGGACACCGTCAACTCGTGCATCGAGTACCGCATCCTCGGCCTGGCCGCCGAGGCCGCCTTCTTCACGCTGTTGTCGGTGCCGCCGCTGCTCCTCAGCCTGATCGGCCTGCTCGGCTACGTCGACTCCTGGACCGGCACGGACACCATCTCCAGCCTGGAGACCAACATCCTGGAGGCCTCCCGCACGGTCCTGTCCGACAAGGGCGTCAACCAGATCGCCCGGCCGATCCTGGACGACGTGATGCAGGGCGGGCGCCCGGACGTCATCTCCATCGGTTTCCTCTTCGCGCTGTGGTCGGGATCCCGGGCGGTGAACGTCTTCATCGACACCATCACCGTGATGTACGGCCTCGACGGCGTCCGGGGGATCGTCAAGACCCGGCTGGTGGCGTTCCTGCTGTTCATCGCGGCTCTGCTGATCGGCTCGGTGGCGCTGCCGCTGATGGTGGCGGGCCCGGACGCGGTGGTGCGGATCGTGCCGTGGTCGACGACGGTGGTCCAGGTCCTCTACTGGCCCGTGGTCATGGTCCTGTCGATCATCTTCCTGACCACGCTGTACCACGTCTCCGTCCCGGTCCGCTCCCCGTGGGTCGAGGACGTACCGGGCGCCCTGGTCGCGCTCGCCATGTGGGTGCTCGGCAGCTTCCTGCTGCGTATCTACCTGGCCAACACCATCGAGGGCGCGACGATCTACGGCTCCCTGGCGGCCGCCGTCGCCGTGCTGCTGTGGATCGGTGTGTCCGCGTTCGCCGTGCTCGTCGGCGCCGCCGTCAACGCGGCGATCGACCGGGTCTGGCCGGCCGCCGCGACGGCCGCCGCCCGTGCCGCCAACGAGCGGCTGCGCGAGGCGCAGGTCGCCGAGTACGTCGCCCGCGCCGCCGCGGCCCGCGGGGCCGACCCCGACCCGGACGACCCCGACATGCCGTCCGAGTTCCCCGAGCGCTGGTCCCGCTTTCTGCCTCCGGAGGACGTGACGGCACGGCTGCGCACGCAGGTGAAGAGCTCGCACAACGCGTCGCAGAACTCTTCTCAGAACTCCTCGCAGAACTCCTCGCAGAAGGGGGCCGGGGAGAACGGAGTGGAGCCGCCCCGGGAGAAGTGAGGCCGGCCCCGGGGCGCCCGCCGCTCAAGGCGTCCAGGTTCCCGCCGCGGCGGCCTCGGTCGCGAACGCCGTGAAGTCCCGCGGCTCGCGGCCCAGCACCTGCCGGACACCGTCCGAGAGATGGGCGTTGCGGCCGTCCAGGAGCGTCTCGAACACGTCCACGAGCAGCTCCACCACCTCGGGCGGCTCCCCGAAGGCGGCCAGCCGCGCGCCGTACTCGGCCGCCGGCACCGGCCGGTACGTCAGCTCGCGCCCCGCCGCCTCAGCGACCTCCGCGACCGCCTCCCCGAAGGTCAGCAGCCGGGGCCCCGTCACGTCGATGCCCAGCCCCACGTATCGGTCACCCGCCGCCAGCGCGGCCACCACCACGTCCGCGACGTCCCGCAGATCCACGAACGGCTCCCGCACCGCACCGCCCGGGAACACCAGCTCCCCACCCAGCCGCAGCCCCTCCACCAACGGCCCCTCGCTGAAGTTCTGCATGAACCACGCGGAGCGTACGACCGTCCAGTCCGCGCCCGACTCCCGCAGCGCCTCCTCGGTCGGCCGCGCCTGCACCTCGCCCCGCGCCGACAGCAGCACCAGCCGCCGTACGCCGAGGGCGACCGCCTCGTGCGCCAGCAGCCCGACCGCGAGGGTGGCCTGCGGGGAGCCGACATCCCCGGGGTGGACCAGATACGCCGCGTCCGCGCCCCGCAGCGCGGGCGCCCACGTCGACCGGTCCGCCCAGTCGAAGCCCTGGGCGCGCGTGGCCGGCCGCACCTCCAGTCCCGCCGCCCGGGCGGCCCGCGCCACCCGGCTGCCCGCACGACCGGACGCCCCGGTCACCACTACCGTCATGTCCGTTTTCTGTGTCATGTCTCCAGTGAACTGCCGTACCGCTCCTGGGCCCATGGCTGAACGGCTCATTCCCCTACGCGCGCGTCTACGCTGACGCCATGGACCCACTCGCAGGCCTGCTGGAAGGCCCTCGCGCGCGTGGCGCCTTCATGATCCGGGCGTGTTTCGATCCGCCCTGGGCCGTGCGCGTCGAGGACCGGGCGCCGCTCACCGTGATGCTGATGGTGCGCGGCGACGCCTGGATCGTCCCGGACACGGGCGAGCCGGCGCGGCTGCGGGCCGGCGACCTCGCCATCGCGCGCGGCCCCGACCCGTACACCTGCGGCGACGACCCGGCGACGGCGGCGCAGGCGGTGATCCTGCCGGGCGGCGAGTGCCGCTACCCCGATGGCAGGCCGCTGAGCGGCCGGATGGACCTCGGCGTGCGCACCTGGGGCGACCGCCTGGACGGCGCCGCGGTGATGCTGATCGGCACCTACCTCTGGCAGGGCGAGATCAGTGGGCGGCTCCTCGACGCCCTGCCCCCGCTGCTGTCGCTGACCTCGGACGTCTGGAACTGCCCGCTCACCCCGCTCCTCATGGAGGAGATCGTGCGGGACGAGCCGGGTCAGGAGGTCGTCCTGGACCGCCTTCTGGACCTGCTGGTCATCGCCGCGCTGCGGGCCTGGTTCTCGCGCCCCGAGGCGGCGGCTCCGGCCTGGTACCGGGCGCAGGCCGACCCCGTCGTCGGTCGCGTGCTGCGCCTTCTCCAGGACGAGCCGGGCCGGCCGTGGACCGTGGCGTCGCTCGCCGCCGAGGCAGGGGTGTCCCGGGCCGCGCTCGCCCGCCGGTTCACGGAACTGGTGGGCGAACCCCCGATGACCTACCTCACCGGCTGGCGCCTCGCCCTCGCCGCCGACCGCCTGCGCGACAGCGAGGACACCCTGGAGGCGATAGCCCGCCACATCGGCTACGGCAGCGCCTTCGCCCTGTCCAACGCCTTCAAGCGGGTGTACGGGGTGAGCCCCCAGGAGCACCGGACGCGGGGGCGCGTGGTCGGGGTGGGGGTGGGGGTCTAGCGGGGCGAGCCGGACCGCGAGGTCCCGCGAGCGGGCGGACTTCGCCCCGGGCCCGGGCGCGCGGCGTAGCCTGGCCGCGTGTACGTGGAGCGGGTGTCACGGCTGGGCGGTGCGGTGGTGTGGACGAACACCCCGTGCCCCGCATCCGGCGCGGGGCGGGTGCTGCCCGACGGCTGCATGGACCTGCTCTGGCACGACGGGCGCCTGCTGGTCGCGGGCCCGGACACGCGCGCGCACCGCACGGACGGCGACGACGGCGCCTGGGCGGGCGTCCGCTTCTTCCCGGGCACCGCGCCCACCTTCCTGGGTCTGCCCGCGTACGAGGTCCGCGACCGGCGGGTCGAACTCGCCGACCTCTGGCCGGACGCGCGGGTACGTCGGCTCACCGCGCGGGTGGAGGCGGCCGCCGATCCCGCGCGCGGCCTCGAGGAGGCGGCGCTGGCCCTCGCGGCCGACGCCGATCCGCCGGACCCGCTGCTGCTGCGGGTCGTCACGACGCTGGACGCGGGCCGCCCGGTCGCCGCGACCGCCGACGAACTCGGCCTCGGAGTTCGCCAGTTGCACCGCCGGGCGCTGACCGCCTTCGGATACGGCCCGAAGACGCTCGCCCGCGTGCTGCGCCTGCAACGGGCCCTGACCCTCGCGCGGGGCGGCCTGCCGCTCGCGGAGACCGCCGTGCAGGCCGGTTACGCGGACCAGCCGCATCTGGCGCGCGACGTCAGGGACCTGACGGGCGCCACCCCGGGCGAACTACTCGGCGGCGGCTGACGGCAGCGGGGCGAACAGGTCGACGCCGTTGCCGTCCGGGTCGTTCACGACGGCGTACCGCTGGCCCCAGAAGGCGTCCCACGGTTTGAGCTCGCCGTGGTAGCCCGCGCCCACCATCTCCTCGTACACCGCGTCGACCTCGCCCGGTCCGTCGCACAGCAGCGCCAGCGAGGCCCGGCCGCCCGCGGTGGGCGGCCGCCACCCGGCATGGAAGGACCGCACGCTCTCCTCCGTGTCCAGCAGCAACCGCAGCCCGCCCGGCAGCCCGGCCTCCGCGTGCGGCTGCTCCTCCACTCCCTGGGGGAACGCGAATCCCAGGCGGCGGTAGAAGGCGACGGAGGCGGCCATGTCGGAGACGACCAGGCCGATGGCATCGAATCGTGGAGTCATGAGGCCCACGGTAGGCAGAGGCGGGGCAGGGGTCTTGAAGGAAACGGACAGCGAGCGCGGGCGCCGCGGTCAACCCGCTCAGTCGAACCGCACCGGCCCCTTCGGCGTGTCCACCGTGAACGACAGCCCCACCGGGCCTTTCGCGAGGGGCAGTTCGGTGTCCAGGGCCGCCAGGAGCGGGCGGATCTCGGCGGGGTCGGGGGCCGTGGCCGTCAGGGACAGCAGCGGGGTGACGGGCAGGCCGGTCGCGGAGGGGTGGCGTGCGGCGCTCCAGTCGATGAGGAAGGGGACCAGGCCGGAGGGGTGCGCGGCCGCGCCGTCGGTCAGGCGCCAGCGCAGCAGCGTGCCGTCGGGGGTGCGGCGGCTCATCGCCCGCGGTGTGCCGGGGTCGTAGCCCCGCGCCCGTGCCGAGGCCACCGCCGCGTCCAGGTCGGGCGGGCTGATCGCCCAGGTCAGCGTGCGTGGCGCGGGCAGCTCGTCGACGCCGAAGGGCCTGGGGCCGCCGGGCGTGGACTGCTCGGGATCCGGGCCGATGATCTCCAGGTAACCGGTTCCGCCCAGGCCGACCAGGTAGTTGCGGGTGCCGAGACCGACATGAGAACCGCCGGTCACCGGCGTCACACCGGTGCGCCGCGCGAACTCGGCGACCGTCGCCGCCAGATCCGGGGTCGCGAGGACAAGGTGGTCGAGGTGTGCGGGAATCGTGTTCATCGTCGCCGAGGCTACGCAACGCGCTCGCCCATATGGAACACCTGTGCGGCGCGATGGGTGGCCTGCCGTCGGAGGGCCATCGGTGTGGGTCGTGTACTGCATCCGGGTGGGATCGCCCGCAGGTCTGCCGTGTTTCGCCCGCTCCGGAGCCGATCCTTCGCCCCGCGCGGCCAGGATTGCGGTCATCACCAGGTCCAGTCATGAACACCGGGAGACACAGCTCGTGAGCATTCTCGACGAACCGCAGGACTCGGCGGCTGAGAGTTATTACGCGAACGAGCTGCCGGTCAGGGCCAAGCAGCCCGGCAACGTCGTGGTGAAGTGGCTGACGACCACCGACCACAAGACGATCGGCACGCTGTACCTGTCGACGTCGTTCATGTTCTTCCTGATCGGTGGCGTGATGGCGCTCTTCATGCGCGCCGAGCTCGCCCGTCCGGGCACCCAGATCATGTCGAACGAGCAGTACAACCAGGCGTTCACGATGCACGGCACGATCATGCTGCTGATGTTCGCGACGCCGCTGTTCGCCGGTTTCACGAACTGGATCATGCCGCTGCAGATCGGCGCGCCGGACGTGGCGTTCCCGCGGCTGAACATGTTCGCCTACTGGCTCTACCTGTTCGGCTCGCTGATCGCGGTGGCCGGCTTCCTCACCCCGCAGGGCGCTGCCGACTTCGGCTGGTTCGCCTACTCCCCGCTGTCGGACGCGGTCCGCTCGCCGGGTGTCGGCGCCGACATGTGGATCATGGGTCTGGCCTTCTCCGGCTTCGGCACCATCCTCGGCTCGGTCAACTTCATCACCACCATCATCTGCATGCGCGCCCCCGGCATGACGATGTTCCGCATGCCGATCTTCACCTGGACCGTGCTGCTGACCGGTGTCCTGGTCCTGCTCGCCTTCCCGGTCCTGGCGGCCGCGCTGTTCGCGCTGGAGGCGGACCGCAAGTTCGGTGCCCACGTCTTCGACGCGTCCAACGGCGGAGCACTGCTCTGGCAGCACCTCTTCTGGTTCTTCGGACACCCGGAGGTGTACATCATCGCGCTGCCGTTCTTCGGCATCATCAGCGAGGTCGTCCCGGTCTTCTCCCGCAAGCCGATGTTCGGCTACTCGGGTCTGATCGCGGCGACCATCGCGATCGCGGGTCTGTCCCTGACGGTGTGGGCCCACCACATGTACGTCACCGGCGGTGTGCTGCTGCCGTTCTTCTCCTTCATGACGTTCCTCATCGCCGTCCCGACCGGTGTGAAGTTCTTCAACTGGATCGGCACGATGTGGAAGGGCTCGCTGTCCTTCGAGACACCGATGCTCTGGGCGACCGGGTTTCTCGTGACGTTCCTCTTCGGTGGTCTGACCGGTGTCGTCCTGGCCTCGCCGCCGATGGACTTCCACGTCTCCGACTCGTACTTCGTGGTGGCGCACTTCCACTACGTCGTCTTCGGCACCGTCGTCTTCGCGATGTTCGCGGGCTTCCACTTCTGGTGGCCGAAGTGGACCGGCAAGATGCTCGACGAGCGGCTCGGCAAGATCACCTTCTGGACGCTGTTCATCGGCTTCCACGGCACCTTCCTGGTCCAGCACTGGCTGGGCGCCGAGGGCATGCCGCGCCGGTACGCCGACTACCTGGCGGCCGACGGCTTCACCGCCCTGAACACGGTCTCGACGATCAGCTCGTTCGTGCTCGGCCTGTCGGTCCTGCCGTTCTTCTACAACGTGTGGAAGACGGCCAAGTACGGCAAGCCGGTCGGCGTCGACGACCCATGGGGCTACGGTCGCTCGCTGGAGTGGGCGACCTCCTGCCCGCCGCCGCGGCACAACTTCCTCACCCTGCCGCGGATCCGCAGCGAATCCCCGGCGTTCGACCTGCACCACCCCGACATCAGCCGGCAGTACGAGCTGGAGGACCACGGCAACGTGGCCGTCCGGGCGGCCGACCGGCGCGGAGGCGAGCGATCATGAGATCCGGCCGCTCCGGCACCCCCGAGGAGGCACAGGGCGCCGTGCTCGCCAACGAGGCCGAGGGCTATCTCCTCGCGCAGGCCGAGCGGGAGCAGGCACGGTCCGAGGCCGCGGCGCTCTGCGGCCGCCTGCCCTGGCTCACGACCGGGCAGGCGGAAGACCTCACCGAGCACTACGTACAGCAGCGCATGGGCCTCACACGGCAGGCCCTGCAGGCCACCGCCGACCGGGCCAAGTACCTGCGGGGCGAATACGAAACACGCTACGCCGAGCTGCGTCGGGTCCTGCTGAGAGTCCACACCGCCTGCGCGTGCCTTCTGGTCTCCGGCTGCTCGGCGGCTCTGCTGCTGATCCGTGGATCGTGACGGCAGCGCGGTCGCCCGCTCGCGCCTAGGCTCGTGTCCCATGGCAGCGCGACTCCTCGTCTACACCCGCACCAGCGACTACCGCCACGACTCCATACCGGACGCCGTGGCCGCGGTGGACGCTCTCGGGTCCTTCGACATCGAGCACACGGAGGACCCGGCGGCCCTGGAGGCCCCGCTGGACGAGTACGCCGCCGTGCTCTTCCTGTCCACCAGCGGCGAGGTCCTCACCCCGCCCGGCCGCGAGCGGCTCGCCGCGTACGTCGGGTCGGGCGGGGGTTTCGCCGGCGTCCACGCGGCGGCCTGCACCGAGTACGACTGGCCGTACTACGGCGAACTGCTCGGCGCCCGATTCGCCCGCCACCCCGCGTACCAGCCGGGCAGGGCGCTCGTGGTGGACCGCGCCCATCCCGCGACCCGGCATCTGCCGGCCGTCTGGCACTTCACCGACGAGTGGTACGACTTCCGCCCCGGCCCGCGTGGCGCGGCGCGCGTCCTCGTGTCCGCCGACGAGACCTCGTACGAGGGCGGCGGGATGGGCGAGGACCATCCGCTGGTCTGGTGCCGTGAGCAGGGCGCCGGCCGCGTCTTCTACACGGCGCTCGGGCATGCCTCCGAGGCCTACGCGGACCCCGACTTCCGCACCCATCTGCGGGGCGGGATCGGCTGGGCGGCGGGGCTGCTGTCCTGATCGGCGGCGTTGCTCCCCTGATCGGCGGGCGGCGTGCACCGCGAGGGCCGTCGCCGCGTCCGGCACCGGAAGGTCAGGCGACCCGCGTCAGGTCCGCGTGGTGGACCTGGTGGGCGAGGGGCAGGCCTGCTGCCAGGCGGTCCAGTTCCTCGCAGACGATGTGGCCGAGGCGTTCCAGCTCGTTGCCGAGCGAACCGGCGATGTGCGGGGTGAGGAAGACGTTGGGGAGGGTGTAGAGGGGGGAGTCCGCCGGGAGCGGTTCGGGTTCGGTGACGTCCAGGATCGCGCCGAGACGGCCCGCGACCAGTTCGTCGGTGAGGGCGGCGTGGTCGACGAGGGCGCCCCGTGAGGTGTTGACGAGCACCCCGCCGTCCCGGATCAGGGCGAGGCGCTCCCGGTTCAGCAGGTGGCGGGTTCCGGGAATGTCGGGGGCGTGCAGGGTGACGATGTCGCTCCCGGCCAGCAGGGCTTCCAGCGGCAACCAGCGGGCGCCGAGCGCGGATGCCCCGGCGGCGTCCACGTAGGGGTCGTGGAGCAGGATCTCGAAGTCGTGGGGTCGCAGCAGTTCGAGGAGTCTGCGGCCCACGCGGGAGGCGCCGACGACGCCGACGCGGCGGCCCAGGTTCCCTGTCGCCGCCGTCTGCGCGGCGGCCGGTCGGGCGTGGGTGGCGCGGAAGCGCTCCCGGTGGGCGAAGACGTCCTTTCCGGCGAGCAGGATCATCGCGAGCGTGTACTCCGCCACCGGCACCGCGTTGCCGGTGACCGCGCTGGACACGGCGACGCCGTGCTTCCACAGGGCCTCGCCGACGAGCGAGCGGACGGAGCCGGCGGCATGCAGCACCGCGCGCAGCCGCGGAGCCGCGGTGAGTACGTCCTCGCCCAGCCGCGGACAGCCCCAGCCGGTGATCAGCACCTCGGCGCGGGACAGCACCTCCGTGACGCCGGGGTCGGTGAAGTCCCGTACGACGACTGCCGGATCGATGTCCACCGCCTGCCGCAACCGCGCGAGGAGCGGAGCGGGGAAGAGCAGCGGAAGGTGCACCGGATCCATGGCGAACACGGCCCTGGGCGGCGGGGCGCTGGGCATGACCCTCCTGGGGAGTGAGGGAGCGGAGGCGAGGCCGGGTGGAAGCGTCTCCGACGACCCGTCCACCGTAGATCCGGGTCCGGCACAGGAGCAATCGGCGGTCGGGCGTGGTCGCTTCGCCCACGGCGGCGTGTACGCCGAACAGCCCACCCGAGCCCCGACTCCCCGCTCGTGCGCCGGAACACATCCCGGTGATGTGATGCTCTGACCGGAGCGGTGCACAGGCGCGGCGAAGGGTGGTGGGCGGATGACGGCGTCAGAGGTGGCGGGCCCCGTGGTCAGGACGCCGTACGGGGCCGTGCGCGGCCGCCACGAGGACGGCGTCGCCGTCTTCCGCGGAATCCCTTACGCGGCACCCCCCTTCGGCCGGAACCGGTTTCGGCCCCCCGTGCCGCCGGAGCCGTGGGACGGTGTGCGCGACGCCGGCGCCTTCGGCCCCACGCCGCCGAAGCCGCCGTACTCGGAGGCGTTCGCCCAGTACCTGTGCGACCCGGTCGTCCCCGGGGAAGACTGCCTCAACCTCAACGTCTGGACCCCCGAACCCGCCCCGGGAGCCCGCCTCCCGGTGCTCGTGTGGCTGCACGGCGGCGCCCTGACGAGGGGATCGTCGTGCGTTCCCGTGTACGACGGGACCTCCTTCGCGCGCGACGGTGTCGTCCTAGTCTCCGTCAACTACCGGCTGGGCGTGGAGGGATACGGCCTGTTCCCGGACACCCCCGCCAACCCCGGCCTGCGGGACCAGCTCGCCGCCCTGCGCTGGGTGCGGGAGTCGATCGGGGCCTTCGGCGGGGATCCCGGCCGTGTGACCCTGGCCGGGCAGTCGGCCGGGGCGATCAGCGCCGGCGCCCTGATCGCCGCACCGCAGGCGCAGGGCCTGTTCCGGCGGGCCGTCCTGCAGAGCGGGCCGCCGGAGGTGGTCGAGCGCGACAAGGTACGGCGGATGGTGCGCCGCATGGCGGCCCGGCTGAAGGTGCCCGCGACGGCCGAGGCCTTCGCCGCCGTCGATCCCGAACTGCTGTTGCGCACCCAGGCCGAGGTCGGCCGGCTCAGCAGCCCGGTGGTGGGCGGACCGGCCTTCGGGATCGTCGTCGACGGCGACCTCGTACCCCGCGACCCCCTGGAGGCGCTGGTCGACGGGGAGGCCGCGTCCGGCGTCGACCTGCTGCTGGGCTGGACCCGCGACGAGTACCGGCTCTGGCTCGTGCCCGGTGGCCTGCTGGAGCGGATCGACCGGCTCGGCGCCGTCGCCCTGGCGGGCGCGATGGCCCGCTGCCGCTGCGGCCACGAGGTGCCGCGCGGCTACCGCGCCCTGCACCCCGAGGCCGGCACCGCCGAGATCGTCGGCCAGCTGGTCACCGACCACCTGCTGCGCCGGCCACTGCACCGGCTGGCCGACGCCCGCCCCGGATCGGCGTACGTCTACGAGTTCGCCTGGCCCTCGCTGCGGCCCGGGCTCGGCGCCTGCCACGCCCTGGAGCTCGGTTTCGTCTTCAACACCGGGGAAGCTCCCGAGTCGGCCCGGCTGGCGGGCTGGGGCGCGCCGACGGAGCTGGGCGACGCGATGCACACGGCATGGGTGCGGTTCGCGGCAGACGGCGACCCGGGCTGGCAGCCGTGGGACGACTCGCACCCGGTGCGGATCTTCGGCGAGAGCGAGGCGGGGGAGCGGGACGGGCCGGCGGGGCGAGGTGAGGCAGGGGCGCGGGCTGAGGCGGGGGAGCGGGGGCCGACGAAGGAGCCGTACACCGCCTACGGGCCGCGCGACCGGGAGTTCGCACTGTGGACCGCCGATCTCGGCAACCGGGACGCCGCGTCCGCCCCGGCGACGGACGGCGCGCCTCCCCGCAACGCGGAGATGCGGTCGGTCGTACGACTCCTGCGTCGCACCAGCGGCGCCCGACGGCACTGACGACGGGCGGGGTCCCCGGTCAACCCGCCAGCGTCCGCGCGACGGACCTGATCGCCTCCGGCCCCACCCGGCAGCACCCGCCGATCAGTCGGGCGCCGGAGCCGCGCCAGCCCAGGACCTGCTCCGGCGTGAACGTGGAGCCGCCGCTCCAGGCGCGTGCCTCGGCGTCCCAGGCCTCGCCGCTGTTGGGGTAGGCCACCACCGGCTTGCCGGTCACCCGGGCCGCGAGCGCGACGGCGGCGTCGACGTCCTGCGGCGCGCAGCAGTTCACACCCACCGCGATCACCTCGTCCACGTCGGCGGCCAGGGCGAAGGCCTCCTCCAGCGGCCCGCCGGCGCGGGTGCGGTCGCCGGTCACGCTGTACGACAGCCAGGCCGGCACGCCGAGCCCGCGCACCGCCCGCAGCAGGGCCGTCGCCTCGTCGGCGTCCGGGACCGTTTCCAGAGCCAGCACGTCGGGACCGGCGGCGGCGAGGGCCTCCATCCGGGGGCGGTGGAAGCGTTCCAGCTCGTCCACCGTCAGCCCGTAGCGGCCCCGGTACTCCGAACCGTCCGCGAGCATCGCCCCGTAGGGCCCGACCGAGGCCGCCACCCAGAGCGGACGGGTGACTCCCCGTGCCGCCGCCCGCGCCGCCGCCACGCGCGCCGCCGCCACGCTGAGCCGCAGCAGTCCGGCCGCCCGGTCATGGCTGATGCCATGCTTCGCGAAGCCCTCGAAGGTGGCCTGGTAGCTGGAGGTGATCGCCACGCTCGCGCCCGCCAGGAAGTACGCGAGGTGCGCCTCGGTGATCGCCTCGGGCCGCTCGGCGAGCAACCGCGCCGACCACAGCTCGTCGCCGAGATCGTGCCCGGCCGACTCCAGCTGGTTGGACATACCGCCGTCGAGCACGACCGTCCCGGCGGCGAGGGACTCGGCGAGGCCGAGCGGGGCTCCCGGGGTGTTGCTGGTCATGTCACCGACGCTAGTCGACGGAGTCGTGGTCTCGCCCCCGAACATTTCGCCGACTCGGCACCGGCCTTGCCGACCGGGAATGCCGGAAAGCGCTTGCCGAACGGCGGTGCCGTCCAGCCGTCAGCCTGCACGACCCGACCGAGGAGCCGAACGGAGCCCGCCGATGGATCTGCCCCCGGACGACCGCACCCGGAGCCCGTACACCGGTTACACACGTGCCCACTGGGAGGCCGCCGCCGACGCCCTGCTCGCCGCCGTGGAGCCGTACGCCACCCAGGACCACGCCCTCTACGACCTGCCCGGCGACCACACCAGCTCGTCCGGCAGGCTCTCGGACGGCCTGGAGGGCTACGCCCGTACCTTTCTGCTGGCGGCCTTCCGGCAGGACGGCACCGTCCTCGAGCGGTACGCGGACGGGCTTGCGGCCGGCGTCGCCGGCGTCTGGCCCCGTGTCCTGGACCGCAGCCAGCCCCTGGTGGAGGCGGCGTCCATCGCCCTCGGCCTGCGCCTGACCCGCGAACTGCTGTGGGACCGGCTCGACGACCCCGTACGTCGGCGGACGGCAGCCTGGCTGACCGACGCGCTCACGGCGCGGCCCTGGCCGAACAACTGGGAACTGTTCCCGGTGACGGTCGGCGGGTTCCTCCAGGACGTCGGCCACGCGACGGAGGCGTCCCGCACGGCGATCGACCGGGGGTTGGAGCGCATCGAGGAGTGGTACGTCGGGGGCGGGTGGTACACCGACGGGTACGGCCGCAGGTTCGACCACTACAACGGCTGGGCGATGCACCTCTACCCGGTCCTGCACGCCTGGCTCGCCGAGGACAGCCGGCTGCTGGAGCTGTACGGCGGCCGGCTCGCCCGGTATCTCGACGGCTACGCCCGCCTGTTCGGAGCCGACGGCGCCCCGATGCACCAGGGCCGCTCCCTCACCTACCGCTTCGCCACCGCGGCCCCGCTGTGGCTGGGCGCGCTCACCGGCCACACCCCGCTGGCCCCGGGGGAGACCCGGCGGCTGGCGTCGGGCGCGCTGCGGTACTTCCTGGACCGGGCAGCGGTGGACGAGAACGGACTGCTGACCCTGGGCTGGCACGGCCCCGACGAGGCGCTGCTGCAGGCCTACTCCGGTCCGGCGTCCCCGTACTGGGCCGGCAAGGGCTTCCTCGGCCTCCTCCTGCCATCCGGTGACGAGGCGTGGACGGCGACCGAGGAACCGGGTCCGACGGACCGGGCCGACGCGGTCACGCCGGTCGGGCCGCCCAACTGGCTGGTGCAGTCCACGCGTTCGGACGGCGTGGTCCGGCTACACAACCACGGCAGCGAGGACGTGCGCTACGACCCCTACTACGCGCGGCTCGCCTACTCGACCGTGACGGTCCCTTCGGCGTCGTACGACAACAGCGTGATCGTCGGGGGCGACGCGAGCCGGACGGAGATCGTGCCGCTCGGGGTGGGCGAGGGCTGGGCGGCCTCCCGGCACACCGTCCGTGACGGGATCCGGGTCACGAGCCTGGTGGCCGCCGAGGGCGCGGTGGAGGTCCGCGCGCATCTGGTGGCGGGCGCGACGGCCGGGACCCCGGTACGGGTCACGGGGTGGGCGGCCGGGGACGGCCCGCGCGCCGAGCTCGTCCCGGTCGTCGGGCTCGACGACACCCTCACCGGCACCGTCACCGGCACACCCGGACTGTTCGTCGTCCTCGCCCGGCTGAGCGGGGAGGCGGATCCGCAACCGCTTCCGCGGCTGGTCTCGGTGGACGTGCGCGATGGCTGCGAGCTGCACGTACGGTGGGCCTCCGGATCCGCCGCGCGCTTCCGGTTCACGGTGTCGGACGAGGCGACCACAGCGCCGTCCTGGACGGTGACGGCCATCTGAGACCGGGCGCCGCCGAACCCCGACACTTCGGCCGGGGCCGAAGCGATCCGCGCCTAGCGTGCGGTCATGGCTGCCATGACCCGCTTCGCGGCACTCCACCACAGCGCCGGACCCCTGCTGCTCCCCAACGCCTGGGACCACGCCTCGGCCCGGGCGCTCGCGGCGCAGGGCTTCACGGCGATCGGCACGACCAGCCTCGGGGTCGCCGCGGCGGCCGGGCTCCCCGACGGGGCGGCGGGGACCCGGGACGAGACGCTACGGCTGGCCCTCACGCTGGGCAGGGGGCCGTTCCTGCTCTCCGTCGACGCGGAGGGCGGCTTCAGCAAGGTCCCGGAAGAGGTGGGGGAGTTCGCGCGGCAGCTGGCGGTCGTCGGTGCCGTCGGCATCAACCTGGAGGACGGCCTCGCCCCTGCCGCCCGGCACGCGGCGAAGACCGCCGCTGTCAAGTCGGCAGCCCCCGGCCTGTTCGTCAACGCCCGCACGGACACGTACTGGCTCGGCGGCCACGATCGCCGCGCGGAGACACTCGCCCGCCTCGACACCTACCGACAGGCGGGCGCGGACGGCGTTTTCGTCCCCGGGCTCACCGACCCCGCCGAGATCGCCGCACTCGTGAAACACCTCGACGTGCCCCTCAACGTCCTCTACTCACCGTCCGGCCCCACCCTCACCTGCCTCACCGACCTCGGTGTGCGCCGCGTCAGCCTCGGCTCGCTGCTCTACCGGCGTGCGCTGGGCGCGGCCCTGGAGGCCGTCGCGGAAGTACGGGAGGGCCGGGCGCCCCACGGCCCGGCGCCGACGTACGACGACGTGCAGGCGCTCAGTGGCTGACCCGGCCGCCGCCGTGGGGTTCGCGGTCCGGCCGACCGACGGGGGTTCCTACGGCCGTGGAGCGGAGCGCGCGGGCCAGTGCTCCAGTGCGATGTGCAGGGCGTCGACGGCCCGTTCCCATGAGGCCTGCACGTCCCGTGGCGCGCCGAAGCCGCCGGAGGCCTCCAGTGCGCAGAAACCGTGAAAACTGCTGCGCAACAGGCGTACGGCGTCGGTGAGATCGGGCTCGTCCAGGCCGTAGCCGCGGAGCATGCCGTAGGTGATGTCGGCGGTGCGCCGCATGGCGGGGGCGTCGGCGACGAGGTCCTGGTCGACGCGGACCTGGGTGGCGGCGTACCGGCCGGGGTGGGCGAGCGCGTACTCCCGGTAGGCGCCGGCGAAGGCGGCCAGCGCGTCCTTGCCGGCCCGCCCCGCCACCGCCTCCGCGATCCGGTCGATCATCTCGCCGCCCGCGAGCAGGGCCATGCGGGTGCGCAGGTCCCGGAGGTTGCGGACGTGCGAGTACAGGCTCGCGTCCTTGACACCGAAGCGCCGGGCCAGCGCGGAGAGCGTGACCTGGTCGAAGCCGACTTCGTCGGCGAGGTCGGCGGCGGCCGCGACCAGGCGGTCGACGGTGAGGCCGGCTCTGGCCATGGACACCTCCCTTCGAGACCTGAGCGGTCCAGGTTACGACCCAGGGGGGCACGGGAGGGGAGAGGCGCCCGGACTTGGCTGTGAATGCCGTTGCGGACAAGGCAAGTTGGGGGAATGGTGCGCGTGGGATCGAGCGGTCGCTCCCTTGACGCCCGCGGATCACACGAAGGCCGTTGAAAGTTCATCTGCTGCCTCGATTCTCCTCACAGGCGCAGCAGCGTCGCTGATCCAGGAGGCGCATCATGGGGCACAGCCACGGACCCGGGCATCACCATCACGGGCATGACCACGACCACGGCCACGAGCACGCGGCGCTGCCGGCCGCCTTCGACACCTCCGTGCCCGACGACGCCCTGACCCCGGAGCAGGGCTCCCGCCGCTCGCTGCTGCGCCGCGCCGGTCTGCTGGGCGCGGGCCTGGCCGCCGGCAGCGTGCTGTCGGGCGCCGCCGCCGCCACGGGCGCCGTCCCCGCGGCCGCCGCCCCCGGTAACCGCCACGGCAAGGGTTTCCTGTGGCTCGCCGGTGACCACCACATCCACACGCAGTACAGCAGCGACGGCAAGTACCGCGTCGTGGACCAGGTCCGCCAGGGCGCCAAGCATGGCATGGACTGGCTGGTCATCACCGACCACGGCAGCACCACCCACGCCAAGATCGGTGTGGAGAAGGTCAACCCGGACATCCAGCAGGCCCGCGCCGCCTACGAGGACACCCTCGTCTTCCAGGGCCTGGAGTGGAACATCCCGTCCGCCGAGCACGGCACGGTCTTCGTGCACCCCGGCCGCAACGAGGTCTCCGTCCTAAAGCAGTTCGAGACGGACTACGACGGCAGCGTCAAGAACGCCTCCGGCTCCTCGCCCGCCAACGAGGCGCTGGCCGTCGCGGGCCTCGCCTTCCTCTCCGACCAGGTGAAGCGGCGCAAGGTCAGGGACGCGCTGATGCTCGCCAACCACCCGGCGCGGCGCGGTGTCGACTCCCCGCACGAGATCCGCGCCTGGCGTGACGCGTCCCCCGCGAGCCACCAGATCGCCGTCGGCTTCGAGGGCGCCCCCGGCCACCAGGCCGCCGGCATCCCCGCACCGCTCGGCATGGGCCGGGCCCGTGGCATCTACGACAACAACCCCAGCGCCGACTCCTTCGCGGGCTACCCGCTGGAGAGCTACCGCACCTGGGGCGGCTTCGACTGGATGACCGCCACCGTCGGCGGCCTGTGGGACAGCCTCCTGGCCGAGGGCAAGCCCTGGTGGATCACCGCCAACTCCGACTCCCATCAGATCTACGCCGACACCGCGGCGCGCGGCGGCGGCGACTTCAACGCCAACGGCCGCTACGACGACCCGGTCTACGCCGGCAAGATCGACGTCAGCCAGGGCGACTACTGGCCCGGCTACTACAGCCGCACCCACGTCGGCGCCGACGGCTTCTCCTACGCCGCCGTCATGGACGGCATCCGCGCGGGCCGCATCTGGGTCGACCACGGTCAGCTGATCAGCGGACTCGATGTCCGTGTCTCCGGCGGCAGCCGCTGGGCCACGCTCGGCGGCGCCCTGCACGTGCGCAAGGGCACGAAGGTCACGCTCACCGTGGACGTGGCACTGGCCGGCGGCCCCAACTGGGCGGGCTTCCTCCCGACGCTGGCCCGCGTCGACGTCATCCAGGGCGACGTGACGGGCGAGGTCTCCGACAAGGACACCTTCACCGCGCCGACCGCCAAGGTCGTCAAGTCGTACGAGGTCAACAGGTCCAGCGGCACCGTCCGCCTCACCTACGACCTCGGCAAGGTCGACCGCCCCGTCTACGTCCGGCTGCGCGGCACCGACGGCAAGCGCGGCGCCGTCGGCGCGATGGGCGCGGCCGTGGACCCGGCGGGCCCGGCACTCGACGTCGTCGGCGACGCCGACCCGTGGCTGGACCTGTGGTTCTACTCCAACCCGGTGTGGGTCCTGCCCTCGTGACCTCGTACGTCCTCACCGTCGACGCGGGCCTGAAGGACCTGCGCGAGGCCGACCACCTCCTCCAGGCGCTGACGGCCGAACTCGCCCTCTCCGACGGCACGTTCGGCTGCACGCACCTCGTCCGGGACGAGCGTCCCCGGGTCGCGCTGTCCTTCGCGGTGGAGTCGGAGGCGGCCCTGCTGTCTGCCCGTCGGCGGCTGACGGCACAGGGCCACGAGGTGACGGACGGCGCTCCCGACGAGGTGGGCCGCGCCGTGCTCTACCCGGGCGCGGCCGGTCTCACCGGCACGGTGACGGTCGCGGAGCTGCTGTCCCGCTCCGCGATCGCCCGCGTCACCGTCCTGGGCACGACGGAACCGCCCGCCGCGGACACCGCCGTCGTCACCCGGGACCACGTACGGCCGCAGTGGCAGGACGGCGAGCTGGTGCTCGCCGTCCAGCCGGCGGCCGGGGGGACACTGACCCCCTTCGAGGTACCGGACCCGACCCCCTGCTGCGCCGACCACTGAAGGCCGGTCGCCGTACGGTCGCTCAGCCGGTCTCGGTGAAGACGAAGGCGAACGTGCCGGGGCCCGCGTGCAGGTGGTACCGGGGGAGGGCGCCGGGCCCGCAGGACTGGGAGCCGATGCCCATCTGGCCGTGGTCCAGGTTGACCCACACCGTCCCGCCCGGCGTGAGGTCGGTCAGGTGCGTGGCCGCGTCCAGCTGCTCGGTGGTCCAGCGCCGGGCGGTGAACCAGAACTCCGGGTCGCCCTCGATGCGCAGACCGCCCAGTTCCGCCCAGCGGACGTCGGCGCGGGCGCCGTTCTCCTGCGGGCGGACGTACGGGGTCTGCAGCGCGTCGACCGTCGAGTGCCAGCGGCCCAGCATCGAGGCCGACCTGGTGTCGGGGTACGCCTCACCGGGGCCCCCGCCGAACCAGGTGACGCGGTCCGCCGACGCCAGGCCGAGGCGGACGCCGAGCCTCGGCAGGGGCAGTCGCCAGTCGCCCTCGGGCGTCACGGAGACGGAGAGCCGCAACCGGGTGCCGTCGGCCGTCCAGCGGTACACCGTCCGCAGGGCGACCTCGGCGCCCGCGGGCGCCACCCGTGTCCGTACCGTCAGCGCGTCCTCCGCCGACTCCACGCCGTCCAGCCGGTGCTGCATCCGGTGCAGGCCGAGCTTGCGCCAGAGCGGGCCGTGGCGGGCGTCGGACTGCCAGGGGGCGCCGTCGTCGTTGTCGGTGGTGGCGCGCCAGACGTCGAGGCGGGGCGGTGACGTCACCTCGACGCCCCCGATGGTCCGCAGCGCGCCCGTGCGGGCGTCGAAGACGGCCGGGCCGAGACGGACGAGCGGCCCGTCGGCGGTGGGGCGTGCGGTGGCCGACAGGACGGCGGGCTCCCGCTTGCTGAGGGGGAGTTGGGACCAGGCGACCACGTGGCCCCGTTCGCCCCACGGCGTGTCCTGCGCGAGCAGCGCCCGTACCGTCCACTGCGTCTCCGCACCGGCGGGAGCCTCGGGCGGTGCCGGGAGCTTCACGTCGGCCGACTCGCCCGGCGTGAGCGGCGGGACGGACAGCGGGCCGGACTCGACCGTCTCGCCGTCCACCTGGCAGGACCACTCGAAGGCCAGCGCGGACAGGTCGGCGAAGTCGTGGGCGTTGGTGACCCGCACGGTGCCGGACGGGCCGTCCCCCTCGATCCGGACCGGCTCGATCACCTTCTTGAAGTCCGTCAGGCCCGGCGACGGCGTCCGGTCCGGGAAGACCAGCCCGTCGCACACGAAGTTCCCGTCGTGCAACTCCTCGCCGAAGTCGCCGCCGTAGGCGAAACCCAGCTGGGGGTGGGTGACGCCGTGGTCGATCCACTCCCAGATGAAGCCGCCCTGGAGCCGGTCGTACGACTCGAAGATCCGCTGGTAGTCGGCGAGACCGCCGGGGCCGTTGCCCATCGCGTGGCCGTACTCGCAGAGGATGAAGGGCAGCCCGCGGCGCTTGTGCGTACCGCCGTCCAGGCGGCGGCCGATCTTCTCGACCTCGGCGTGACGGGCGTACATCCGCGAGTACATGTCGGTGTCACGGCAGTCGATGTCGCCCTCGTAGTGCACGAGGCGGGAGTCGTCGCGGGCGTGGATCCACTCCGCCATGGCGGTCAGCCCGCGTCCGGTGCCGGCCTCGTTGCCGAGGGACCAGACGACGACCGACGGGTGGTTCTTGTCCCGCTCGACCATCCGGGCCGCCCGGTCGAGCAGGGCCGGGGTCCAGCGGTCGTCGTCGACGGGGTTGTCGCGCCAGGACTGTTCGGTGAAACCGTGCGTCTCCAGGTCGCACTCGTCCATCACCCACAGGCCGTACTCGTCGCACAGGTCGAGGAAGGCGGGGTGCGGCGGGTAGTGGGAGGTGCGGACCGCGTTGACGTTGTGCCGCTTCATCAGCAGCACGTCCGCGCGCATGGTCTCGACGTCGAGGGCGCGGCCGCGCTCGGGGTGCCACTCGTGCCGGTTGACGCCCTTGAAGAGGACCGGGCTTCCGTTGACCTTGATCAGGCCGTCCTCGACCGACACGGTGCGGAACCCGATCCGCAGCCGGACCCGCTCACCCTCGGTGGCCAGCACGCCGTCGTAGAGGCGCGGGGTCTCCGCCGTCCAGGGCTCCACGGCGACCGTGACCGGCTCGCCGGTGGCCACGTCGACGGACAGCTCCGGGACGGTGACCCGGCCGGCCACGTCGGAGTCGACGCGCAGGGTGCCCTCGCCGGTGACGTGGTCGTAGGAGGCGTGGACGAAGAGGTCGCGCGCGCCGTGCTCCGGGCGGTGCAGCAGGGTGACGTCACGGAAGATGCCCGGCAGCCACCACTGGTCCTGGTCCTCCAGGTACGAGCCCGCCGACCACTGGTGGACCCGGACGGCGAGCACGTTGCCGGCCGGCTCCAGCAGCCTCCCGACCTCGAACTCGTGCGGCAGGCGGGAACCCTTGAACTCGCCGAGCTCCGTGCCGTTCAGCCAGACCCGCGCACAGGACTCGACACCGTCGAATCGCAGGACCGCGTCGCCGGTCTCCGGCCAGCCCTCGGGCAGGTCGAAGTGGCGGAGGTGGTCGCCGGTGGGGTTCTCGGTGGGGACGCGCGGGGGGTCCACCGGGAAGGGGTAGAGGTGGTTGGTGTAGATGGGTGCCCCGTGGCCCTGGAGGACCCAGTGGCCGGGGACGGCGATCTCCGTCCAGCCCGTGGCGTCGTACCCGGGCCCGGCGAAGGAGTCGTCCTCGGCGTCGGCGGCCGGCGACAGCCGGAAGCGCCAGTCGCCGTTGAGGGAGACGGAGGCCGCGTCGGAGGTGTAGCGGGCACGGGGCGGGAGGCTCCCGTGGCCCGGTGCGACGTCCTCGACGTAGCCGACGGCAGGTGTGGTGGTGCGCAGGGACATCGGTCTCCTAGGTCAGCCCTTGATACCGAGATTTCGAGTGGGGCACCTTCAGCTCCTTCCCCGGGACGATCAGTCCCCGGTGGCTGTCCACCCGACCGGGTGACGGGACCGCCGTGCGGTCGGTGCCGTCCTCTGCGGGGCGCCCGCGGACTGCAGGGCGCCTTCGAGGGCGAACGTCGCCGCGCCGAGGGAGACCGGGTCGGTGGGGATGGGGGAGAGGACGATCTCGGTGGCGGCCAGGGGCCGCCGCAGCGCGTGCCGGGCCACGGCCGCGCGCACCTCGGTGAGCAGGGGCTCGCCGAGGCTCGCCGCGACCCAGCTGCTGAGGACGACCACCTCCGGGTTGAGGAGGTTGACCAGGTCCGCGATACCGGCGGCGAGGTAACGGGCGGTGTCCTGGACGACCTTGAGGGCGACCGGGTCGCCCGCGCCCGCCGCGCGGGCGAGGGCGTCGACGGTGGCCGTCTGGTCCTCGGGGTGCAGCAGCGGGCTGTCCGGGCTCAGCTCGCGCAGGTGCTGCATGATGCCGGGAGCGCCCACGTAGGTCTCCACGCAGCCGTGGTTGCCGCAGTGGCACAGCCTGCCGTCCAGGACGAGGGTGGTGTGGCCCCACTCGCCTGCGCTGTTGCTGACGCCGCGGTGCAGCCCGCCGCCCAGGACCAGCCCGGCGCCCACCCCCGTCCCGAGGTTGACCACCACCGCGTCACCGCGCCCCCGCGCCGCCCCGAACCACAACTCGGCCACCGCGCAGGCCCGCAACGGGTTGTCCAGGTGCAGCGGGTGGGAGATCTGCTCGGCGAGCAGGCCCAGCAGGGGCACGTCGTGCCAGGCCCAGTTGGGCGCGTACTCCGCGACGCCCGCGTCGCGGTCCACCTGCCCCGGCACACACACCCCCACGCCGAGCACGCGCGCGTCTTCGACGCCGGCCTGCGCGACCACCGAGTCCACGGCGGCGGCGACATGGCCGACGACCTGCTCCGGACGGCTCTCGCCGGGGCGCATCTCCTCGTCGGCGCGGGCGAGGACGTTCAGCGCGAGGTCGAACAGCTCGACGTGGACGTACGTCTCCGCGATGTCGACCCCGATCAGCGCGCCCCCGGAGGCGTTGACGGCCACCAGACCGCGCGGCCGGCCGCCCGCCGAGTCCTCGAAGCCGACTTCGGTGATCATGCCGAGGCCCAGCAGCTCGCCGACCAGCGTGGCGACGGTGGCGAGGCTCAGACCGGTCGCGGCGGCCAGCTCCTGCCGCGAGGTGGGAGACTCGGCGATGATCTGGCGCAGCACCTCGTAGCGGTTCGCGGTGCGGATGTCACGTGATGTGCCGCGCCTCATCCCCCAGCCTCCATCCCCTCGGCCCGCCGGGGCGGCATCGGCACCGGCGCGGCGCACAGGCTATGGGCTGCGGGGACTTTCGACAAGGGGTTAGGAAAGGGGGTGGGGAAAGGGGTTCGGGGGAAGCGGGTGAGGAAGGGGGCGCGGGACGTGTCAGCCGGCCAGCGCACCTCGCACGAAGGCGTTGCTGAACTTACCCGCCGGATCCAGATCCTCCACCAGTGCCCGGAACCCGGGCAGTTCCGGGAACCGCTCCCGCAGCACCGTCCCCGGCATCGTGAACACCTTCCCCCAGTGCGGCCGCGCGTCGAACGCCTCCAGTGCCTCCTCCACCCGTCGTACCACCGGCAGCACCGCCGCCGTGTCCGCGACCCAGGTGAAGTGCACCGCCACGCTGTCCCGTCCGTACGCGGGGCTCAGCCACTGCTCGTCGGCGGCCACCGTGCGCACCTCGCAGGTCTGCAGGACCGGCGCGATGACGGTACGGATCGCGTCGAGGGCGCGCAGCGCGCCGGGCGCGGACGCCCGCGGCATCAGATACTCCGACTGCAACTCCGCACCGCTGCTCGGCGTGAACTCCGCCCGGAAGTGCGGCAGTCGCTCGTGCCAGGGCCCGGGCACGCCGAACTGCTCGGTGCAGTTCACCGCGGGCATCCCCGGCACCGGGTGCAGGGCCCGCGTCGCGGGCGCCGCCCAGGGGAAGCCGGGCAGCGGCTGGTCGGTACGGCGCTTGACCCACACCTGCCGGAAACCGGGCTCACGCCAGTCGGTGAACAGGCTGACGCTGTACCCCACCGCCATGACCGTCTCGAAGTCCAGTCCTTCCAGGGGCAGTTCGGTGAACAGGTGCTGCTCGACCTCGAAGGCCGGCTCCAGGTCGAGGGTGAGCGCAGTGACCACGCCGAGCGCGCCGAGCGAGGTGACCGCGCCCGCGAACCGTTCCTCACCCCGGCCGATCCGGACGGTCCCGCCGTCGCCCGTGACCAGTTCGACCTCGCGCACCGCCGCGGCCAGCGGGGCGTTGCCCACGCCCGAGCCGTGCGTGCCGGTCGCCACCGAACCGGCGACCGAGATGTGCGGCAGGGACGCCATGTTGGCCAGCGCGAGGCCGTGCGCGTGGACCCGGCGGGCGAGTTCGGCGTAACGGACGCCGCCCGAGACCCGTACCGAGCGGGCCGTCGTGTCGACCTCGATCGTGGGCGGCAGCGCGTCCAGGGAGAGCAGCGTGCCCTCGGGGCCCGGTTCGGCGATCTCGTTGAACGAGTGCCCGCTGCCCAGGACCCGCACCCGCGGGCTGCCCGCGACGAGCGAGCGCAGCGCGTCGAGCCTGGGCGGGCGGTGCAGCTCCTCGGCGCTGTAGGTGATGTTGCCCGCCCAGTTGGTCACGGTCCCGGTCATGCGGTCGCCTTCTTCCCGACGAAACGTGTCGACGTCGGGGATCAGCAA
This sequence comes from Streptomyces sp. NPDC059861, assembly GCF_042731435.1. Classification (NCBI taxonomy): domain Bacteria; kingdom Bacillati; phylum Actinomycetota; class Actinomycetes; order Kitasatosporales; family Streptomycetaceae; genus Streptomyces; species Streptomyces sp. NPDC059861. Next base: position 234,289 of record NZ_JBHWJQ010000001.1, on the reverse strand, counting down.
ACCACCCGCGTCCGGCGGCCCGGCCTGGGGGCCGGTGCGGGCCGCCGCTCGGCGACCGCGGTGACGAACCTGGCGAAAAGCGGCAGGTGCGCCACCGTATGCTGTCCGCCGGGCGGTGTCCGTTTCGTTCGCCTTCCGGTGCTCGCGCCGGACCCGGCTGCACGGTCCCGGAGGCAGGGGGCATACCGTGAGGAGTCGAACACCGCAGCAGGCCGTCGCAGGGAGGAGTCACGGGATGAGCAGCCGCACCGCGCTCGTCGAGGATCTGATGGAGCGCTTCCCGCACGTGCCGCGGGAAGCCGTCTTCAAGGAGGACCTGCTCCGGGGCGGCGTCGCCTTCGATCCTTCCGCGCTCAGCGACAACGAGGGCGGCGAGGTCAAGCCGAAGTCGTACTTCATCTTCTCCTTCGACCACGGCACCCTGCCCGAGCTGGGCGAGGCGGCGCTGCGCCGGCCGCCGGAGGAGATCATCCTCACCGGAGGCCCCTACGACCTGCGCCGGACCGTCGTGTCGGTGCGGGTGAACCCTGCCTCGCCCTACCGCGTCGCCGCCGGCGAGGACGGGCTGCTCGGCCTCTATCTGGACGGGAGGCGCATCGCCGACGTCGGTGTGCCGCCTATGCCGGAGTACTACCGGCACAAGTTGTCCAACGGGAAGTCCGTCATGGAGGTGGCCCCGACCATCCAGTGGGGTTACCTGATCTACCTGACCGTCTTCCGGGTCTGCCAGTACTTCGGCGCCAAGGAGGAGTGCCAGTACTGCGACATCAATCACAACTGGCGCCAGCACAAGGCCGCCGGCCGGCCGTACACCGGGGTCAAGGACGTCGAGGAGGTCCTGGAGGCCCTGGAGATCATCGACCGGTACGACACAGCCAAGGCGTCCACCGCCTACACGCTCACCGGCGGCGCCATCACCAAGACCGTCGCCGGACGTGACGAGGCCGACTTCTACGGCCACTACGCCAAGGCAATCGAGGACCGCTTCCCGGGCCGCTGGATCGGCAAGGTGGTGGCCCAGGCGCTGCCGCGCGACGACGTCCAGCGCTTCAAGGACTACGGCGTGCAGATCTACCACCCCAACTACGAGGTCTGGGACCGGCGGCTGTTCGAGCTGTACTGCCCGGGCAAGGAGCGCTACGTCGGCCGGGACGAGTGGCACAAGCGGATCCTGGACTCGGCGGAGATCTTCGGCGCGCGCAACGTGATCCCGAACTTCGTGGCCGGCGTGGAGATGGCCGAGCCGTTCGGGTTCACGACCGTCGACGAGGCCATCGCGTCGACCACCGAGGGCCTGCGGTTCTTCATGTCGCACGGCATCACGCCCCGGTTCACCACCTGGTGCCCCGAGCCCACCACCCCGCTCGGCAAGGCCAACCCGCAGGGCGCCCCGCTGGAGTACCACATCCGGCTGCTGGAGGCCTACCGGGCCACCATGGACGACTTCGGCCTCTCCTCGCCTCCCGGCTACGGCCCGCCCGGCCCCGGCAACGCGGTCTTCTCCGTCAGCTCCTTCATGGACAGCCTCCCGGCCCAGGAGGAGTCGCAGACGCAGCAGGGGGCACCGGAGCCGTCCGCCACGGTGACACCGTAGGACGACACGGCCCGCACCGTCCCGCAGGGCCCGATCGCGATGGACCGCGATCGGGCCCTCGCGGCGTTTTGAATACCCCGCTTGTCAGTTGTGTCGGAACCGTGAAAGGCTCTTGCCCTGCCCGAGGTTTCCCCACAACTCCCGCTGTCGTTATGGGGAGTTGACCTCGCACGATGCAGGAGACCCATGCCCGACCTGCCGACCCCTCAGGACGCCACCGAGGCGGCGCTGTTCTCCGAGTGCTGGGACACGGTGCTCTCGTACGCCGACCTGTGCACGGCCGGATCAGCGGCCGCGACGGCACTCGCCCGCGAGGCGTTCGCGCTCGGGATACGCGAGGCCCGCACCGCCGGGTCCGGACCGGACCCGATCGCCGGCCGCCGCCGGCTCCGGCAGCCCCGGCTGCCCCGGATGGCCCTGCTCCTGACGGCCGTGCGCACCACGGCGGCCGACTGGGAGACGCAGGGCCACGGCCACCGGCTCGACCCCGAACTGCGCCTGTGGCTCAACTCCGAGGGCGCCGCCCGCCACACCGGCCCCCCGCTGCGCCGCCCGCTCGCGCTGCGCGCCCTGCGCGACATGCAGGGCCCCGACGCCGAACTGCTGTGGCTCGCCGAGGTCGAGGCCCTGCCGCTGCCCGTGCTCGCCCGCCGCCTCGGCCTCGACCCGAGCGGCGTCGCCGGTGAACTCACCGAGGTGCGCGGCCTGTTCCGGGACCGCTGCCTGCGCAACCATCTGGACACACCGATGGACCCGCAGTGCCGCAGCTACGCCCGGCTCCTCGACGCCGTCACCCGCTCACCGCTCTCCGACACCCCCGACGACCTCTCCCGGCACCTCGCCCGCTGTGTGCAGTGCGCGGAGGCCGCCGCCTGTCTGCGCCTGCACGGCGGCGGCCTGCCCGGCGCCCTCGCCGGCGGCGTCGTCGGCTGGGGCGGCCTCGCCTATCTGGAGCGCCGCCGCCGCGCCGCCGAGGCACGCCTCGGCGCCGGCCGCCCCGACGCCCCCGACCCCGACGACGAGGCGGCCCCGGCCGGTACCGACAAGGCACGCGTGCTGCGGGGTGGCCTGCTCGTCGCCGCCGTCCTGGTCTCCCTGTTGGCCCTCGCCGTGACCCTGATGCAGCAGGGCGACAGCGGTGACGGCGCCATGGCACCCACGGACGCCGCCGACCGCCGGCCCGTGGCCGGTCCCGGCCTCTCCCTGCCGGCCGTCACCCGGACCCCCTCGCAGCCGGCGTCGCCCTCTCCGAAGCCCTCGGGCAAGGAGACTTCCGCCGCGCCGTCCGCGCACGAGGGCACCGACCCCGAACCCCAGGGCTCGACGACCGGTCCCACGGCGCGGACCCGGCCGGCGCCCGGCGCGAGCGCCCGGCCGACCTGCCACGTCACCTACGACCTCGTCGGACAGTGGCCCGACGGATTCCAGGCGGCCGTCAAGGTCACCACCGAGCGCTCCCTCGACGACTGGCGGGTCGCCTGGACCTTCCGGGACGGCCAGCAGGTCGGCCAGATGTGGGACGCGGACGTCAGCCAGAGCGGCTCCCGCGTCACCGCCACCGCCGCCGACTACAACCGGACCGTCGCCGCCGACGGCAGCCTCGCCTTCGGCTTCCTCGCCTCCTGGCGCGGCAGGAACTCACCGGCGTACGACTTCACGCTGAACGGACGGGAGTGCTCGGGGGCCTGAAGGTCTCCGGTGCGCAGAAAACGCGTTGACGGGGCACCGAGGCGCCCGGTTAGAGTGAGGGCGCAACCGGCGGTGGCCCCGATGCCGCCGCCGTACCACCGAGTGTGTGTCGAGGAGGTGTAGACCCGATGACTGTCGCCGTGCTGTGCGCTGCCCGCACCCAGGAACTCATCAAGTCCACCTCCGTGGCCACCGGCTGACACACTCCACGCTTTCGCGCGCCGTCCGTGCGCGCCCCGCCGGGGCCACCCTTGTGAAGGGTCACCCTGTTGTCTTCCACCTCTGTTTCCACCGCGCTCGCTCCCTACGGCTGGGACGACGCGTGGGCGGACGAGTTCGCCCCGTACGACTCCGAAGGGCTGCTGCCCGGGCGGGTGGTCCGGGTCGACCGCGGTCAGTGCGACGTGGTCACCGCCGGCGGGGTGCTGCGGGCCGACACCGCCTTCGTCACGCCCCACGACCCGCTGCGGGTCGTGTGCACCGGCGACTGGGTCGCCGTCGAACCCGCGGGCACTCCCCGCTACGTACGGACGTGTCTGCCGCGCCGTACCGCCTTCGTGCGCTCCACCTCCTCCAAGCGGTCCGAGGGGCAGATCCTCGCCGCCAACGTCGACCACGCGATCGTCGCCGTGTCGCTGGCCGTCGAGCTCGACCTCGGCCGCATCGAGCGCTTCCTCGCCCTCGCCTGGGAGTCCGGGGCGCAGCCGGTGGTCGTGCTGACCAAGGCCGACCTGGTCCCGGACGCGGTGACGCTCTCGCACCTCGTGCAGGACGTGGAGAACACGGCGCCGGGCGTGCCCGTGCTGGCGGTCAGCGCCGTCGGCGGGGACGGACTGGACGTACTCGCCGCCGTCGTGGCCGGGGGGACGTCCGTCCTGCTCGGGCAGTCCGGCGCGGGCAAGTCGACGCTCGCCAACGCGCTGCTCGGACAGGACGTGATGGAGGTGCAGGCCGCCCGGGACGTCGACGGCAAGGGGCGGCACACGACCACGACGCGCAACCTGCTGACGCTGCCCGGCGGCGGTGTCCTGATCGACACGCCGGGCCTGCGCGGCGTCGGGCTCTGGGACGCCGGCACCGGGGTCGGGCAGGTGTTCGCCGAGATCGAGGAGCTGGCGGACGACTGCCGGTTCCACGACTGCGCCCACGAGGCCGAACCGGGCTGCGCGGTGCTGGCCGCGCTCGACTCGGGTGAACTGCCGGTACGGCGGCTGGAGAGCTATCGCAAGCTGCTCCGGGAGAACCAGTGGATCGTGGCCAAGACCGACGCCCGGCTCCGGGCGGAGATCCGCAAGGACTGGAAGCGCAAGGGCGCCGAGGGGCGGGCCGCGATGGAGGCCAAGCGGGGGCGTCAGCGGTAGGACGTACCCGGGGCGGGCACGGGTGGGGGCACCGGCCGGTGCCGTGCGGCGCTGCCGCGCCCGCCCGAGCCCGTCCCCCGGGGCGCACGTCGCACGTCACACAGCAGGGTGTCCGAATTCCGCCAGCCGCACCCCTCTCCAGGGCGCAGACTGGACAGCGTGATGGATGAAGACACCAGGTACGCGGCCGTGCGCAGCAGGGACGCCCGGTTCGACGGCGAGTTCTTCTTCGCGGTCGAGACCACGGGCATCTACTGCCGGCCCAGCTGTCCCGCCGTCACCCCCAAGCGGCCCAACGTGCGGTTCTTCGCGACGGCCGCCGCCGCGCAGGGAGCGGGCTTCCGCGCCTGCCGGCGGTGCCGCCCGGACGCCGTGCCGGGGTCGGCCGAGTGGAACGTCCGGGCCGATGTCGTGGGTCGGGCCATGCGGCTGATCGGCGACGGCGTCGTGGACCGGGAGGGCGTCGCCGGGCTCGCCACGCGGCTCGGGTACAGCGCCCGGCAGGTGCAGCGCCAGCTGACCACCGAGCTCGGCGCCGGGCCCGTCGCCCTCGCCCGGGCCCAGCGGGCGCACACCGCGCGCGTGCTGATCCAGACCACCGGCCTGCCCATCACGCAGATCGCGTTCGCCGCCGGGTTCGCCAGCGTGCGGCAGTTCAACGACACCATGCGCGAGGTGTACGCCTCGACCCCGAGCGAACTGCGGGCCGCCGCGCCCAAGGGACGTACCGCCCGGCGGGCGGACACCCCGAGCGCCGGGATCCCGCTGCGGCTCGCCCACCGCGGGCCCTACCACGCGGGTGCCGTCTTCGACCTGCTCGCGCGCGAGGCCGTGGCCGGCATCGAGGACGTCGGCGGGACGCCCGGCCGGCGCACCTACCGGCGCACGCTCCGGCTGCCGTACGGCACCGGCATCGTCGCCGTGGACGAGCGCACCCGGAGCTCCGGCTCCGCCACCCACCCCGGCGGCTGGCTCGACGCCCGGATGCACCTGACCGACCAGCGGGACCTCACCACCGCCGTGCAGCGGCTGCGGCGGCTGCTCGACCTCGACGCCGATCCGTACGCCGTCGACGGGCGCCTCGGCGCCGATCCGCGGCTCGCCCCCCTGGTCGCCGCGCGGCCCGGGCTGCGGTCGCCCGGCGCCGCCGACCCGGAGGAACTGGCGGTACGTGCGCTGGTGGGCCGGCCGGCGGCGGAGGGGCTGGTTCGGCGGTACGGCAAGGCGCTCGACGCGCCCTGCGGCACCCTCACCCACCTCTTCCCCGAACCGGCCGTCCTCGCCGGCGCCGAACCCGAGGGCACCCTGGGCGCCCTGACCACGGCCCTCGCCGACGGCGCCGTACGCCTCGATCCGGGCGCCGACCGGTACGACGCGCAGGCCGCGCTGCTCGCCGTACCCGGCCTGGACGCCACCACCGTCGCCGTCATCCGCACCCGCGCCCTCGGCGACCCCGACGTCGCCCCGCCCGGCGCGGACGTCCCCGACAGCTGGCGCCCCTGGCGCTCGTATGCCGTACGACACCTGCGCACAGCAGGGGAGTTGGAGTTCCTGTGAGCATCACCGCCCGTCCCCCCGTGACCACCGCTGTCGCCTCCGTGGAGATCCACTGGGCCACCGTCGGCAGCCCTCTCGGCGAGCTGCTGCTCACCGCCGACCCGGACGGCACCCTCACCTCCCTGTCCGTGCCCGGGCAGAAGGGCGGACGTAGCGTCCAGGACGGCTGGCGGCATGATCCCGCGCTCTTCCGCGAGGCGGAGGAGCAGCTCGCCGCTTACTTCGCCGGGGAGCTGAAGGAGTTCCGGCTGCGACGGCGTTCCGAGGGGACGCCGTTCCGGCAGCGGGTGTGGGACGCGATCGAATCGCTGCCCTACGGGGCGACCACCACGTACGGTGAGATCGCGGCGCGGATCGGCGCCCCGCGCGCCGCCGTACGGGCCGTCGGCGGCGCGATCGGCGCCAATCCGCTGCTCGTCGTGCGCCCCTGCCACCGGATCATCGGCGCCGACGGCTCGCTGACCGGCTACGCGGGTGGCCTGGACCGCAAGGTGCGGCTGCTCACACTGGAGGGCGTGCTGCCGCCCTTGGGCGCCGCCGGATAACCGATTGAACCGCCTGCCGCCCACGTGGTTCCGTGGGCGGCATGGTGCAGACCGATCGACTCGCGGCCTTCGCCGCCATGTCGTTCCTGCTGATCGTGGTCCCCGGGCCGAGTGTCCTGTTCGTGGTCGGGCGCGCCCTGGCGCAGGGGCGCCGGGCCGCGCTGACCACCGTGGTGGGCAACACGCTGGGGGCGTACGCCGCCGTGGCCGCCGTGGCGTTCGGCGTGGGTGCCGTGGTGGAGCGGTCGGCCGTCGTCTTCATGGCGCTGAAGCTGGCCGGCGCCGCCTACCTGATCCACCTGGGCATCCGGGCGATACGGCAACGGCACGCGCTGCGGGCGGCGTTCGGCCAGGCGCAAGCCGGCCCCGGGGGGCTGCGCACGCTGTGGGAGGGGTTCGCGGTCGGGGTGACCAACCCGAAGACGATCGTGTTCTTCGCCGCCGTACTGCCCCAGTTCGTGGACCGCGCGCAGGGGCACGTCATCGCGCAGATGCTGCTGCTCGGCCTGGTCTTCAACCTCATCGCCGTCGCCTGCGACAGCGTCTGGGGGCTGGCCGCGGCCGGTGCCCGGAACTGGTTCGCCCGGTCCCCGGGGCGGCTCGCGGCCATCGGTGGCGCCGGCGGTCTGACCATGATCGGCCTCGGTGTGACGGTCGCGGTGACCGGCCGCAAGGACTGATCGTCCGCCGGGCCGGTCAGCCCCAGATCACGACGCCCAGCCAGACGCCCATGATCAGCTGACAGGTGAACAGCTCCGCGAGCACGCTGGAGCCCCCCGAGCGCATCGCCGTGCGCACGGCGGCCCAGGCCTCGGCGTGGCGGCCGAGCCGGAGGCGTTCGCAGAGGTAGATGCCCGCCATGAAGCCCGGGATCGCGCCGACGACCGGGACGACGAAGAAGCCGACGAGCGAGCCGAGCCCGGCGTACACCGCCATCCGGGGGGTGGCGTCGCTCTCCCGGAGCCTGCGCGGTGGCAGGGCCCAGCGCACCACCTGCGCCAGGAACAGCGCGACGGTGGCGCCGACCAGCACGAACCATGCGGTCGGCTGCGGGTCCTGCAGCGCCCACCACATCACCGCCGCCCACACCAGCCACGACCCCGGAACCCCGGGCACCAGCACTCCGCACAGGCCGGCCAACATCAGCAGGCCGGCCAGCAGGAGCTGCCACACTCCCATCTGCCCAGCCTGCCGGAGCCCACGGAACCTCGCAGGTCGCCGGCGGCGCCGCGCGTGGGCTGGCGCGCCGCGCTCCGGTGCCTCAGCGGCCCCGGGCCACCCACCCGCGCTCGTACACGTGCCACCCCAGCTGCCACCGGGTCGTCATCCCCGTCAGCCGCTGAACGGTCCTCAGACCCAGGTCCAGCTGTCTGGCGAACCGCAGCGGCAAGGCCCGGGACGGATCGGGCACGTCGGCGGCGCCCACCGCCACCAGCGCGCGGTACGTCGACTCGTGCGTCCCGTCCAGCCCGATCGCCGCCGGCGTCAACCCTCGCCCCTCCCCGGAATCCGGACCCGCCGACCGGCCGTGGCGCAAACAGGCCACGGCGCAAAGCCGCCACGGCACATCATCGCCGTACCGCGCGTAACCCTGCCAAGGTGGGGCCACCGGCGCCGACGGGCACCGGGTGTTTCGCGTCGCCGGGCGGCTCTCCCGTGGGGGGTGGAGTCGCCCGGTGGCCTCTCTCGCACGTCCGTGCGATGCCTGGCCCCGGCGCGCGTACGCCGCACCCGACACCCGTACGACACGTCACCCCGACACGCCGTGCGAACCCGGAGAGCCGCGTCCCATTTTCCGAACGCCCCGTTTTCATCCGGGCCGTGCGGTGGACAATTGAGGGCATGAGCCAGCAGGGGGGAAGGCCCGCCGGTCACTCCGACGACTGGTGGCGGCAGCTGTACGACGACACCACCGAGGACACGGGCCCCACGCGCACGCCCGAGTCGCTCGACGACCGTTTCGCCTCGGCGGCGGACGCGGTGACCGAACCGCCGGGCGCTCCCGGCGGCTCACCCGCGCCGCGCCGCGGCGGCGCACGACCGCCACGGGGCGGCGCCGACCGCGCGGACGCATCGCCCCGCGCCGACGGGCCGGTCCCCGGGCCGCGCGACGCCGAGACGGCCCCTCCCCTGCCGCTCCCGCCCACCGGCCCCACCACCTCGGCCACCGGCCGCCCCGCCCCCACCTTCGCTGAGCCGCCCCCGCCGTTCCCGCCGCCCCCACCCGCACCACCCCGCCTGGCCCCCGTCACCCCCACTCCGCTGCACCACGTCGGTTCCGGCCCGCCCACCTACGAGCCCGAGCCCACCGCCCTGCCGCCCGCCGACCCCGACGACCTCGGCGACCTGGTCGCCGACACCGTGCTGGACGGCGCCCACTACGGCGCCTGCACCCTGCGCGCCGCCTCCGTGCGCGGGGACTCCGCGCGCTACCGGGGCGAGCCCCGCCGCGACGCCCTGTTCACCGCCCGGTTCGGCACCGGCGACACCGCGCTCGTACTGGTCGCGATGGCCACCGGCGCACGTGCCACCGCCGGTGCGCACCGCGCCGCCGCCGAGGTGTGCCAGTGGATCGGGCGTGCGGTCGGGCGCAGCCACGCACGGCTCGCCGAGGACATACGCGCCGGCCGCCGCGGCGACCTGAAGTCCGGCCTGCACCGGCTCACCGACCGCAGCCTCGGCAAACTTCGCGCCAGCGCCGCCGAACAGGGCCTGCTGCCCGACGAGTACGCCGCCACCCTGCGCTGCCTGCTCCTGCCCGCAGACCCCGGCTGCCGTACCCGCGTCTTCTTCGGCGTCGGCGCCGGAGGCCTGTTCCGGCTGCGCGACGGAGCCTGGCAGGACATCGAACCGCAGTTCGGCGAGGTCACCGGTGAGCCCGTCCTCAGCTTCGGGTCACCGCCCGCCGAGACCCCCGCGGGCGACCGGCTCACCATGGACCTGGGCATACCGACCCCGCCGAGCCCCTACGAACCGGCCCCCGAGCCACCCCGCGAACCCTTCCGCTTCCGCGCCTCCGTCGCCCGACCGGGTGACACGCTCCTGATGTGCACGGGCGGCCTCGCGGAGCCGCTGCGCGGCGAACCGGAGCTGCCCGCGCATCTGCGGGAGCGGTGGGCGGCCGCGCAGCCACCGGGTCTCGCCGCCTTCCTCGCCGACACCCAGGTACGGGTGAAGGGATACGCCGACGACCGTACGGCGGCCGCCGTGTGGGAGGCGTGAGGGCGAACCCTGTGGATTGATGGACCCAAGGACAGTCGAAGGGGTGCATCGAACCATGGCCAAGCAGAACGTCGCCGAACAGTTCGTCGACATCCTCGCCCGCGCCGGAGTCAAACGCCTGTACGGCGTCGTCGGCGACAGCCTCAACCCGGTCGTCGACGCGGTCCGCCGCAACTCCGCCATCGACTGGATCCACGTCCGGCACGAGGAGACCGCCGCCTTCGCGGCCGGCGCGGAGGCGCAGATCACCGGGAAGCTGGCGGCCTGCGCCGGTTCCTGCGGACCCGGCAACCTGCACCTCATCAACGGCCTGTTCGACGCCCACCGCTCCATGGCCCCGGTGCTCGCCCTCGCCTCCCACATCCCGTCAGGCGAGATCGGCCTCGGCTACTTCCAGGAGACCCACCCCGACCGGCTGTTCCAGGAGTGCAGCCACTACAGCGAGATGATCTCCAGCCCGCAGCAGATGCCGAGGCTGCTCCAGACCGCCATCCAGCACGCGATCGGGCAGGGCGGCGTCAGCGTCGTCACCCTGCCGGGCGACATCGCCGACCGGCCCGCCCCCGACAGGGCGCCCGAGTCCGCCCTCGTCACCTCCCGGCCCAGCGTCCGGCCCGGCGACGCCGAGATCGACCGCCTCGTCCGACTCATCGACGACGCCGACAAGGTCACCCTCTTCTGCGGCAGCGGCACGGCGGGGGCGCACACCGAGGTGATGGAGTTCGCCGAGAAGATCAAGTCCCCGGTCGGGCACGCCCTGCGCGGCAAGGAGTGGATCCAGTACGACAACAAGTTCGACGTCGGGATGAGCGGACTCCTCGGCTACGGCGCCGCCTACGAGGCCACCCACGAGTGCGACCTGCTGATCCTGCTGGGAACCGACTTCCCCTACAACGCCTTCCTTCCCGACGACGTGCGGATCGCCCAGGTCGACGTGCGCCCGGAACGCCTGGGGCGCCGCTCCAAGCTGGACCTCGCCGTCTGGGGCGACGTCCAGGAGACGCTGCGCTGCCTGATCCCGCGGGTGCGGACCAAGACGGACCGGCGCTTCCTCGACAAGATGCTCAAGAAGCACGCGGACGCGCTGGAAGGGGTCGTCAAGGCGTACACCCGCAAGGTCGAGAAGCACGTCCCGATCCACCCCGAGTACGTGGCGGCCGTGCTGGACGAACTCGCCGACGAGGACGCCGTCTTCACCGTGGACACCGGTATGTGCAACGTCTGGGCGGCCCGGTACATCTCGCCCAACGGCCGGCGCCGCGTCATCGGTTCGTTCTCCCACGGCTCGATGGCGAACGCCCTGCCGATGGCGATCGGCGCCCAGTTCACCGACCCGGGCCGGCAGGTCGTGTCGATGTCGGGGGACGGCGGATTCGCCATGCTGATGGGGGACTTCCTGACCCTGGTGCAGTACGGCCTGCCGGTGAAGGTCGTACTGTTCAACAACTCCGCGCTCAGCATGGTCGAGCTGGAGATGCTGGTGGCCGGCCTGCCCTCGTACGGCACCACCAACACCAACCCCGACTTCGCCGCCGTCGCCCGCGCCTGCGGTGCCTACGGCCTCCGCGTCGAGAAGCCCAAGCAACTCGCCGGCGCCCTCAAGGACGCCTTCCGCCACAAGGGCCCCGCCCTCGTGGACGTCGTCACCGACCCCAACGCGCTGTCCATCCCGCCGAAGATCAAGGCCGAGATGGTGACAGGGTTCGCCCTGTCCGCCTCGAAGATGGTCCTGGACGGCGGCGTCGGCCGCATGCTCCAGATGGCCCGCTCCAACCTCCGCAACGTGCCCAGGCCCTAGTCGACGTAAGGCGTCCAGCGGCGCGCGGACGTGTCGTACGCGTACCGGGGCAGGTCCTCGATGGCGGTCGTGCGGAACGGGTGGCCGTCGTCGTCGATGCGGATCGTGCCGGACCGGCCCTGGGAGGACCAGTCCAGCTCCAGGTACCACGAACAGTCGCAGTGCCCGGTACGGGCGTTGACCAGGAGGACCTCCGGGTCCTCGGCGGACACGCGGTAGGGCATGCGCACCGCCGGGAGGGGGTCGCCCGCGTCGTTGCCGGGCATCGCGCGGGCGATCGGGCGGTCGGCGTCCAGGTCGACCGCGAAGTGGCGGGGCGTCAGCGCGCCGCCGCAGCCCTGGTCCATGGCGTACGCCGTGCCGGGCACCGGGTCGGTACGGCCCACGACACGGACGCGCAGCGCCTCCAGGACCACGGCCGTGGACGTCCTGCCCTGCACGGAGACCCGGATGTTCGTCTCACGCCCGTGCACGGCGTCCTGGGTCGCCGCCCACCGCCCGGCGTCCTGTGGGGCCGGGGGCGGCGGGACCCGGTCCGGAGATCTGCGGATGACGTAGTCGTGACCGCAGCCGAGCGACCACGCCTGGGAGTCGGCGGTCCACGCGAGCGGAGCGGCGACGGCCACCGGACGCGGGGGCTTCGCCTGCTCCTTGCCGCCCCCACCGTCCGGACGCAGGGCGACGAGGGCGACGACCAGGGCGGAGGCGAGTCCGGCGGCGAGGGCCAGGCGGCGATGCCGGTACCAGGGGCGGGCGATCCTCCGCGAGGGCGTCGGTACGGGCGCCGGCTCCGTGCGAGGCTCCTTCGGAGGGCCCTCCTCCACCGCCGCTTCGCGCGCGGCGGCCGAGGTCGACCCCGCCGTCCGGCCCTTCCGGCGGGCCGCGACGGCCAGGAGCCAGTGGCGGTGGATGTCCAGGCGTTCCTCCGGTGTGGCGCCGCACAGCGCGGCGAGGCGTTCGACCGGGGCGAAGTCGAGCGGGACCGCCTCGCCGGCGCAGTAGCGGTGCAGCGTCGAGGTGTTCATGCCCAGGCGGCGGGCCAGCGAGCCGTAACTGCGGTCGGTGCGCGCCTTGAACGCCCGCAGCAGCGCCGCGAACTCCGCCACGTCGTCGTGTGCCGGCACCGTACCCTCCGTCCCGGCCCGGGCGGCATCCCAGGCACTCACATATCTGCACGTCAGCCGGGCTGGGATGGTTCCACCGTGCCGGATGCCGCGCCGGCTGTTGCGGCTGCCCGCCGGTACGGCCGATGCTCTTGGCGTCGCCCCTGGTTCCGCCGGACCGACCGTCAGGCGCCGGGCGGCGATTCCACTTCGTACGACACCTTCACGGGGAGACCCATGCCCAACCGCATCCGAGCCGGCGCGCTCACCGCACTCGTCGTCGCCGGGCTCACCACGCTCACGACCCTCGCCGCACCGGCGGGCGCCGCCGCCCCGGCGAAGCCCGCCCCAGCCTTCCTCTCGGCGTCCCAACTGCCGCCGCACCCCTCGTCCTCCTGGACCGCGGGCAAGGTCACCGACGGGGTGCCGCTGGAGCTCGGTCTCTGCCTCGCCGACGTCTTCCCGGGCTACGACTCCCGCTACCGGGAGTTCCGCACCGACCTCGACACCGGCGCCCGTCAGCTCACCATCGTCACGGGCAGTGCTGTCAAGGCCAAGGCCCTCGCCGGCCGCATGAACGAGGAGATCCGGAACTGCCCCGACCGCCTCGAGACGGACCCTGAGATCGGCGCCGCGCACCGCGACTACGGCGCCGTGCCGGTCGAGGAGGGCGCCCACGTGCACGGTCTGCACACCTGGACGGCGTGGGGTGCCACGGACATCCGCCTGATGTCGGTGGGCCGCGACGGCCGGACCGTCACCGTCGTGGACTGGGCGCAGATGGGCGACTTCTCCGACGCCCCGGTGCGCGCCTTCAAGAAGACCACCACCACCGCGGTGAACAAGCTGTACTGACCGCACGGTCCCCGTGAGGAACGGCGGCGTCCTCTCCCACGGGGGTGGGGAGGGCGGCCGCCGTGCCGTACGGTTCTGGCCAGTCTCGCCGTCCGCGCCACGGCACCGCTACGGCGGCCCGCGACCGGATGTCGTTAGCCGGCGGCCCCACGCGCTCAGCGGCTACGGCCGGATCGGCAGCCCCAGGTCGGCAGTTGAGACCATCCGGGTCGGCCCGGACCGCGCCGGACGCGCGGGCGGCGGCCCCGTGGGGCGCCCGGGACGGACACCGCCGTGGCCGAACACACGGTCGTTGACAATTCCACATGACTGCCGCGGCGCCCATCGGGCAAGGATCCCCCTGAACGTGTTCGAGCAGGAGGGGAACCGACATCGGCACGCGGGCGGGGGACATGAAGAGGCAGGCACGAGGGGGCGGTCCCGCGGCGTTCGGGGCCTTCTCGGCGGGGACGGTGGAGGAAGAGGCCGACGGCGTCACGGAGCAGGCACATGCGTCGCAACTGAAGCGCAGACTCGGGAGGGCGGACCTGAGGGCGGTCCCGGAGGCCCGCAGAGAGCTGCGCGACCTGCTACGGCACTGGGGACAACCCGGCCGGGCGGAGATAGCGGAACTGCTCACCAGCGAACTCGTCACCAACGCGATCGTCCACACCGACCAGGAGGCCGTCCTGACGGCCACCGTCGGGCCCCACGGGCTGCGGGTGGAGGTCCGGGACTACGTGGCCCGCAGGCCCCGGTTGCGGGTGGCGAACCCCGACGAGAACACGCACGGCAGGGGGCTGGTGCTGGTGGAGTCCCTCGCGGACGCGTGGGGCGTAAGGCCGCACGAGTCGGGGAAGTCCGTGTGGTTCGAACTGGAGGCGGACGCGGAGGCCGCCTGAACGGTACGGGGTGCGGTCCGTGTCGGACCGCACCCCCGTCCCGTGCTGTCCGGTCCTAACCGAACTGCTGCTCCAGGTCCTTCAGCTTGCGCTCAAGGGAGTCGAGGCGCGGGAGGGCCATGGTGTCGTCCTCCGCGGTGAGGTCGACCGTGAGCGGATCGGAGCCGGTGCGCACGGGCTGCAGTGAGGGCCGTGCGCGGAGCGGCAGTGGTTCCGCGGTGGATATGGCAGGCTCCGCGGGGACGCGTTCGGCGACCTGCTCCACGGCGGGCAGCTCGGCGTGCCGTCCGCCGCCCCGGCCGACGAAGCCGCGACCGTGGCCCCGGCTGATCGCCTTGAGCTGCGCACGCTCCAGCCGCTCCTGCTCACGCCGCCGCAGTCGCGTCTGCTCCTTCTGCCGCTTGTCCTCGCGCACCTCGTCGACGGCCTCGTCGAGGGTGCGGACACCTTCCAGCAGCATCAGCGACCATGCCCTGTACGTCTCACGCGGCGCCCGCAGCCAGCGGACTATGCGGATCTGCGGCAGTGGTCGCGGAATCAGACCCTGCTCACGCAGCGCGGCCCGGCGGGTCTGCTTCAGGGCGCGGTCGAAGAGGACCGCCGCCGACATGGACATGCCCGCGAAGAAGTGGGGGGCGCCGTCGTGGCCGAGGCCGCGGGGGGCGTGCACCCAGTTGAACCAGGCCGCCGCGCCCGCGAACGTCCACACCAGTATCCGGGAGCCGAGCGCCGCGTCACCGTGGCTGGCCTCACGCACCGCGAGCACCGAGCAGAACATCGCCGCGCCGTCGAGGCCGAACGGAACCAGGTATTCCCAGCCGCCGGTGAGGCCGAGGTTCTGCTGGCCGAAGCCGACGAGGCCCTTGAAGGAGAGCGCCGCGGCGACCGCGGCACAGCAGAAGAGGAGTACGTAGGAAGCGGTGCCGTATATGGCTTCCTTGCGCCTGCGGCGCTCCTCCATACGCTCCCACGAGTCGTCCGCGCTCGCGTCCTTCCCCGCGGAACGCTTGCCGCGCTGGAGTACCGCAACCGCCGTCAGCATGCCCGCGAGCAGTACGGCGCACGGTAGCAGCCAGTTCAGCGATATGTCGGTCAGTCTCATCTGGGGTCCCTTGCATTGGGATAGGGCGTAACGCCCGCCATGGTGGCCCAAACCCACCGGCCCTCAGGGGGTTTCGGGGCAAGAGGCCGCCATGGAGGTGCAAGGGGATGCCCGGGGCGGCGTTCTGCTCGAACTGCCGCGTGAGGGGCGGGAGTTGAGTTCGAATAAGACTACCCGTACGAGTGATGCCGGCGGTACGAGTGGTGCTGGTGTGGTTGCCCGGGCGGTCCCGATGATCTTACGGGATGTGACGGGGTGTGAGTCGCCTCAACCGACCGTCGTGGCCAGCAGTTTGGTCACGCGGTCCGCGTCGCAGGTGCGCGGACAGGTGGCGCAGGTGTCCTCGGGGCGGAGGGTGTAGAACATGCAGCAGCTCGCCCGGTCCCGGGTGGGCAGCGTCTCGCCGTTCGGGCCCTTGAGCTCACGGAAGGCGGCCGAGCCGGCGTACGGCTTGGTCGCGCCCGGCAGCAGCAACTCCAGCTCGTGGCGCGCGCGGTCCTCCTCGCCGAGGAGGTGGGCGACGTACCACAGGCCCTCGACGATCTCGTCGGTCGCCATGCCCCACAGGGCGCGGCCGCGGCGGCGCATCCGGGGGCCGAAGGCGGCCAGGACCGGTTCGAGGTGCTCGGCGACGGCCGCGCGTACCTCGGCCCGCAGCGCCTCCTCGTCCGGGACCACCGTGGCGCCCGGGAGGATCGCGGCGGGGTCGTCGGGGAGGCAGGCGAAGCCGTGCGGGCGGACCATGAGGTGGCCCATGGCCAGGCCGGGGGCGTCGCGGTCGTACGAGACGTGCGTCACGGGGTAGCGGGGGACGCGGCGGCTGAGGAACCACGGGACGGTGATCAGCAGGCAGGCCGGCCAGGCGTAGCGGTGCAGGCCGAAACTGGCTATCACGTCGGGGCGGGCCTGTCGGCCGTAGTCGCGGACGACCTGGGCCTCGTCGTGGGCGAGGAAGTCGTCGAGGGCGGTGCCGCCTGCGGCGAGGGCGTCGCTGGTGATCCATCCGGGGCCGGTGGGGAAGGGCTCCGCGTGGTCCAGTTCCGTGACGCCCATGCTGGGGACGGCTTCCGTGAGGCGGGCGTACGCGCTTGCTGTGGCCGAGGCGGGCACGGGCATACGGGGACCACCCATTCGCAGACGTTTGGGGCCGTTCAGAGGTAAGGCTAACCTTACCCGACGGGGTGCGGATTTGAACCGGGGGCTTCTGCGCCTAAGGTGCTTGACGGACGAGTAACAAGCCGCCGTTAATGACCCCAAGTACTGACACGTCCGGAGGAGGACCCCGTGGAGCGAGGTGCGCAGGGCTTCGCCGAGGGTGGCTTCGCCGAAAGTGGCTTGGCCGAGGGTGGCTTGGCCGAAAGTGGCTTCGCCGAGGGTGGCTTTGCCGAGGGTGGCTCGGCTGATTTCGCGGTGCCGCGGGTGCGGGTTCCGGCGCAGCCCGCGGGTGCGGAGCGGGGGCGGGACCGGGAGCAGGGCGATGCGGGTGGTGCCGTCGGGGCTGTGCGGGGGGAGCACACGCACAGTGAGGCGCCGATCCGGCCCGTGGTGCAGCGGGCCTCCGTGCGGGGGCAGATCCTGGACGCTTTGCGGGCCGCGCTGGTGAGCGGGGAGTTGCGGCCGGGGGAGGTGTACTCGGCGCCGGCGTTGGCGGAGCGGTTCGGGGTGTCGGCGACGCCTGTGCGGGAGGCCATGCAGCAACTGGCGTTGGAGGGCGCGGTCGAGGTCGTGCCCAACCGGGGCTTCCGGGTCGTCGTGCGGGATGCGCGTGAGCTTTCCGAACTCGCCGAGGTACGGCGCCTGATCGAGGCGCCGTTGATTCTGCGGCTGGCGCGGGTGGTGCCCGCGGAGCGGTGGGCGGAGCTGCGGCCGTCGGCCGAGGCGACCGTGCGGGCCGCGTCCTCCGGATGCCGGGCGACGTATGCGGAGGCCGACCGGGCGTTTCACCGGGCCGTGCTGGCGCTTGCGGGGAACGAGCAGTTGGTGCGGATCGCCGACGACGTGCAGCGGCGGGCGCAGTGGTCGTTGGTCGCGGCCTCCGGGGGGCGTACGGAGCTGATGGCCGATGCGGCTGAGCATGCCGCGTTGGTGGATGCGCTCGTGCTGCGGGATCTGGACGCCGTGCGGGTGGTCGTGGAGGAGCACTTCGCGCGCTGGTGTTAGCCGGTGCGCGATGCCAGTGCGGGTGAGTGCCTGGTTGCTGCGGCGCCTTCTGTCCGGGGGGTGGGTCGGGGCCGTGCCGGGGGGTGTCCGTCCTCGGAACGGCGCGGAATCGGTCACTTACCGACGCACCCGTGTTGGCGCGCCAACCGCTGCGGGCGGACACCCCCCGACACGACCCCTTCTCGCCGCGGGCGGGTGCCGTCCCTGACACGAGCTTCTCGTCGTGGGTGGGTGCCGCCCTTGTGTGTCGGGCTTCTCGTCGTGGGTGGGTGCCGCCCTTGTGTGTCGGGCTTCTCGTCGTGGGTGGGTGCCGTCCCTGACACGGGCTTCTCGTCGTGGGTGGGTGCCGTCCCTGACACGGGCTTCTCGTCGTGGGTGGGTGCCGTCCCCGTGTGCCCGGGTTCTCGCCGTACGCGGGTGCGGCTTCGTGCGTCGGTCGCTCAAGTCGCGGGCATGCGTGCCGCCTGGGGCGGCAACCCGCCCCGGGGGGCGGGGACGCGTGCCGCTCGGCGATCTCGTTGCTATGCCGTTGCCGCGTCCGGGGTCGGTGGGGTGAGGTGGGCTGCCAGCCAGGTGGGGACGCCGCCCAGGAGGCGGTAGAGGCGGCGGGCCTCCTCGCGTAGGCGGGAGGCCTCCGGTTCGGGTTCCGTGTCGGCCAGGGAGGCCAGTGCGGGGGCCGTGCCGACCAGGTAGCCCAGTTCCTCGCGGATGCGCAGGGACTCGGCGAAGCCGTGCCGGGCCTCGGTCAAATCGCCTTCCCTGAGGGCCAGTCCGGCCAGGTGGCGCCAGGTGAAGGACAGCAGGAGGGTGTTGCCGTGGGCCGTGGCGCCCGCGTGGGCGCGGCGGTAGGCGGCCTGGGCGGACTGGGGGGAGTGCGCGAGGTTCTCGGCGAGCAGGCCGCGGCGGAAGTCCAGCAGGGGGCGGCCGGAGGTGCCAGGGGGGATCAGGGCCGCCGCCCGGCCGAGGGCCGCCCGTGCCTCGTCGGCGCGGTCCCGGACCGTGTGCAGGGTGGCGGCGTAGGCGAGCTGCCCGCGCTCGCAGGCCGCCGCGCCCCGTTCCTCGTCGGTGAGGGCCAGGGCCTCGGCCGTGCGCAGGGCGTCCTCTGCCTCCTCCCAGCCCTGCTCGGTGTACAGACATCGTTCGACCAGCAGTGCGGCGCGCTGCAGCGCGGCCGCCGGCGTGGCCGGGGTCAGCAGGGCGGCCGCGTCGGCCCAGCAGGCCCGTGAGCGCAGCCTCCATACCGCGGTCTGGAGGGGATCGTCGTCAGAGGTCGTTCCAGTACCAGACATGGCGGTATGCGCCACGTTGCCCTCCCCGAGCACGCCATCGAGCTGTTGAGTGGTGGCCGCATTTCAACACCAATTCAGCTGCCCGGCCAAGGGGGTGGGTGAAGGATTTCACAAAGTCGTGGGAGTCCTCGGCCTTTCAGGTTTCAGCTCATGCGCAGCGCCAGGAAGAAGTCCAGCTTGTCCTCGAGGCGGGAAAGGTCGCGACTCGTCAACTGCTCGATGCGGCCGACCCGGTAGCGCAGCGTGTTGACGTGCAGGTGGAGGCGGGAGGCGCAGCGGGTCCAGGAGCCGTCGCTCTCGAGGAACGCTTCGAGGGTCGGGATCAGCTCGGCGCGGTGGCGGCGGTCGTAGTCGCGCAGCGGGTCCAGCAGCCGGGCCGTGAAGGCGCGGCGTACGTCGTCGGGGACGAAGGGCAGGAGGAGGACGTGCGACGCCAGTTCCTGGTGGCCCGCCGCGCAGACCCGCCCGGTGCGGGCCGCGGCCACCCGGCGGGCGTGCCGTGCCTCCTCCAGGGCGCCGCGCAGGCCCTCCGCCGAGTGGACGGCCGCGCTGACGCCGAGGGTCACCCGGCCGTCGTCGTCCAGGCCGGCCGACAGGGGGTCCCGTACGGAGGTGAGCAGGGCGTCCGCGAGGACGCCGCTCTCCGAGCCGTCGTGCTCCGCCGAGACGGCCGGAAGGGGAACCAGGGCGATCGCCTCGTCGCCCGTGTGGGCCACGGCGATGCGGTCGGACGGTTCGGGACCGGTGGCCGCCGGGTCGACCAGGATCTCCTCCAGCAGGGACTGGGCCACCGGGCCCGCCTCGATCTCGGAGCCCGCCCATTCGACGCGGGCCACGACCACCTGCCAGTGGGGGGCCGCGCCGAGGCCGGGCAGGAGGACCGGCGCGGCGACGCGCAGGCGGGCCGCGATCTCGGCGGGGGCGGCGCCCGTCTGGACGAGTTCCAGGACCTCCTGGGCGAGGCGGCGGCGGACCGTGCGGGCGGCGTCGCGGCGGTCGCGCTCGACCGCGATCAGCTGGGTGACGCCGTGCAGCAGGTCCAGGCGCTCCTCCGCCCAGTCCCCGGCGTCCGCCTCCACGGCGAGCAGCCAGTCCGACAGGACCGTCTCGCGGACGTCCCGGGAGGCCTGCGGGGAGCGGCCGCTGCTGCGGATGGGGAAGACCGAGTAGGTCGTGGTGCCGAGGATCAGGCGGTGGGGACCGCGGCGGCCGGTGCGGGCGGCCGCCAGGTGCTCGGCTGCCAGCTTGGCGCAGGCCTCGGGGGGCAGCGCGGGGCCGCCGACCTCGGAGCCCGCGATGAGGCGGCCGGTGGGGGAGAGGACCCAGGCGCGCAGGTCCAGGTCGGAACCGAGGAGGTCGAGCACGACGTCCGGTCCGCCGCCCGCCGGGCCCGAGGTCATCATCCGGCGGTGCCGGTCGACCACGGCGGCGAGGTCCCCGGCGCGCTCGCCGGAGACCTGCCGTACGACGTGCTCGGTGATCGTCGCGAAGGCCACCGACTCGTGGACGGCGAACAGCGGGAGGCGGTGCCGGGCACACGCCTGGACCAGGTCCTCGGGCACATCGCCCAGCTCGGCCTCACCGGCCGCGAGGGCCGCGACGCCCGCCTGCGCCAGGATCCGCACGAAGGGCTCGGAGTCGGCCGCGTCCCGGCGCCAGGCCAGGCCCGTCAGCACCAGTTCGCCGCCGGAGAGGTAGCGGCTGGGGTCCCGCAGGTCCGTGGTCATCACGCCCCGCACGGTGCGGTCCAGCTCGTCCTCGCCGCCGAGCAGCCTGAGGCCCAGCGCGTCGGTGTCCAGCAGTGCGCGCAGCCGCATTCTCGTCGCCGCCGTTCTTTGTCTCGAAAACTACGATGGATCTTGACGGGCCAGGGGTGGGTGGCCCGTGCGGTGGGCGGTTGAGCGGTGCTAGCCGTCTCCCGTGCTGTGCTCCAGGTCACGCGGGCTGTGCCGGACGTTTCCCCAGGAAATCCAGGAGGTTACTGATGACCTCTGTTCATACGAATCTACAAGATGCCCGCACTGGCCAGCCAACTCCTTCATGGTTTCGGTGACTGACCCCGTTGGAGCATGGGGCTGTGTACTGACGTCAATCCGCGTTAACAGCACATGAACGAGCCGGGCCCGCCGCACACGGATTGGCTCAATTTGTACGACCCACGAGACGAAGAAGAGAGCCGGTCATGGACTTCCTTCGCCCTGCCAGCTGGGAGGAGGCGCTCGCCGCGAAGGCAGAGCACCCCACCGCTGTGCCGATTGCGGGTGGCACCGATGTGATGGTCGAGATCAACTTCGACCACCGTCGGCCCGAGTACCTCATGGACCTCAACCGCATCGGCGACCTCTTCGAGTGGGAGGTCGGCGAGGACTCCGTGCGACTGGGTGCCTCCGTCCCGTACTCCCGAGTCATGGAGCACCTGCGCGCCGAGCTGCCGGGTCTGGCCCTCGCCTCGCACACCGTGGCCTCCCCGCAGATCCGCAACCGCGGCGGCGTCGGCGGCAACCTCGGCACCGCCTCCCCGGCCGGTGACGCCCACCCCGCCCTGCTCGCCGCCGGCGCCGAGGTCGAGGTGGAGTCCGTCCGGGGCTCCCGGCGCATCCCGATCGACGAGTTCTACACCGGGGTGAAGCGCAACGCGCTGGCCGCCGACGAGCTGATCCGCGCCGTGCACGTGAAGAAGGCGGACGGGCCCCAGCAGTACTCGAAGGTGGGCACCCGCAACGCCATGGTCATCGCCGTGTGCGCCTTCGGGCTCGCGCTGCACCCGGAGACGAGGACGGTCCGTACCGGCATCGGCTCGGCCGCCCCGACCCCCGTCCGGGCCAGGGCCGCGGAGGAGTTCCTGAACGCGGCGCTCGACGAGGGCGGCTTCTGGGACAGCGGAAAGATCATCACGCCGTCGGTCGCCAAGCAGTTCGCGGACCTGTGCTCCGGCGCCTGCAACCCGATCGACGACGTCCGGGGCACGGCGAGCTACCGCCGGCACGCGGTGGGCGTCATGGCCCGCCGGACGCTGACCTGGACCTGGGAGTCGTACCGCGGCACCGCCGCACGCACGGAGGGAGCCGCGTAATGCGCGTCAATTTCACGGTCAACGGCCGTCCGCAGGAAGCCGACGACGTGTGGGAGGGCGAGTCCCTGCTGTACGTGCTGCGTGAGCGGCTCGGTCTGCCCGGGTCCAAGAACGCCTGCGAGCAGGGCGAGTGCGGCTCCTGCACGGTCCGGCTGGACGGTGTGCCGGTGTGTTCGTGCCTGGTCGCCGCCGGGCAGGTCGAGGGCCGCGAGGTCGTCACCGTCGAGGGCCTCGCGGACTACGCCAAGCAGCGGTCCTGCGGCACCGGCGCCTGCGGCGGGACCTCGCTCGACGAGGCGAAGCAGTGGCAGGCCAAGGGCACCGACTCGCAGACCGGCGAGGGCGACGAACTCTCCCCGGTGCAGCAGGCGTTCATCGACGCCGGCGCCGTGCAGTGCGGCTTCTGCACCCCGGGCCTGCTGGTCGCCGCCGACGAGATGCTGGAGAGCAACCCGAACCCGTCCGACGCGGACATCCGCGAGGCGCTCTCGGGCAACCTGTGCCGCTGCACCGGCTACGAGAAGATCATGGACGCGGTCCGCCTGGCGGCCGCCCGTCAGTCCGAGGGGGTCTGACATGCCCTCCCCCAAGCTCTCCACCACGTTCGAGCAGGGCGGTGCCCCCACCGGCGCTCCTGCGAAGATCACGCAGGGCACCCGCACCAAGGGTGGCATCGGCGAGTCCACGCTCCGCCCGGACGGCACCCTGAAGGTCACCGGCGAGTTCGCGTACTCGTCCGACATGTGGCACGAGGACATGCTGTGGGGGCAGATCCTGCGCTCCACGGTCGCGCACGCCGAGATCGTCTCGATCGACACGTCCGAGGCGCTGGCGACGGCGGGTGTGTACGCCGTGCTGACCTACGACGACCTGCCCACCGAGGTGAAGAACTACGGCCTGGAGATCCAGGACACCCCGGTCCTCGCGCACGGCAGGGTGCGCCATCACGGTGAGCCGGTCGCGATCGTCGCCGCCGACCACCCGGAGACGGCCCGCCGCGCCGCCGCCAAGATCAAGGTCGAGTACCGCGAGCTGCCCGTGATCACCGACGAGGCGTCCGCGACCGCGCCGGACGCGATCCTCCTCCACGAGGGCCGCGACGACCACCACGCCGGCCATGTGCCGCACCCCAACGTCGTGCACCGCCAGCCGATCGTGCGCGGCGACGCGGAGGAGGCCGCCAGGAGGGCGGACGTGATCGTCAGGGGCGAGTACACCTTCGGCATGCAGGACCAGGCCTTCCTCGGCCCCGAGTCCGGCCTCGCGGTGCCCGAGGAGGACGGCGGCGTCCACCTCTACATCGCCACCCAGTGGCTCCACTCCGACCTGCGCCAGATCGCGCCCGTGCTCGGCCTGCCCGAGGACAAGGTCCGGATGACGCTGGCCGGCGTCGGCGGCGCGTTCGGTGGCCGCGAGGACCTGTCGATGCAGATCCACGCCTGCCTGCTGGCGCTGCGCACGGGCAAGCCGGTGAAGATCGTCTACAACCGGTTCGAGTCCTTCTTCGGGCACGTCCACCGTCACCCGGCGAAGCTCTACTACGAGCACGGCGCCACCAAGGACGGCAAGCTCACGCACATGAAGTGCCGGATCGTCCTGGACGGCGGCGCCTACGCCTCCGCCTCCCCGGCGGTCGTGGGCAACGCCTCGTCCCTGTCGGTCGGCCCGTACGTCATCGACGACGTCGACATCGAGGCCATCGCCCTCTACACCAACAACCCGCCCTGCGGCGCCATGCGCGGCTTCGGCGCGGTCCAGGCGTGTTTCGCGTACGAGGCACAGATGGACAAGCTCGCCGCGAAGCTCGGCATGGACCCGGTGGAGTTCCGGCAGCTCAACGCCATGGAGCAGGGCACCCTGCTGCCGACCGGCCAGCCCGTGGACTCGCCGGCCCCCGTCGCCGAACTCCTGCGCCGGGTGCGGAAGATGCCGATGCCGCCGGAGCGCCAGTGGGAGTCCAGCGAGGGCGCCGACGTGCGCCAGCTGCCCGGCGGCCTGTCCAACACCACGCACGGCGAGGGCGTCGTACGCGGTGTCGGCTACGCGGTCGGCATCAAGAACGTCGGCTTCTCCGAGGGCTTCGACGACTACTCCACCGCCAAGGTGCGCATGGAGGTCGTCGGCGGCGAGCCCGTCGCGACCGTGCACACCGCCATGGCGGAGGTCGGTCAGGGCGGCGTCACCGTCCACGCCCAGATCGCCCGTACCGAGCTGGGCGTCGCGCAGGTGACGATCCACCCGGCCGACACCCAGGTGGGCAGCGCCGGTTCGACGTCGGCCTCGCGGCAGACGTACGTCACCGGCGGTGCCGTCAAGAACGCCTGTGAGCTGGTCCGTGAGAAGGTGCTGGAGCTCGGGCGCCGCAAGTTCGGCTCCTACCACCCCGCCTGGGCCACCGCAGAGCTGCTGCTGGAGGGCGGCAAGGTCGTCACCGACGGCGGCGAGGTACTGGCCGCTCTGACCGACGTCCTGGAGGACGAGACCGTCGAGGTGGAGGAGGAGTGGCGGCACCGGCCGACCGAGGCCTTCGACCTGCGCACCGGCCAGGGCAACGGCCACGTCCAGTACTCCTTCGCCGCGCACCGCGCCGTCGTCGAGGTCGACACCGAGCTCGGCCTGGTCAAGGTGATCGAGCTGGCCTGCGCCCAGGACGTCGGCAAGGCACTGAACCCGCTGTCCGTCATCGGCCAGATCCAGGGCGGTACGACCCAGGGTCTGGGTGTGGCGGTCATGGAGGAGATCGTCGTCGACCCGAAGACCGCGAAGGTGCGCAACCCCTCGTTCACGGACTACCTGATCCCGACCATCCTCGACACGCCGACCATCCCGGTCGACGTCCTCGAACTCGCCGACGACCACGCCCCGTACGGGTTGCGCGGCATCGGTGAGGCCCCCACCCTGTCGTCGACCCCGGCGGTCCTCGCGGCGATCCGCAACGCGACCGGCCTGGAGCTGAACAGGACGCCGGTCCGCCCCGAGCACCTGACCGGCACCGCGTAAGAGCTCTCCGGGCGGCGCACGGAACGTCACACACTCCGCGTCGCCCGGAGCCCCAGGTACCGCTCCGCTCGCGGTGCCTGGAACCGATCCGAATCGTTCGTCTCGGGCCGTCCCCCGGGTCGTGCGGCCGAAGCACCTTCCCAAATCCCGCAGCCGCACGGCGGTACCCATGCGGGTGCCCCTTTGAACCTTGGGAGTAGGCCCACATGACCCAGCAGTCACTGGAGCCGAAGACCGTCTCGGAGGACGCGGGTGGGGGAACCCGCGTCCCGGCCGGACGCTCTTGGCTCGACCGTTACTTCCACATATCCCACCGGGGATCCACGGTCGCGCGTGAGGTGCGCGGCGGCGTCACCACCTTCATGGCGATGGCGTACATCCTGCTCCTCAATCCCCTGATCCTGTCCGGCAAGGACGCGGCGGGGGACACGCTCGGCCAGCAGGCCCTGATCACCGCGACCGCGTTCGCGGCGGCACTCACCACGCTGCTGATGGGTTTCGTCGGCAAGGTTCCCCTCGCGCTCGCCGCGGGCCTCTCCGTCTCCGGTGTCCTCGCCTCCCAGGTCGCCCCCCAGATGACCTGGGCCCAGGCGATGGGCATGTGTGTGATGTACGGCGTGGTCATCATGCTGCTGGTCGTCACCGGCCTGCGTGAGATGATCATGAACGCGATTCCGCTGCCCCTGAAGCACGCGATCACCATGGGCATCGGACTCTTCGTGGCACTGATCGGCTTCTACAAGGCCGGCTTCGTGCACCAGGGCGAGAGCACCCCGGTCGTCCTGGGCCCGACGGGCGAGCTGGCCGGCTGGCCGGTGCTGCTCTTCGCGGTGACCCTTCTGGCGATCTTCATGCTCCAGGCGCGCGGCGTCCCGGGCGCCATCCTGATCGGTATCGTCGCGGGCACCGTGGTCGCCGTCGTCCTCAACGCGGCCGGCGTCATCGACCCCGGGCAGTGGGCCGGCGGCGCGCCCGAACTGAGCGGCAGCGCGGTCTCCATGCCCGACTTCTCGGCCTTCGGGGACGTCGAGTTCGGCGGCTGGGGCGAGGTCGGCGCGATGACCGTCGGCATGATCGTCTTCACCCTGGTGCTGGCCGGCTTCTTCGACGCGATGGCCACCATCATCGGCGTCGGCACGGAGGCCAAGCTCGCCGACGACAAGGGCCGGATGCCGGGCCTGTCCAAGGCGCTGTTCATCGACGGCGCGGGCGGCGCGATCGGCGGCGTCTCCGGCGCCTCCGGCCAGACCGTGTTCGTGGAGTCGGCGACCGGTGTCGGCGAGGGCGCCAGGACCGGCCTGTCGTCCGTGGTCACGGGTCTGTTCTTCGCGGCCTGTCTGTTCTTCACGCCGCTGACGGCGATCGTGCCGGGCGAGGTCGCGGCCGCCGCCCTGGTGGTGATCGGCGCCATGATGATGATGAACGCCCGGCACGTCGACTGGTCCGACCGGGCCACCGCGATCCCGGTCTTCCTGACCGTCGTGATCATGCCGTTCACCTACTCGATCACCGCGGGCGTCGCCGCGGGCGTCGTCTCGTACGTCGCCATCAAGATCGCGCAGGGCAAGGCGCGCGAGATCGGCGCCTTCATGTGGGCCCTGACGGTGATCTTCGTGGTGTTCTTCGCACTCCGTCCCATCGAGAGCTGGATGGGCGTCCACTAGGGCAGGCCCAGGCGCCCGCCCTTCACGCAACCGCTTAAGGAGACCGACAGATGCTGGACATCGCCGACGAGTTGCACCGGTGGGTCGAGCAGGGACGCGACTTCGCCGTGGCCACCGTGGTGGCCGTGGGGGGCAGCGCCCCGCGCCGGCCCGGCGCCGCCCTCGCGGTGGACGCCGACGGCTCGGCGATCGGGTCGGTCTCCGGCGGCTGTGTGGAGGGGGCGGTCTACGAGCTGTGCCGGCAGGCGTTGCGGGACGGGGAACCGGTCCTGGAGCGCTTCGGCTACAGCGACGAGGACGCATTCGCGGTCGGCCTGACCTGCGGCGGCGTCATCGACATCCTGGTCACCCCGGTCCGGGCGGACGATCTCGTCCGGCCGGTGGTGGCGGCCGCGGTGGCCGCCGCGTCCCGGCGGGCGCCCGCCGCGGTGGCCCGGATCGTCTCCGGCCCGGCCGAACTGACGGGTGGCCGCGCGCTGCTGGTCCGCCCCGACGGGTCGTACGACGGCGGCTTCGGCGCCCATCCCGAGCTGGACCGCACCGTCGCGGCCGAGGCCGGCGCCTTCCTGGACGCCGGCCGTACCGGCACCCTGGAGATCGGAGAGCAGGGCTCCCGGTGCGGAGCACCGCTCACGGTCCTGGTCGAGTCCTCCGTCCCCGCCCCCCGCATGATCGTCTTCGGTGCCATCGACTTCGCCTCGGCGCTGGTCCGCGTCGGCAAGTTCCTCGGCTACCACGTCACGGTGTGTGACGCCCGCCCCGTCTTCGCGACACGGACCCGCTTCCCCGACGCCGACGAGATCGTCGTCGAGTGGCCGCACACGTACCTGGAGCGCACCGCCGTCGACGGCCGCACGGTCCTGTGCGTGCTGACCCACGACGCCAAGTTCGACGTCCCCCTGCTCCAGCTCGCGCTGCGGCTGCCGGTGGCGTACGTCGGTGCCATGGGCTCCCGCCGCACCCACCTCGACCGCAACAGGCGGCTGCGTGAGGTCGGCGTCACCGACCTGGAGCTGGCCCGCCTGCACTCACCCATCGGCCTCGATCTCGGCGCCCGGACGCCGGAGGAGACGGCGCTGTCCATCGCGGCCGAGATCGTCGCGGGCCGGCGCGGCGGCAGCGGGGTCTCGCTGACCGGCGCGCACACGCCGATCCACCACGACACCGCGTCGGCACCGGCGGGACGCATCGAGTCGGTCGCCTGAGGCAGCCGCTCCGCCGCGAACGGGGTCACGGGTCCGTACGGCGCGAGGGGCCGCACGGCTTCAGGGGGTCGTACGGCTTCAGGGGGCCGAACGACGTCACGGGGCGGGTGCCGCGCAACCGTGCCAGGGTCGTGCGCCGGAGTCCGCGCACCGCTGCGGCGCGGGTCACCGCCCCCGTAGCAGCCGGTTGGCCGCCCGGCCGAACACCAGGCGGGACGCCCGCTCCAGGGTGCCGTCGAGGAAGGCCGGCAGCATGCGTACGCGGAGTTCCTCACGCCAGACCACGTGCGCGCGTCCGCCCGGGCCGGGGCGGACCTCGATCTCCGCCCAGCCGCGCATCACCCGTCCGCGCTTCTCCAGCCGGCACCGGCCGGGGGCGTCGTCGCCCGGCGGCTGCCAGACGGTGACCTCCATCCGGTCGTCGAAGGTGAGCGGCCCGATGCCCGAACGGGCCACGAACTCCGTGCCCTCGTGCGTCGGTCCGGGGGTCAGCACGGTGACGCGGGTCAGCGGGACGACGTCACCGTGCCGGGGCCAGTCCGTGAGCCGGCGCCAGGCCTCGGGCGGGGAGAGGGGAGCCGTGCGTTCGAGCAGGAAGGTCGCCACGCAGGGATCCTAAGGGGGCGGCACCGCACCGGACCGGCAGATTTCGCGGGTGGCGGCGGTGATGTCGGGCGGTCCTAGCGGTAGACCCTGCCCGGTTCGACCTTTCCCGGGGCCAGCAGTTGAGGGACCGTCACGAACACGTACCCGCGCTCCTTCAGCGCGTCGATGATGCCCGGCACGGCCGGCACGGTGCCGTCGTAGATGTCGTGCAGCAGGATGATGCCGTCCCGCTCCGTCTGGTCCAGGACCCGCCGGCGGATCAGGTCGGAGTCCTCGGTCGCGTAGTCCTTGGCGGTCACGCTCCACAGGACCTCGGAGAGGCCGAGTTCGCGGCAGATCTCGTGCACGGTGCCGTCCGTACGGCCCTGGGGCGGGCGCATGAGGGTGGGGCGGCGGCCGGTGAGCCGCTCGATCTCCTCGTTGGGGCGCCGGAGTTCCTCGCGTATCTCGTCCGGCTCCAGCTCGGTGAGGATCTTGTGGTCCCAGGTGTGGCTGGCTGTCTCGTGGCCCTCGTCGGCCATCCGTCGCACCAGCTCAGGGAACTTCTCGATGTGCCGCGCGCCGAGCAGGAAGAAGGTCGCCGGGACCCGCTTCTCCTTGAGGATGTCGAGCAGGCGCGCGGAGTTCTCGCTGGGGCCCGCGTCGAAGGTCAGCGCGACGCACTTGGCGCGCCGGCAGTCGACACTGCCGAAGGCGGCGGTCTTCGCGTCGGACGCGGCCTGCGCGCGGACCGTGCTGGGGGCGGTGGTCTCCAGGGTCGTGCATCCCGACAGGACGGGCGGCAGACACAGGGCCGCCAGCAAAGTGGCGGCGGCACGGAACGCGGTCCCCCGTCTTCGCGTCTTCCCGGTCGGCTCGGTCGGCTCGGTCGGCTCGGTCGGCTCGGTCGGCTCGGTCGGCTCGGTCGGGGAGAGCCCAGGGGTTCCGCGACGTAGTGCAGGTCGTAGTGGCATGGCGAGACTGTACATTGAGTGTATAGACGGGGTTCATAGTGGGTCCCGAGGCCGCCCCGGGTGCCCCCGGGGGTTTGAGGTGGCCGCACACTGGCACCCGGCCATACATGACCACCGCCTACGCCGTGGTGATCCCCACGCTCGCCCATGACACCCTGGCCGACTGTCTCGGCGCGCTGGCCGCAGCCACCGGCCCCTGGCCGCACGAGATCGTCCTGGTCGACGACCGCCCCGACCCGGATCCGGGCACGCTGGAGCACCCGCTGAGCGTCCTCGGCGATCTGCGCGACCGCACGACCGTGCTGTACGGCGGCGGCCGCGGACCCGCCGCCGCCCGCAACACCGGCCTGCGCGCGGTCGCCTCGCCCTGGGTCGCCTTCCTCGACGACGACGCGCAGGTCGGCCCGCACTGGTACGAGCAGCTCACCCAGGACCTGGCCGCCGCGAGCCCCGACACGGCGGGAGTGCAGGGCGTGATCGCCGTACCGCTGCCCGGGTCGCGCCGCCCCACCGACGGGGAGCGCGAGACGGTGGCCCGGGCGCGGGCCCGCTGGGGCACCGTCGACATGGCCTACCGCACCGACGCGCTCAAGCAGGCCCGGGGCTTCGACGAACGCTTCCTGCGCGCCCACCGGGAGGACGTCGACCTGGCCCTGCGGCTCCTCGACGCCGGGTGGGGCATACGGCAGGGGCGGCGCACGACCCGGCACCCGGTGCCGCCGGCCGACCGCTGGGCCTCGCTGGCAGCCCAGCGCGGGCATGCCGACGACGCGCTCATGCTGCGGCTGCACGGCGCCGGGTGGTGGTACAAGGCGGTCGCGCCGCGCGGCCGGGTCCGCAGCCATCTCGCCGTGACGGCGGCGGGCGCGGCGGCCTGTGTGCTCGCGGCGGCCGGGCGGCGCACGGCGGCCGCCGTCGCGGCGTCGTTCTGGGCCGCGGGCACCGCCGAGTTCGCCTGGGCCCGCATCGCGCCCGGCCCGCGCACCCGGGACGAGGTGACCACCCTGGTGGTGACGAGCGTGCTCATCCCGCCGGCGGCCAGCTGGTTCTGGCTGAGCGGACTGTGGCGGCACCGGGGCGTCCGTCCCTGGCGTGAGGTGGCGCCGTGAGCCGGATCCGCGCCGTGCTCCTCGACCGCGACGGCGTCCTCGTCGAGGACCTCCCCGACAACGCCGACCCCGGCCGCGTCCGCCCCGTCGGCGGCGCCCACGAGGCGCTCGCCCTGCTGCGCCTGCACGGCGTCCGCACCGGCTTCCTCACCTTCCAGCCCGGCATCTCCCGCGGCCGGTTCACCGAGGCGGACGTGCGCCGGGTCGACGCCCGCGTCGAGGAACTGCTCGGCCCGTTCGACATCCGCGCGGTCTGCCCGCACGACCCCGTCGACGGTTGCCACTGCCGCCCGCCCGAGCCGGGCCTGGTCCTCTGGGCCGCCGGGCGTATCTGCACGGCCCCCGCCGACTGCGCGGTCATCGGCGACACCGGTGCCCATGTCGAGGCCGCCCGCCGGGCGGGCGCCCGGGGCATCCTCGTGGCGACCGCCCGTGCAGGGCCGCGGGACAGCGCCGGGGACGACGTCCCCGACCTGCGTACGGTGGCGCGGTCACTGGTGTCCGGCAGGACGGTGTCCCGTCCGGCGAGCTGACTACAGGGCGCGCGCCACGAGCAGGGCGACGTCGTCGTGGTCCTCGGGGTGGCGCAGCCCGTACAGCAGGAGGTCGCAGGTCTCCTCGAGAGGCCGGCGGGGTTCGTCGAGGAACGTGAGCAGGGCGTCGAGGCGCTCGTCGATGGGGTGGTGGCGGGTCTCGACGAGGCCGTCGGTGTAGAGGACCAGCAGGTCGCCGGGGGCCAGCTGGACCGTGGTGGCCTCGAAGGGGATGCCACCGATGCCGAGCGGGGCTCCCGCCGGCAGGTCGAGCAGATCAGGGGCGCGGCCGGGGCGGGCCAGCGCGGGCGGCATGTGTCCCGCGTTCGCGATGCGGCACTGGCCGGTGCGGGGGTCGTACACGGCGTACAGGCACGTGACGATGTAGTGCTCCAGATCGCAGGTGATCTTGTCGAGGTGCTGGAGCACCGCCTCGGGGGCCAGGTCGAGGTCCGCGTAGGCGCAGGTCGCCGTCCGCAGTCGGCCCATGGTCGCGGCGGCGTCGATGCCGTTGCCCATGACGTCGCCGACGACCAGGGCGGTCTTGTCGTCGGTCAGGCCGATCACGTCGTACCAGTCGCCGCCCACCTCGCTGGTGGACTGGGCCGGCTGGTAGCGGGAGGCCAGCTCCAGGCCGGTGTGGTGCGGCGCGTGGTCGGGCAGCAGGCTGCGCTGGAGGGTGAGGGCGGTGTTGCGCACGCTCTGGAACCAGCGGGCGTTGTCGATGGCCACCGCGGCACGGCTGGCCAGCTCACCGGCCAGCACGACGTCGTCCTGGTCGAACGGCAGCGGATTGCCGGTGCGCTTGAGGTCGAGGGCGCCGAGCACCTCGCCGTGCGCGATCAGCGGCACGGCGAGATACGAGTGGACGCCGGCTTGCGCCAGCAGCGCGACGGCCTCCGCGTCCCGGGCGATCCGCGGCAGGTCGCGCTCGCCGACATGCCGGACCAGCACCGGTCGGCCGGTGTGCACGCACAGGGTGACCAGGCGGTCCCCCTCGTAGGAGGCCAGATCACCGGGAGGGTCGGCGGCGCGCAGCGCCACCGTCGGGCGGGCCGCCTTGAGGGCGAGGGCGCGGAACAGCTCCGGGCCGTTGTCGGGCGCCCGGGTACGGCGGCAGGCCAGCGCCGAGTCCAGCACGTCGACGGCGACGATGTCGGCCAGCTCGGAGGCGGCGATCTCGGCCAGTTCGCGCGCGGTCCGCTCCACCTCCAGCGTGGTGCCGACCCGGGTGGAGGCGTCGGCGATGAGCGCCAGCCGCCGCCGGGCCCGGTCGGCCTCGGCTGCCGCGCGATGCCGTTCGGTGACGTCGACGACCGAGGTGGCCGCGCCGAGGACCCGGCCGCCGGGGTCCTCCAGCCGGTAGAACGACAGTGACCAGGCGTGCTCGTGCTCGGGGTCGGTCGGCGGGCGGCCCACGTGGTACTGGTCGAGCAGCGGCGTGCCGGTGGTGAGCACCTGACGCAGGCAGGCCTCGATGGTGTCGATGTCCGGCAGGTCCATGATCTCCTTGAGGTGCCGGCCGATGTGGTCCTCGGCGGGCACCCCGTCGATCCGCTCCAGCGCCGGGTTGACGAGCATGTACCGCAGGTCGGGGTCCATGAGGGCGAGACCGATGGGGGACTGGTTGATCAGCCGCTCGCACAGGGCGAGATCGGTCTCCACGCGCTGGAGCAGGTTGTGGTCGGCGGCGAGGCCCAGGGCGTAGACGTCGCCGAGGTCGTCCAGCAGCCGCATGTTGCGGAACTCCGTCAGCCGGCTGCTGCCGTCCTTGTGCCGGATCGGGAAGGCACCCGCCCAGCTCCGGCCGGTCTCCAGCACCTCCATGAACAGCTTCGCCACAGCGGGCAGGTGCTCGGGGTGGACGAACAGCCGTGCCGCGTACGTGCCGAGCGCCTCCTCCGCGGTGTAGCCGAAGAGTTCCTGCGCCTGCGGGGTCCAGAACACGATGCGCCCGTCGGCGTCGACCACCACCGCGCCCACGCTCAGCACGTCCAGCAGGCCGATCGGCCCGGGCGGCGCCGAGCCGTACTCGGCCTCCTCGGACGGGAAGGATTCGGCTGTCATCCCTGATCCTCCTCCACCGGCCGGCGGAAGTGACGATGTGCCCTTCCATGCTGCCCCCGGGCCACTGCCTTGCCCAGTCCGGGGGCCGACGGTGCCCGCCGGGACCGTGCACATCGGACCGACTAGCAGGAACATGGTCGTGTAGAGGATGGGGAGCCATGGACTCTGCGCGACACGGTTCCGAACCGCCGGCGCCCCCCGGTGCGCGCGACCATCTCGACGCGTCCACCGACGCGGCGGCGGTGCTCTCCGGCACCGGCGAGGTGATCGGCTGGACCTGTGCCGCCGAGCAACTCCTCGGGCTCCCGGCGCGTGACGTGGTCGGAGGCTCCGCCGCCCGGCTGCTGGCGGGGGCCGTGGACCCGCTCCGTGCCGGCGGCGTCGCCGAGCGGTGCCGCGCCGGAATGGGGTGGAGCGGTCGCATCCCGCTGCGGCACCGCGACGGCCGCCGGATCGACACCGACCTGCGGGTCTCCGCCTGCTTCCGGATCGGCTCGCAGGAGTGCTTCCTGGTCTCGGCGCGGCAGCAGCGCCGGCAGTGGGCGGTCGGCCAGACCGTCCTCGACGGCTTCCTGACCCGCTCGCCGGTCGGCATGGCGGTGCTGGACCTGGACCTGCGCTACGTGTGGATGAACGACACCCTCGAACGCTTCGGCGGAATCCCCCGGGAGCAGCGCCTGGGCCGCCGGATGAGCGAGCTGCTGCCCGGGCTCCAGGCGGAGACCCTCGAAGGGCTGATGCGCAAGGTGCTGGTCACCGGAGTGCCCGTCACCGACTACGAGTACGTCGGCTGGAGCTGGGCCGACCCGCACCGCCAGCACGCGTACTCCACGTCCTTCTTCCCGCTCGTGGACGGCGGCGACTCCGTCACCGGCGTCTGCTACATGGTCCTCGACGTCACCGAACGCTGGAACGCACGCCAGTTGCTGTCGCTGGTCAACGACGCCGGGACCAGCATCGGCCGGACGCTCGACGTGATGCGCACGGCGCAGGAGCTCGCCGACTTCGCCGTGCCGCGCTTCGCGGACTTCGTCGTCGTCGACCTCCTGGAACCGGTGCTCAGCAGCGAGGGGCACGGGGCGTGGCTGACCGACGCGGGACCGGCGTCCGTCCGGCCGGTGATGCGCCGCGCCGGCATGAAGTCGGTGCGCGCGGGCTGCCCCGAGGCCGTGGCACGGGTCGGGGAGCGGGTGGACTTCCTTCCGCCTCCGCACAACGCGAACGTGCTCATCGAGGGCGAGCCGATCCTCATCCCGGTGCTCGACCCGGCCGACGCCCTGTGGGTCGCCGAGCAGCCCGCCCGCGTGGAGTCCATCCGCGACTTCGGGCTGCACTCCCTCCTCTCCGTGCCGATGCGGGCACGGAACACCGCCCTCGGCCTCACCACGTTCCTCCGGTCGCTCAATCCCGTCCCGTTCCAGCCCGACGACGTCCTGCTGGCCCGGGAACTGGTGGCGCGGGCGGCCCTGTGCGTCGACAACGCCCGCCGCTACACCCGGGAGCACACGGCGGCGATCACCCTCCAGCGCAGCCTGCTGCCACAGGCCCTGACGGGCGGTACGGCGCTGGACGTGGCCTCCTACTACCTGCCGGCCGACCCGAGCGGCGGGGTCGGCGGCGACTGGTTCGACGTGATCCCGCTGTCCGGGGGTCGCGTGGGCCTAGCCGTCGGGGACGTCGTCGGCCACGGGATCACCGCCGCGGCGGCGATGGGACGGCTGCGCACGGCGGTGCAGACCCTCGCCGACATGGAGATGCCGCCGGCCGATCTGCTGGCCCACCTCGACGACCTCGTGCTGCGGCTGAGCGAGGAGAAGACCGACGAGAGCACGACGGCCTTTCTCGGGGCGACCTGTCTGTACGCCGTGTACGACCCGGTCAGCAGGCTCTGCACGATGGCCCGCGCCGGGCATCCGCCTCCCGTCGTCGTGGCGCCCGACGGCCAGGTCTCCTTCCCGGAGCCCCCGGCCGGGCCGCCGCTCGGGCTGGGCGGCATGGGGTTCGAGTCCACCGAGATCGAACTCGCCGAGAACAGTCTCTTCGGCCTCTACACCGACGGCCTCGTCTCCGGAGCCGACCGCGACATGGAACTCGGCATGTCCCGCCTCGGCGATGTACTGGCAGGCCCCGCCACCACCACGGACGAGCCATCCGCCGCCCGCGAGGACCTCCGTCCGCACGCTAATGAGGGTGCTCATGCGGGCGAGGGCGAAGCCGGGGACGAGGGCAGCCGACCGGGCGGGGACGAGGCCCGGAGCGACGACGCCCGTCCGGGCCCGAGCGAGGTGGAGGCCGAGGGCGTTGGCGCGGGCGCGGGTGCCGCGGAGGGCGAGGGCGGTGACGCGGGCGCGGGTGCCGCGCGGAGTGAGGGCGGTCGCTGGGGTGCGAGCGGGGCGGAGGGCGGGCGCGGTCTCGCGAACGGCGGGGGCGATGGTGCGGACGCCGGTCTCGTGGAGGGTGCGGACGCTCGTGGCGCCGAGGGCGAGGACGGTGCGGTCGCTCGTGGCGCCGAGGGCGAGGGCGGGCGCGGTCTCGCGGACGGCGGGGGCGATGGTGCGGACGCCGGTCTTGTGGAGGGTGCGGTCGCTCGTGGCGCCGAGGGCGAGGGCGGTGCGGTCGCTCGTGGCGCGGGGGACAGTTGCCGCGTGGATGCGAGCCCGGCAGGGCCCGGTGGTGGGCATGCGCACGCGAGTGTGGCCGGCGACAGCGGCGCGCGCGCCGGCCGGGCGCCGGGCGGCGACCTCGCGGCCCTGTGCGCGTCCGTGGTGCAGCGGCTCGTGCCCGTGTCCCAGCCCGACGACATCGCGCTGCTCCTGACCCGCACCCACGTCCTGGGCGCCGACCACGTCGTCTCCTGGGACGTCCCCGCCGACCCGGCGGCCGTCGCCGACGTCCGGGCCCGTGCGACCCGCCAGGTCGCGGCCTGGGGCCTGGAGGAGCTGGCCATGACCACGGAGCTGATAGTGAGCGAACTGGTCACCAACGCGGTCCGCTACGCCGAACCCCCCATCCATCTGCGCATGCTCCGCGACTCCCGGCTGACCTGCGAGGTCGCCGACGCCAGCAGTACCGCGCCGCGTCTGCGGCACGCCCGCAGCACGGACGAGGGCGGCCGGGGCCTGTTCCTCGTGGCCCAGCTCGCCCACCGGTGGGGCGCCCGCCACACCCCCGGCGGGAAGATCATCTGGGCGGAGCAGGAGATCCCGTGAGACCTCGGAGCAGGAGCCTCCTCACGGTGCGTGAGACCCGGGCGGAGGCGCTCGACCGGCGGGGTGCCGAGTGCTCCTCGGGGGCGTAACGTCCTCATATGGGCGATTTCGGGCGCGTCCGAGCGTGCGGATGCCGAGCCCTCGGGGGACTGCGCGGCCGGCCACGAGGCCGCCCTCCGTCACTGGAGGTGCCAGGTGACCGGCAGCCGTGACGCGGCCGCCGACGTGCAGGAACTGGACGCCGCGTTCGCGGACGTGGTGCGCGGGACCGGCGCGTCCATCGGCGCCCTCTACCTGCTCGCGGCGGACCAGCAGGTGCTGTGCCTGGACGTGCTGTGCGGTGCGCCGGCCGAGTTCGCCGCACCGTGGGTGCGGGTCCCGCTCGCCACCCCGGCGCCGGTGTCCGTCGCGGTCCGGGAGGAACGCCTGGTCTGGGTGGGCAGCCAGGAGGAGATGTCCCGCACCTATCCGCGGACCGCGATGGTGCTGCCGTACCCGCTCGCCCTGGTCGCCGCGCCGGTCACCGGCGCCCAGCGGTGGGGCGTGCTGCTGCTGATGTGGCCGGCCACCCGCCCGCCGTACATGACCGGACGGGAGCGGGGGAACATCGCGTCCAGTTGCCTGCGTCTGGCCCGCCTGCTGGAGGACGCGGCTCAGTCCGGCAGCTGCCGCGCCGCGGGAGACCGCCCGCGCGTCGTCCCCACCGGGACCGGCCGCCGGTCCACGAGCCCGGCGATGGCGGCCGCCGACTTCGTGGCGCGCCTGCCCGGCGGCAGTTGCGCCCTGGACCTGGAGGGCCGCTTCACCTACCTCAGCGACGGTGCCTGCGAACTGCTGGGCGCCGAGGCGGGCCGGCTGCTGGGCACCGTGCCGTGGCAGTCGCTGCGCTGGCTCGACGACCCGACCTACGAGGACCGCTACCGCGCCGCGGTCCTCACCCGCGAGCCCGTCTCCTTCACCGCGTGCCGCCCGCCGGACCGGTGGCTGGACATCCATCTCTACCCGGACGCCAGTGGCATCAGCGTCCGGATCGTGCCCACCGGTGCGCGGCCCCCACCCGCACCGGCGCCCCGCCACTCCACGCGCCCCGCCACACCGGCCCGCGCGGGCCACCTCTACCAGCTGACGCATCTGGCCGCGGGGCTGACCGAGGTCGTCGGCGTCCAGGACGTCATAGAGCTGGTCGCCGAGCAGATCATGCCCGCCTTCGGCGCCCAGGGCCTGGTCCTGTCCACCGCCGAGGCCGGCCGGCTGCGGATCACCGGGTACCGCGGCTACACCGCGTCCGTCGTCGAGCGCCTCGACGGCCTGCCCCTCGACACCGGCCTCACCCCGGCCGGCAGTGCTCTGACCAGCGGCATCGCCGCCTTCTTCGCCGATCCTGACGAGATGCGGCGGGTGTACCCCGAGGTGCTGCTGATCAGCGGGAAACAGGCCTGGGCCTTCCTGCCGCTGATCGTCTCCGGCCGGCCCGTCGGGATCTGCATCCTGTCCTACGACCAGCCCCACACGTTCCCGGCCGAGGAACGCGCCGTCATGACCTCGCTCGCCGGCCTCATCGCCCAGGCCCTCGACCGCGCCCGCCTCTACGACACCAAGCACGACCTCGCCCACGGCCTCCAGCAGGCGCTGCTGCCTCGCACCCTCCCCGCGATCGACGGCCTCAGGGTCGCCGCCCGCTACCTGCCCGCCACCTGGGGCATGGACATCGGCGGTGACTTCTACGACCTGATCCGGCTCGGCGACACGGCCGCCGCCGCCGTCATCGGAGACGTCCAGGGCCACAACGTCGCCGCCGCCGCTCTGATGGGGCAGGTGCGCACCGGCGTCCACGCCCACGCCACCCTCGGCGCGACTCCCGACCAGGTCCTGCGCGGCACCAACCGGCTCCTCATCGATCTCGCCCCCGACCTGTTCACCAGCTGCCTCTACGCCCACCTCGACCTCGCCCGCCGACGCGTGACCCTGGCCAGCGCCGGTCACCCGCCCCCGCTGCTGCGCCTGCCCGGACGGGACGCCCGGCCCGTCGAGGTGCCGCCCGGACCGCTGCTGGGGATCGACCCTGACGCCGTCTTCCCCGTCACCGAGATCCCGTTCACACCCGGGCTGATGCTCGTCTTCTACACCGACGGCCTCGTCGAGAGGCCGGACGTCGACCTCGACGACTCGATCGCCGGGCTCACGCGGCATCTCGCCGCCGCCGACGACCGTGACCTGGATCTGCTGGTCGACACCCTGCTGCGGCAGTGCGGGACCGCAGCGCAGCGCACCGACGACATCGCCCTGCTCGTGCTGCACGACCGCCCGACCGCGGCCGGTGGGGGTGGCCCGGCGACGTAGCCGGGGGCGTCAGCCCAGGTCGGGCAGCGGACGCCGGGCGCCCTCGCGAGCGTCGTCCGGCGCCGGGCCCAGCATGCGCAGGGTCATCTCGGTCTCGGCGCGGCGTCGGGCGAAGCGGTTGGCGGGCGGGGCTGACGTCGACATGCGCGACTACTACGTCCACCTCGGCGCCGCCCGCCGTGCGGGGCGGACGGGCTGAACGCGGCGCCGGAGCCGGCCGGGGCGGCCGGGGCGGTCGGCGGCGCGGCCGGTCCGCAACGCCGCAGGGCGACGTCTGGCTGACGTCGCCCGGTCGTGCCCTGCTCAGACGGACTCGGCGTGCTCCTTGTCGCGGTCGGCCTGCGTCGCCGCCGGTGTCCCCGTGCGGTGCTTGCCGCTCGCGTGGCGGCCGGGGAGGACGGCCATGACGATCAGCGTTCCGGCGGCCATGATGACGCCGCCGGCCAGGCTGGTCTGCGCGACGCTGTGGGCGAAGGCCTCGTGCACCGCGTCGACCAGGGCCTGCGCCTGCTGCGCGCCGCCGCCCGGGGACTTCGCGACCTCCTCGGCCACCGCCAGCCCGGCGCCCACCGAGTCCTGGGCCGTCTCCAGCGCGGCGGCCGGGAGGTGCCCGCCGACCAGGTCGGTCAGCTCGTCCCGGTACGCCGTGCCCAGGAGGGAGCCCAGCAACGCGATGCCGAGGGAGCCGCCCAGTTCCACCGAGGTGTCGTTGGCGCCGCCGCCGACGCCCAGCTCGGACTCGGGGAAGGTACCCATGATGGTGTCGGTGGCGGGGGAGACGCTCAGTCCGATCGCGAGGCCCAGCATCGTCAACGCGGGCAAGAAGTCGGTGTACGTGGAACCCGTGTCGACCGGGGTGAGCAGGAGGACGCCGATCGTGCCGCTCACCATGCCGGTCACCACCATCGGCTTCATGCCCAGCCTCGGCGTCAGGCGCCCGGTGACCGCGGCGCCCACCACGACGGCACCGGCCAGCGGCAGCAGCCGTACGCCGGTCTCCAGCGGACCGTGGCCGAGGACGAACTGCAGGTACTGGGTGGAGTAGTAGAGCGCGCCGAAGGCGCCGAAGAAGAAGAACAGCACCGCGAGCATCGAGCCGGTGAACGGGCGCTGCGCGAACTTGCGCACGTCCAGCATGGGGTTGGGATGGCGCAGCTCCCAGGCCACGAAGGCGGCCAGGCCGACGCCGGCGACGACGGCCGCGGCGACCGGTCCGGCGCCCCAGCCGAAGTGCGGGCCCTCGATGGTCGCGTACACCAGGGAGCCGATGGAGACGATGGACAGCAGTCCGCCGACGTAGTCGATCCGGCCAGCGCCCGCCGCCTTGGACGGCGGCACCAGTGTCAGCGCGCCGACGACGGCGACGACGGCGATCGGCACGTTGATCAGGAACGTCGAGCCCCAGGCGTGGTCCTCCAGCAGCCATCCGGCCAGCAGCGGGCCGACGGCGACGGCGAGACCGGTGGTGGCGGTCCAGGCCGTGATGGCCTTCGCGCGTTCGCCCCTGGGGAAGA
The DNA here is from genome assembly GCF_042731435.1 of Streptomyces sp. NPDC059861. Taxonomy (NCBI): domain Bacteria; kingdom Bacillati; phylum Actinomycetota; class Actinomycetes; order Kitasatosporales; family Streptomycetaceae; genus Streptomyces; species Streptomyces sp. NPDC059861. The sequence continues at coordinate 193,860 of NZ_JBHWJQ010000001.1, read as the reverse complement.
TCGCCACCAGCAGGGACAGCGTGGCCGGCATGACCACGGCGGCACCGACGCCCATGATTGCCCGCGCGGCGATGACGAGTTCGGTCCGGTCGACGAGGCTGCCCGTCACCGCGCCGCCCGCGAAGAGCAGCAGGCCGACGACCAGGGCACCGCGACGGCTGTACTTGTCGCCGATCGCGCCCAGGACGAGCATCAGTGCGGCGTACGGGACGGTGTAGCCGTCGATGACCCACTGCAGGTCACTGCTGCTGAGGTCCAGGTCCCAGGTCATGTCGGGCGCGGCCACGATCAGTGACGTGTTCGCCATGACGACGATCAGCAGGCTCAGGCAGAGCACGAGCAGTGCCCACCAGCGCCGGGCGTACGGCCCGGACATCTTCTCGACGGGGGTGGTGGCAAGGAAGGGCACGGGGGACTCCTGGTGGTGCGAAGAGTTATTTGCACATCCATGAGCAGACTAGGTTCTTGCTCGTCCATGTGCAAATATCGCGGTGAGTGCGAGGCGAGCAGCCCGACCACCCCGCCGCCGGTACGTCGACGGCGGGCGACGCGCGCCCACCCGCGCCCGCATCCTGGGCGCGGCCCGCCCGGGGTCCGCCAGGTGATCACCTTGCCGTTGCTGAGCACCTTGACGTGGGCGACGTTCGAACCGTCGAAGGTCTCGTAGTTTCGGCGGGCGCCGGAAGCGGGGCCGGCAGCCGAGGGCGGCCGGCGCGTCCAGGCCTCGCTGCCTCTCGGGCGCCCCTCCGCCTGCAGCTCCTGAGCGCCTCGGTACGGTCGAGGCGGACCGGCCGCCACCCCCCGTAGGCTGGATTTCGTGCGTGACGGACAGGAGGCTGCGGTGACCGAGACGACAGTGGCGCAGGTCATGGCCGATCTTGCCGTGCTCGAGGACCCGAAGATGCGCGCGGTGAACGAGAAGCACGGTGACGATCACGGTGTGAACCTCGGCAAGCTGCGCGCGCTCGCGAAGCAGCTCAAGACGCAGCAGGACCTCGCGCGCGAGCTGTGGGGGACGGGGGACACCGCGGCGAGGCTCCTGGCCCTGCTGATCTGCCGTCCGAAGGCGTTCCAGCGCGACGAACTGGACACCATGCTGCGCGAGGCACGCGCGCCCAAGGCGCACGACTGGCTCGTGAACTACGTGGTCAAGAAGAGCCCGCACTCCGAAGAACTGCGCCTGGCCTGGTTCGGGGACCCGGATCCGGTGGTCGCGAGCGCCGGCTGGGCGCTGACCGCCGAGCGCGTGGTGAAGAAGCCCGAGGGCCTTGACCTCGCCGGACTGCTCGACGCCGTCGAGGCGGAGATGAAGGACGCTCCGGACCGCCTGCAGTGGGCGATGAACCACTGCCTGGCCCAGATCGGGATCGAGCACGCCGAGTACCGCGACCGGGCGACGGACATCGGCGAGCGGCTGGAAGTGCTCAAGGACTACCCGACTCCCCGGAACTGCACGTCCCCCTTCGCCCCCACCTGGATCGCCGAGATGGTGCGCCGCCGGCAGGCGGGACAGTAGAACCCCCGATGCTCTGTCAGGCAGAGCATCTTGGGAATGGACTAAAGTGGGGTGTGTGACTGCGCACCGTGACTCCGGGGAAGAGACCGAGGCCGTGGCGACCGTGACCGGGGACTCCCGCGACGGGTACGGCAACGGATACGACTTCGGGATGGCCGTCGGTGTAGTTTTCCGCGCCTACGCGAAGGCGACGGAAGCCGCGGTCGGGGACCTCCCCGGTGGGCCGCGGGGTTACTTCGTGCTCACGGCCGCGGTGCAGGGTGAGGCGAGCAGTCAGCGTTCCCTGGCCGATCGGTTCGGTGTGGACCGGACGGTGATGACGTACCTCCTGGACGATCTGGAGCGGGCCGGCCTGGTCGAGCGCAGGCCGGATCCGTCCGACCGCAGGAGTCGGCACATCGTCGCCACCGAGCACGGCCGGGAGCGGTGGGCAGAGCTGTCCCGCCGGGTCTCGCTCGTGGAGCAGCACATCCTCGCGCCGCTGCCCGAGGAGTCACGGGCGGGTTTCCAGTCCATGCTGTGCGCACTCGCCGGACACCTGGACGCACACGGTCCCGCAGTCGATCTCTGCCAGGTCGCCGCCGACTTCGACATCACCGGAGAAGGGGACCGCGCACCGCGCCGAGGCCGACGGCGCACCACCGGCTGACACCGACGCGGAACGGCCGACACGTCCGCCCGCGACCGGCCCACCGCATCAGCGCCCCCGTTCCCGCGCCACCAGTTCCCGCGCGGCGGGCGCCACTTCCGCGCCGAAGCGCTCGATCGTGGCCGGGTCGTCGCCGCCGATGACGAAGGCGCTGAGACCGTGCTCGAGGGCGAGGCCGGCGATCTGCTCCGACCATGCCTGCACGGGTCCGTCGAGCAACCCCTGCGAGGTGGGGGAGAACCGGACGTTCATGAAGTTCATCAGCCGGCGGACGGCCGACGGAGAACGCCCGGCAGCCTCGGCCGCCTCGTCGATGCGGGCGTTCATCTCCGGCAGCGACTCGGCTCCCCGCGGCAGGTACTCCACGGAGGGAAGCCAGCCGTCGCCCACGGCGCCGGTGAGGGCGAGCATCCTGGGCTTGTACGCGCCGACCCAGACGGCGATGTCGTGCGCCGGCCGGGGGCCGCGTTTCGCCCCGTCGACCTCGTAGTACCGGCCGTGGTGGCGGACCCCGCCGCGCGTGTCGGTGTCCCAGATGTCGCGGATGACGGCGATCCCCTCGCGCAGCGCCTCGACAGCCTCTCCGGCCGTGAGACGACGGCCTCCCATCGCTTCGATGCCGTCCCAGAAGGCGCCCGCTCCGATGCCGAGTTCGAAGCGTCCCCCGGAGAGGAGGTCCAAGGAGGCGGCCGCGCGCGCCAGGACGGCCGGCGGGCGGAGCGGGAGGCTGGTGACGTTGGCGCTGATGTGGACGTTCTCGGTGCGCGCGGCCACGTAGGCGAGCAGCGTGGAGGTGTCCAGGTACGAGGCCTGGTAGGGGTGGTCCTGGAAGGTGACCAGGTCCAGACCCGACCGGTCGGTGGTGACAGCCAGATCGACGGCCTGCTGGGGCCTGCCTGCGGCCGGTGTGACGAACGAGCCGAAGAGCAGGTCGTGTCCGTAGTCGGTCATGGGGGAGGTCCTTAGCTCGGGAGTGCGTCGGCCGAGGTGGTCCGCGCGTCCGGGTACGGGTCGATGTTGAAGTTGTCCCGGAAGAGGTTTCCCGGGTCGTAACGGCGCTTGATCTCCCGCAGCCGATTCAGGACGGCCGGCGGGAAGGCGTCGTGGAGCCGTTCGGGGCGGCGGTCGGTCTCGAAGCTGAGGTAGAGGCCGTCGAAGTGGTGCCGCAGCGGGTCCCAGAGGCCGTTGACGGTGTCGTGGCCGGCTCCCATCGCGGTGACCTGGAAGGCGGACGCCCGGTGGGGGAAGGCCGTGTCCCCGGCGGGGACGTCGGCGATGGCACCGCCCATCGCGCGGAGTTCGAAGAAGTACACCTTCCCCGTGCGCAGAAGGGCTGCGGCGTCCTGCGCGAACTCGGGGGTGAGCTTGGGGAGGAACGCCGAGCGGGAGACCGGATCGCCGAAGCCCTTTTGGCCCTCGGGCCCGACGTCGGCGGCGGAGGCCATGACCCCCATGTAGGGGGTGACGACGACCTGTTGCTGGGCGAGCAGGCCTGTCTGAGCGAAGGGGGTCAGGCGCTCCACGATGACGTCGGGGTCGGGGTTGTCCACGATGCCGAGGAGCTGGTAGCTCCACTGGCCCTGCCGTGGGCGCCCGGTGATGAAGAAGACGGTGGTGTCCCGGGGCGCCTCGGAGGCGACTCTGCCGAAGTCCGCCAGTGCCTTCGCGATGTCCGTGGTGAGGAACGTGAGATGGGCGTGGCCGACCTGGCCGACCCGGTCCGCCTGGAACTCGAAGGCCGTGCCGACGCCGAAGTTCGCTCCCGCGCCCCGTACCGCCCAGAACAGGTCGGGGTGCTCGTCGGCGCTGGCACGTACCTTGCTGCCGTCGGCGAGCACCAGCTCCACGGCGCGCAGGTGGTCGATGGTGAGACCGTGTGCGCGGCCGAGCAGGCCGATGCCCCCCGCGGTCGCGAGACCGCCGACGCCGACGCCGCCGTAGTCGCCCGAGCCGAGTGCCCAGCCGTGCGGGTGGAGGGCGGCCGCCACCTGCTTCCAGGTCGCACCCGGTCCGATGCGTACCAGGCGCCGCGCGGGGTCGAGCACCTCGATGCCGTTCATCCGCCGCAGGTCGACGACGAGCCCGCCCTTGTTGGTCGAGCGGCCGCTGATGCCGTGGCCGGCGCTGCGGATGCCGAGCGGCAGATGCCTGTGCCGCCGCGCGAATCCCAGTGCGTCGGCGACCTCGTCCGGGGTGCCGGGGCGCAGCACCAGGCCGGGGGACCCGCCGCGCAGGTAGGTGGACCTGACGCCGTCGTAGCCGGGGTCGCCCGGCTCGACCGCGTGGGCGGTCAGGGACTCCGGTACGGACGCGTAGTCGATGCCGGGGCGGCGACGGGAGCGTGCGGCGAGCGAACGCTGCGGGGGCCCGGTCCCGGACACGGCGCTCGCCAGGGCGGCGAGCCGCTGCACGTCCCGCGCCGAGTCCACGGGGACCACCACGGGGCGGCCCTGCTCGGCCAGCGTGGACAGCTCCTCGGCGGATGCCCCACGGGGAGCGGTCACCCAGGCGGAGGCATCGGTGACGAGCCTGCCCGGCGCCAGGGCGTCGAAGCTCTCCCTGGCCTTCGCCACGACCGTCGGCCAGGGCGCGGCGGCGTCCTTCGGTGACGACGCCGGCAGGTCCGGCAGGTCCACGCCGATGCTGATGCCGCGGGTCCGGCCCGCCAGCCAGGTGGCCGCGGTCCACGGGTCCAGACCGGCCGCGGGCCTCGCCGACCCGTCGGATGTCGCCACGACGACCAGAGCGAGACCTCGTTCGTCGGCCAGCACGGCCAGCTCGTCCCACCCGCCCGTGAGAGCCCCGGGGGCCGAAGGGTCGAGGGCGATTCCAAGCTCCATGCCCGTCTCACTCCTACTGTGCGCTTCCGCATATCATATGTGCAGCAAACACTCTGTGTCGCAGCGTATCCCTGATGGATCACTCGGGATGATTGAGCCTGCTCAATGCTCTGAAATCTATACTATCTCCGCAGGATACCAGTGGGCCGTCGGCGCCCCGCTGTGCCCGCCGATGCCCTCGGCGCACGGCGCGTGCCGGGCGGACAAGGGCGAGGAGCCGGGTGTCGGTGGACCAGATGCAGCAGGTCAGCTCGGCGGTGGGTACCGGGCGCGACACGGTCCATACGGCGAACAGGGCGGGCGGCAGCGCGTCGGCGAGGGCCACCAGACTTCTGTGCGGCCTGTGGCCTGCGGCCTGCGCAGCGCATCCACGCGAGGAGTTCGGCGCGTTCGCCGCCGCCCAGCAGGCGGGCGTCGGTGGCCGGGCGGATCTCGAGGTGGGCGGCCCTCGCGCAGGACCTCGGTCGTGAAGTGCAGCGGGCGCTGGTCCACCGGGGCGAGGAAGTGCGCGCCCAGGGTGCGGACCGGAGCGGGCTGCGCGGTCGCTCCCGCCATGCCCTCACGCCTGACCGCGAGGGCGAGAGCCGCGACGTCCGGCTCTGGAAGCTGGAGCTTGGCTCTCATGAACGCGGGATGCGAACGCTACAGGGTCACTTCTTCGAGGAGCTGCGGGCCGTTGTTGCGCACACTGTTGACCTCGGTGGAGACGGGCCGGGCGTCCAGGTGGCCGTCGGCGGGCCGGGTCAGCAGCGCCCGCAGCTCGTCGGGGTCCTGGTGGTGAGGGTCGAGCCAGGCTTCGTAGTGATCCGGGGTGAGAGCGAGCGGCATGCGGGGGTGGACGCGCCCGGCGGCATCGGTGGCCTCGGTGGTGATGATCGTGCAGGTCGTCAGCCATGCCGCGGGGTCGTCGTCCTGCTTGATGTCCGGGTTGCGCCAGTACTCGTACAGCCCGGCGAGCGCCATCACCTGGTCGTCCTCGGGGTGGATGAAGTACGGCTGCTTGCGAACCTTGCCCGTGGTGGGGTCCTTGGCCTGCTGCCACTCGTAGAAGCCGTCGGCCGGCAGCAGGCAGCGGTGTCTGGTGAAGGCCCGGCGGAAGGCGGGCTTCTCGTGCACGGTCTCCACGCGCGCGTTGATCATCCGCGCGCCGACCTTCACGTCCTTGGCCCACGACGGCACCAGGCCCCAGCGCAACGGCCGCAGCTCACGCCCTGCCGGCGCGGCTTCGCCCGCGCCGCGCGGAGCGCGTTCGAGGACGGCCCAGACCTGGTCCGTCGGCGCCACGTTCCAGCTCGGGGCGATCGTCTCCTCGGGGCGCCAGTCGGTGACCTCGAAGAGCTGGACCAGGTCCTCGGGGCTTCGGGTGGATGAGTAGCGGCCGCACATAACGCCACTCTCCCACCACGTCCGTCACCCGCGTCCGAGCCGCTCAGCGGTGTTGCCCGGCCAGGACGGCCTCCGCCTCGCGAACGATCCCGCGCACGATCTCGCCCGCCGGCTGAATGTCATGTACGAGCGCGGCCGACTGTCCGGCGAACGGCATGTACTCGTCGCCCCGGCCGGCGTGCAAGGCCTGCATCAACCGTGGCACGACCTCTTTCGGGTCGATGTCCTCGGGGCTGTCGCGCAACGTGTCCACGAAGGGAGTGCGCAGCGCCCGTGGCACCCCGAAACTGCCGGGGCGGTTGTACGGCGGAAGGATCCGCTCGCTGCCGGCCACCTTCACGGCGTCGGTCGCGGCGGCCGCGAGGATCCGCTGCTTCCACTCGTCGGACGCGGGCATCTCCTTCGACGCGAGGAAGCGGGTGCCCATGGAGACGCCCTGCGCGCCGAGGGCGAGCGCCGCGGCGAGGCCGCGCCCGTCGGCGATGCCGCCGGCCGCGATCACCGGGGTGTCCCCGGCCATGTCCACGACCTGGGGCACGATCACCAGGGTACTGACCTCGCCCCCGTGGCCGCCCGCCTCGCCACCCTGCGCGATGAGGACGTCCACGCCCGCGTCCAGGGCCTCGGCGGCCTGCCGGGCGTCCATCACCTGCTGGATCCAGAGGATGCCCGCGTCGTGTGCCCGGCTGATCAGGTCCTGAGGAACGGCCAGATGGAAGGAGATGACAGCCGGGTGTTCCTCGATCGTGGCCTGGAAGGCGTTCTCGTCCAGTGGCCGGGTCGTGTGGTTGATCGCGAACGGGCGGCTCGTCAGCCGGCGCATCTCGCCCCACTCGCGTTGGAGGTCGGAGACGGTACGGCCGGCCGTACCCAGGCTTCCGAGTCCGCCGGCCTCGCACACGGCGGCCGCCAGCGGGACCTCGCTCCAGGGGCCGAACGGCGCGCAGACGACGGGCAGTTCGATGCCGAGCAGCTCACAGACAGGGGTGCGGAGCACAAGGTGCCTCCCGCTCGATCCGCGGGGCTGTCACGGAACTCCGCCGTGGGCGGACGGTTGGATTCCGCTTCTTTCGTCAGTTTATCCGGGGCCCTGGCGGGAGGCAGAACGTCAGAACATCCCGTCCGTCGAGGGCGTGGCGGACGTGGTCGTTCTCGGTGCCGGGCCGGCTGGGCTGGTGCTCGGAAATCTCCTCCAGCAGAGCGGGATCGACCGCGTCATTCTGGAGCGTGCCAGTCGTGCGCACGTACGGACCCGGGCGCGTGCGGGGTTCCTCGCCGCCAACACCGCCTCTTCGGCGAGAACCACTTCGACCACTTCGCACGCCATCCGAACTCCGAACTCTTCGACCGGTCCATGGCCGCGAGCTCCCGGATGTTCGCACCCCTGCCGACGCACCCGGTCGTCACGGCCGCGAGCCGGGCGTCCGAGCCCGCGATCGTCGTCGACGTGGCGGGCGGCACCGGGGAACTGCTCGGCCGAATCCTCACCGCGAACCCGCGCCTGCGCGGTGTCCTGCTGGAACGTCCGCACGTCATCGAGGCCGGACGACGACCGCTGCCACGAGATTCCGAGCCACTGCGCCCGCGCGATGCCCGCCCACGCCGACCTGCTCGTCGTGGAACGCGTGCTGCCCGCCGACAGCTCGTTCTCGCCGGCCACCGCCTGGGACCTCCACATGTTGTGCAACGTCGGCGGCCGTGAACGAACCACCGCGCACTACGCCCACCTAGCCGCAGACCGTCACGGAGGGCTTCGGCCAGGTAGGGCTCGTCCTCCACGATCAGTACACGCATGTCCGAAGCCTAAGCAGCACCCATGCCGCCGACGTACGCGAGGACGTGTGCGCAGCGGACACCCGGCTCAGCCCGCCGGTGCCGGCGCCGGGCGCGGCCGGTCCGACGGCGCTGTCGCCGTGGTGCGCCACCAGCGGCGCGACGCGAGCGCGGCCAGCACGGCGCCGGCGGCACGCCGGCGCCCACACCACCAGCGCGGCCGACGGCAGCGCGACCAACGTCATGAGCACCACACCGTTGAACGTGTCGAAGCAGCCGTGCCCCCGTCCGGCCAGGCACGTCGGAGCGGACATCATGAGCGGCCGCCGCACGACGAACGCGACGCCCGCCAGGCCGAGGATCGCCAGGCCGAGGAGCACGCTCGCGCGCGTGCGGTGGGACGGTGCCGCCGGGGTTGCGTGATGGTTCATGCCCCCAGGAGAGCCGAAGGGCGGTTGCGGCGGCGTATGCGATTCTCGATACGCCCGCGATACACGAAATCCCCGGCAACGGCGCGACACGGCCCGCTTCTCCAGCGGCCCGCTAGAGCCAGTCCTTCCGTTTGAAGATGACGTACAGGCTCGTACAGACCACCGCCATCAGCACGATCGCGAAGGGATATCCGAACACCCAGTGCAACTCCGGCATGTGGTCGAAGTTCATGCCGTAGATCGTCCCGACCAGCGTCGGGGCGAACAGGATCGCCGCCCACGACGAGATCTTCTTGATCTCCTCGTTCTGCTCGAACCCCGCCTCCGCCAACGCCCGCATCTCCGCGTTCTGTTGCTGTGTCACCAGGGTGGCGTTCACCGTCAGGATGTCGGTCAGGGCCTGGCGGAAGCCGTCGACGCGTTCGCTGGTGTGGGTGACGTGGTCGGCGACGTCCCGGAGGTAGCGCTGGAGTTCCTCGTCCGTGCCGTACTTGGCGAAGCCCGCCATCAGGCCGTGCAGCATGCCGACCAGCGGGCGGGTGGCGCGCTGGAACTCGACCATCTCGCGCGAGAGTTCGTAGATGCGGCGAGAGACCTCCGGGTCGCCGCGGAACACCTCGGTCTCGATCTCGTCGATATCGGTCTGGACGCCCGCCACGACCGGCGCGTAACCGTCGACGACCGCGTCGAGGATGGCGTACAGGACCGCCTCCGGGCCCAGTTTCAGCAGCTCCGGCGTCTCCTCCATGCGGCGGCGGACGGCGGAGAGGTCGGGAGCCGCGCCATGGCGGACCGTGATGAGGAAGTCGGGACCGACGAACACGTGCAACTCGCCGAAGTCGACCTCCTCCGGCGCGTCGAGGTAGCGGGCCGCCCGCAGCACGACGAAGAGGGTCTCGCCGTACCGCTCCAGCTTCGGCCGCTGGTGTGCCTCCATCGCGTCCTCGACGGAGAGCGGGTGCAGGTCGAACTCCTCGGCCAGGGAGAGCAGCTCACGCTCCGTGGGGCGGGCCAGGCCGATCCAGGCCATGCCGGCCGGCTTCCCGTTCAGCTCGCGGTAGGTGTCCGCGAGGGTCGCGGGGGAGGAGACCCGGACGCCGTCCTCGTACAGCGCTGCCTCGACCACGCTGCCGGTCTCCGCCGGCCGCGCGGGTGGCGGTCCGGCCGCGGGTGGCGGTCCGGCCGGTGGCTGCGGCGGCAGGGCGCGGCGCCAGCCGGACCTCTTCGGCGAGTTCTTCCAGGCGATGGGGCACCTCCCTGGTCGGTCTGCGGCCGTGTGATCGTTCGCAAGGATATACGGGGCAAACGGCATCGGGTCGGGATGAGGCGCAGGAAGCCCATGGGAGATGCGGACCGAAGCTGTCCGCAAGCGGCGCTAGCGTGCGGAGCATGACCCAGACGACGGCCGTGCTCGGCACCCGCGCCCTCAACCGCGCCACCCTCGACCGCCAGCTGCTCCTGCGCCGCGCGCCGCTGTCCGCGAAGGCGGCGGTGGAGCACCTCGTCGGACTGCAGGCCCAGGAGGTCAAGCCGCCGTACTACGCGCTCGCCGCGCGCCTCGACGGCTTCCGTCCCGAAGAGCTGTCGGAGCTGCTGGCCGGCCGTGAGGCGGTCCGGATGGTCACCCTGCGCTCCACCATCCACCTGCACACCGCCGACGACTCCCTCACCCTGCGGCCGCTTGTGCAGCCCGCCCGCGACCGGGAGATCAGGATCTTCCGCCAGGGACTCACCGGCGTCGACCTGGAGCGGCTCGCCGGCATCGCCCGTGCGCTGGTCGAGGCCGAGCCGCGCACCATGCGGCAGCTGCGCGAGGCCCTGCTCGCCGAGTGGCCGGACGCCGATCCGCAGGCCCTCGCGATCGCCGCCCGCTGCGCGCTTCCGCTGGTCCAGGTCACCCCGCGCGGACTGTGGGGCCGGAGCGCGCAGGTCTGCCTCACCACCGCCGAGCACTGGCTGGGCCGCCCGAGCGAGCCGGCCGCCACCCCGGAGAGCGCCGTACTGCGCTACCTCGGCGCCTTCGGACCCGCCTCCGTCAAGGACATGCAGACCTGGTCCGGCCTGACCCGGATGCGCCCGGTGTTCGAACGGCTCCGCCCCAGGCTGGTCACCTTCCGGGACGAGACCGGCGCCGAGCTCTTCGACCTTCCGGACGCCCCCCGGCCCGACCCGGAGACTCCCGCGCCGCCCCGCTTCCTGCCCGAGTTCGACAACGCGCTGCTCTCGCACGCCGACCGCACCCGCGTGGTGCCGCCCGCGCACCACGGACGCACCTGGCAGGTGAACACCTCCCACTGCCCGCTCCTCGTCGACGGCTTCCTGGCCGGCGTCTGGCGGCTGCTCGACGGCGCCCTGGTCGTCGAGCCGTTCGGCACCCTCACCCGGGCCCAGCGCGACGAGGTGACCGAGGAGGGCGCGCGCGTGCTCCAGGTGCTGCACGAGGGGGCGTCGTACGACATCCGCTTCGGGACCGTCCTGCCGTGACCGTCCCGGCGCAAAGGAGGGTGACCGTCCCGGCGCATGGAGAGGGGGCGTTGCGGGCCGCTCGTGGAGGCCCGCAACGCCCCCTGGCCTACTCACCTGAGGGGTGCTCAGGAAATCTTGAGGGTGTTACGAGTTGACCTGCGCGGTGACCAGGCTGGAGAAGGTCGTCAGCCGGGTGTAGACGCCCGGGTACCCGGCCTGCGCGCAACCCTCGCCCCAGGAGGTGACCCCGGCGAGGACGCCCCCGATGAGCAGGGGACCGCCGCTGTCGCCCTGGCAGGTGTCGACGCCGCCGGAGGTGTATCCGGCGCACACCATGTCGCTTGCCACGAAGTCGGAGCCGTAGGAGGTGCGGCAGCTGGAGTCGGACACGGTCGGGACGGTCGCGGTCCGCAGCTGGTTGGAGGAGCCGCCGTTCTGGGAGGTGGTGCCCCAGCCGACGACGCGGGCCGTGGTGCCGGCCGCGTACACCGAGGTCTGCGAGGAGGAGACGTACTTCGCGGTGGTGTACGGCATCGACGTCGACAGCGTCAGGACGGCCACGTCGTCGCCGTTGGTGACGTCGGAGTAGCCGGGGTGGATCCAGATCTTGCTGACCCGGCTCACGGTGCCGTTGGTGCCGTTCAGGTACGTGCGGCCGCCGACGACGCGAACGCTGCCGGTGGTCTCACCGACCATGCAGTGGGCGGCGGTCACGACCTTCGTCGGCGAGACCAGCGTCCCGCCGCAGAACTGATTCTGCGAGGCGTCCGTGATCTGCATCATGAACGGGTACGCGGTCGTGGTGGTGGTCGTACCGCCGACGATGGGCTGGGGGGCGGCGACGGCGGCGGGGGAGGCGAGCAGCGCGGTCGCGGCGGCGGCGGTCGCCGCGACGAGGGCGGCGGTCTTTCTCGCACGGGTGAGCCCGAACATGAGTCTCCTCAAGGGGGTTGCCGGTGGGGGGTCGCGCGGGTGGGGGGTGGAGCACGAGGGACTCGGGTCCGGCCCCCGTGTGCCCGGCGAGCGGCACAAGCCCAAGCTAGGCCGGGGCACACGCACGTCCCAATGAGGGAACCCCCTAGCGGAGTCGGGGCAGGGAAAACCCTCGGTCCGGTGTACCTCGTCCGGCGCAGCCGTGGCGTAAAGGCCTGTGCAGGGCCCTACTTGACGTGCCGTCCCGCCGCGAGTCGGACGATGTCCACCCGGGATCGGATCCCCAGCTTGCGGTAGACCCGGGTGAGCGTCGCCTCGACCGTCTTCACGCTGATGAACAGCCGCCCGGCTATCTCCCGGTTGGTCGCGCCCTCCATCACCAGCTCCGCGACCTGACGCTCCATCGAGGCGAGCCCCTCCAGCACGGCCGTAGCGGGCGCCGGGGGCGGCTGCCGGTCCGGCGTCGCGCCCGCCGCCGCGGCCGCGTCGACCTGCCGCAGCCAGGGCAGCGCCCGGCACCGCCGGAACAGCCGCGCCGCCTCGTCGTACGACGTCGGACCCGGCCCGTGCCCGGCCCGCAGCAGTGCCAGTTCGAAGGCGGCACGTGCCTCTTCGAGACCGTAGCCCAGCTTGCCGAGCCGGTCCCGCACCGACGTCAACTGGCCCATCGCCACCTTGTGTTCGCCACCGGCCGCCCGCACCAGTGCCTCCGCCCGGTCGAGCACGGCCAGCACGCTCTCCCGTCCCAGCCGCAGCGCCTGCTCGCGCGTCACGTCGATGACGTCCTGGGCCTCCGCGAGCTCGCCGATCCGCACCAGCGCCTCCGCGAGGTCCCCGTGCCAGCGGCCGCGCGCCGGGTCGGTGACGCCGAGCCCGTGCTCCAGCTCCCGCACCCTGCGCAGCGACCGGACGGTGCCCTGCGCGTCCCCGGCGACCAGCTGGACGTATCCGAGGGCGGCCAGCGCGCGGGAGACGTAGATCTGGTCACCGTCCTCCTCGGCGTGCTGCACCGCCTCCCGGGCCAGCGTCAGCGCCTCGTCCACGCTGTCGCCGGAGGCCTCGGCGAGTGAGGTGAGCATCGCGGACGCCACTTCGCCGATGCCGGAGTCGCGGGCCAGCCGCAGGCTCTCGCGGGCCAGGTCGAGGGCGCGGCCGCAGTGTCCGGAGCGCAGTTCGGTCTCGGCCAGCAGCCGCAGGAAGTGCACCTCGCTCTCGACCATCCCGCGCCGCCGGACCTCACGCAGCAGCGCGGTGACCGTGTTGCGCGCCTCCGGCAGCTGGTCGCTCATCAGCAGCCAGCGGAAGCGGGTGGACCCGGCCCCGTTGTGGTGACACGCCACCTGCGGGTCCTGAGGCTCCTTCAGCGCCCGTTTGATGGTCGCGGGCGCGTCCGGATGGCCCATCAGGGTCTCGGCCTGGGCCTGGAAGGCGAGCGCCAGCAGTTCGGTACGCCGGTCCCCGGCCCGCGCCGCCAGGTCCGCGGCGTGCGCGGCCTCCTCGCGGCCCTCGGCGAAGTCGCCCTCGACGACCAGCGCCCGCCAGGCCAGCTGGTAGTGGACCAGGGCGAGCAGCCGCGGGTCGTCGCCCGCGTCGGCGAGCGCCTGCGGGAACACGGCGTCGACCTCACCGAGCGCCTGTCCGGCTGCCTCGATCACCACCATCCAGGCCCGCACCCGCTCCGTCGCGGCCGTGGCCCGGGTGAGCACCTCACGCGCGATGTCCCGGGCGAGGTCCACCTCGCCGGCGGTGATCGCGTCCTCGGCGGCCTGGAGCCGCCGCTCGTCCGGCCCCGGCACACTCTCGGCCGGGGCGTGCCGTGCCGCGAGCAGCCCGAGGGAGGCGGCCACCGATGGCGCGCCACGGTCCCGGGCCAGCATGGCGGCCCCGGCGAGCCGCGCCGCGACTTCCGGATCCGTCCCGGTCGTCGCCAGTGCCAGATGCCGGGCCCGCTCGATCGGATCGGAGGCCGCCGTGGACAGCGCGGCGTGCGCCGCCCGCCGCTGGTGCGCGGGCGCCTCCGCGTACAGCGCGGCCGAGACCAGCGGATGCGCGAAGCGTACGGCGGGGCCCTCCGGTTCCGTGGCCAGCAGACCGAGTTCGGCCGCGCGGGCGGTCTCGGCCTCGGCGTTCTCCCGGCCGGCGGCGTGCAGCAGGGAGAGCGTGGGCCGGGCGCCCGCGCTGGCCACGAGCAGCGTGTGCCGGGCTTGGGCGGAGAGCATCTCCAGCCGGCTGAGGACGAGGGCCCGCAGCGAGGTCGGCACCGGCAGCGGCTCGCCGGGGCGCGGCGGCGTCGGGTTCTCGGCGAGGGCGCGGCCCAGTTCCAGCGCGAAGAGCGGATTGCCGCCGCTGGTGCGGTGGATGTCCCGGACCGTGGAACGCGGCAGGCCGGTGTAGCCGCGGTGGTCGAGCAGGCTGGAGACCTGGGCGCGGGAGAGCGGGCCCAGCCGGACGGGGAGGGTGTCCGGGGGAGAGGTGCGCAGGTGGCGGTCGTACTCCTGGCCGTCGGTCCGTACCGCGCACAGCATCGTGACGGGCGTGTCGCCGAGGCGGCGGGCGGCGAAGCCGAGCAGCTCCGAGCTGGCCGAGTCCAGCCACTGCACATCGTCCGCGACGACCAGGACCGGGCCCTCGGCGGCGAGCGCGCGCAGCGCGGACAGCACGGCGAGGCGCAGCGCGAGGCCGTCGCGCTGAAGGGTGGACTCGCCGCGGCCGGTGAGCGCCGACTCCAGCGCCGTGCGCTGGGCGGCGGGCAGCTTGCCGGACACCTCGTCCAGCACCAGGCCGAGCAGGTCGGCGAGGGCCAGGAAGGGCAGATGCGATTCGGACTCCGTCGCCGAGCAGCGCAGCACGGTCCGTGCCGCCTCGGCGTAATCCGCGGCCAATGCCCGCAGCACGGTCGACTTTCCTATTCCCGCGGGCCCGTGGAGCAGCACGCTGCCCCCGCGGCCGAGCTGTTCACGCGCCGCCGTGAACAGCTGCTCCTGGCCGATGACCAGCTCGGGGCGGCTCCTGGCAGGCTCCTCGAAGTCCTGTCGCACGGTCACCGCTCCCTCCGTGTGTCGTGTCCGGGCCAAATTCTAGGCAACAACTCATTGAAATCCGGAGCGCCGAGATGGTGAGGGAAATAACAACAGGGATGCATGGGCAAATTCAGACGACGGTCAGGTGAATGGTCTGCCCGTACCGAGGGCCGCCTACGCGTGGGCGCCGGGGTGTCTGCGGCCCTGCGTGGGAGGAGCACCCTCGGCACGCGGCACACACCGCTGTCGCGGGGTGGTGACACCTGGGTCACGCGGTACACGATGTGAGCGAGCCGCCCGGCGACGGTCCGGCACCGAGGAGGACAGATGACGACGGCGACGGAGCAGTTCCGCGAGGCCCGGGACTTCCTGCTGCGACACCGCGAGGACTACGACACCGCCTGCGCGGGATTCCGCTGGCCGCGTCCGGAGCACTTCAACTGGGCGCTGGACTGGTTCGACGTCGTCGCGGACGGCAACGACCGCACGGCCCTGCACATCGTCGAGGAGGACGGCACCGAGCTGAAGCTCTCCTTCGCCGCCATGGCCGAGCGGTCGGCGCGTGCCGCCAACTGGCTGCGCGCCCGCGGCGTCGGCGCCGGTGACCGGATCCTCGTGATGCTGGGCAACCAGGTCGAGCTGTGGGAGACGGCCCTGGCCGCGGTGAAACTGCGCGCCGTGGTCATCCCGGCCACGCCGCTGCTCGGCCCGGCGGACCTGCGGGACCGGATGGAGCGCGGGCGCGTCCGGCACGTGCTGGTCCGCGCCGAGGACAGCGGCAAGTTCGCCGACGTGCCGGGCGACTGGACGCGCATCGCCGTCGGGGGCGCGCCCGAGGGCTGGCTGCGCTACGAGGACGCCTACGCGGCCCCCGCCGGCTTCACGCCCGACGGTCCCACCCACGCCGACGACACGCTGATGCTCTACTTCACCTCCGGGACGACGGCCCGCCCCAAGCTGGTCGAGCAGACCCACACGTCGTACCCGATCGGGCACTTGGCGACCATGTACTGGATCGGCCTCAAGCCCGGCGACGTGCATCTGAACATCTCCTCACCGGGCTGGGCCAAGCACGCCTGGTCCAACCTGTTCGCGCCGTGGAACGCCGAGGCGACCGTCTTCCTGCACAACTACGCCCGTTTCGACGCGCCTCGCCTGATGGCGGAGATGGACCGGGCGGGCGTGACCACCTTCTGCGCCCCGCCGACGGTGTGGCGGATGCTGATCCAGGCCGACCTGACCCAGCTGCGCACGGTGCCCCGGGAAGTGGTGGCCGCCGGGGAGCCGCTCAACCCCGAGGTCATCGAGCAGGTGCGGCGGGCGTGGGGGGTGACCATCCGGGACGGGTTCGGGCAGACGGAGACCGCGGTGCAGGTGTCCAACAGCCCGGGGCAACCGCTGAAGACGGGCTCCATGGGCCGTCCGAGCCCCGGCTACCACGTGACGCTGCTGGATCCGGTGACCGGTGCGCCGGGTGCCGCCGAGGGCGAGATCGCGCTCGACCTGTCCACCCGCCCGGTCGGCCTGATGACCGGCTACCACGGCGACGCGGACCGCACGGCGGAGGCGATGGCGGGCGGCTACTACCACACCGGCGACATCGGCTCCCGTGACGAGGACGGATACATCACCTACGTCGGCCGCGCCGACGACGTCTTCAAGGCCTCCGACTACAAGATCTCCCCGTTCGAGCTGGAGAGCGCCCTGCTGGAACACGAGGCGGTGGCCGAAGCGGCCGTCGTGCCCGCCCCCGACGAGCTGCGCCTCGCCGTCCCCAAGGCGTACGTCGTCCTCGCCGAGGGCTGGGAGCCGGGGCCCGACACGGCGAAGGTGCTGTTCGAGCACTCCCGTGACACCCTCGCGCCGTACAAGCGCATCCGCAGGCTGGAGTTCGGGAGCCTGCCGAAGACCGTCTCCGGCAAGATCCGCCGTATCGAGCTGCGCGAGGCCACGGCCGCGGGCTCGGTGGACGAGTACCGCGAGGAGGACTTCCGCTGACGTCGGCGCGCGCCTTCGCGCGTATTTCACCCGGTTCCCCGAGGTCGTCCCGGCCCTCGCCGCGAAGACCGCGCTGGGCCGGGTCGGCGAGCCCGACGACATCGGCGCGATGATCGCCACCCTCTTCTCCGACGAGAGCCGCTGGGTCACCGCCCAGAACCTTGAGGTGTCGGGCGGCTACAACCTCCAGGGCGTGCGCCGGCTCAGTCCAGGGTGGCGTGCAGGGCGTCGGCGGGCTGGTTCACCGGGCGCGGGGGGCCGGTGGGGTCGTCCACGGCGAACAACGGGACGCCGAGGGTGTCGGCGCGGGCGCGGGCCTCGACGGCGTATCCGGAGAGCGAGAAGTACACGCAGCGCACGGACTCCGACATGGCCATCAGCCACAGGCACTCCACGTCCCGTACCGTGGCCGGGCGCTCGGAGGGGTCGACCTGGGCCAGCAGGCCGTGGGCCGAGAGCCCTATCCCGGACGGGGGCCGCTGGTCGGCACGGCGCAGGTCGCGGTGGCCGAGGCGATGCAGATAGAGGGCGGCGGCCGTGACCGCGTCGCGGGCGGTGCGCAGGGCGATCGGCGGCCGGGGGCCGGGGGCCGGGACCGCCACCGGCAGGCGCAGCACCGCTCCGCAGGGGCAGCCCAGTTCCGGGCGCGGCCACTGGTTGCGCCGGCCGCACGGGGCGCAGGCGACCTCGACCCACTCCTCGTCCCAGCTGCGGTGCGCGACGTGCTCCGGCGCGGCGTGCGGGTCCGGCGCCGGGCCGGCGGGGGCGCCGCAGGCACAGGGGTAGGACGGCGCGGTGTAGAGATGCTCGCGCCGGCAGGCCGGGCAGCGCACCGGCAGGCTCTCGGGCATAGCCACATGGTGCCCCTGTCTCCCCCCGCCTGTCCGTCCCTTGACGGCATTTGGCGCCGAGCCTTACATTGCTTCCAGATCGTAGAAGTTACTTTCCGCTATACGGAAGTGCTCACCGGCGGGGCGCGACGGGAGTACGCATCCGACAGCCGAAGCAGGAGTACTCAATGGCTCGTATGACCGCTGCCCGCGCGGCAGTCGAGATCCTCAGGCGCGAGGGCGTCACGGACGCGTTCGGTGTGCCGGGCGCGGCGATCAACCCGTTCTACGCGGCACTCAAGGCGTCCGGCGGCATCAGCCACACCCTCGCCCGCCACGTCGAGGGCGCCTCGCACATGGCCGAGGGCTACACCCGTACCCACCCCGGCAACATCGGCGTGTGCATCGGCACCTCCGGCCCGGCCGGCACCGACATGATCACCGGCCTGTACTCCGCGACCGGCGACTCGATCCCGATCCTGTGCATCACCGGCCAGGCGCCGACCGCGGTGATCCACAAAGAGGACTTCCAGGCCGTCGACATCGCCTCCATCGCCAAGCCGGTGACCAAGATGGCGGTCACCGTGCTGGAGGCCGCCCAGGTCCCGGGCGTCTTCCAGCAGGCGTTCCACCTGATGCGCTCCGGCCGTCCGGGCCCGGTCCTCATCGACCTGCCGATCGACGTCCAGCTCACCGAGATCGAGTTCGACCCGGAGACGTACGAGCCGCTGCCGGTCTACAAGCCGGCCGCCTCCCGCGCCCAGATCGAGAAGGCGATCGGGATGCTGAACGCCTCCGAGCGCCCGCTGATCGTGGCCGGCGGCGGCGTCATCAACGCCGACGCCGCCGAACTCCTCGTGGAGTTCGCCGAGCTCACCGGCACTCCGGTCGTGCCCACCCTGATGGGCTGGGGCACCGTCCCGGACGACCACGAGCTGAACGCCGGCATGGTCGGCCTGCAGACCTCGCACCGCTACGGCAACGCGACGTTCCTGGAGTCCGACTTCGTCCTGGGCATCGGCAACCGCTGGGCCAACCGCCACACCGGCAGGATCGACGTCTACACCGCCGGCCGGAAGTTCGTGCACGTCGACATCGAGCCGACCCAGATCGGCAAGATCTTCGCGCCCGACTACGGCATCGCCTCCGACGCCAAGGCCGCGCTGGAGCTGTTCGTCGAGGTGGCCCGGGAGCTGAAGGCGGCCGGCAAGCTGCCCGACCGCTCCGCCTGGTCCGCCGCCGCGCAGGAGAGGAAGGCCACCCTCCAGCGGCGCACCCACTTCGACAACATCCCGATCAAGCCGCAACGCGTGTACGAGGAGATGAACAAGGCCTTCGGCCCGGAGACGCGGTACGTCACCACCATCGGCCTCTCGCAGATCGCCGGCGCCCAGATGCTGCACGTCTACCGCCCGCGGCACTGGATCAACTGCGGCCAGGCGGGCCCCCTCGGCTGGACCATCCCGGCGGCGCTCGGCGTCGCCAAGGCAGACCCGGAGGCTTCCGTGGTCGCCCTCTCCGGCGACTACGACTTCCAGTTCATGATCGAGGAGCTGGCGGTCGGCGCCCAGCACCGCATCCCGTACGTGCACGTCCTGGTGAACAACTCCTACCTGGGCCTGATCCGCCAGGCGCAGCGGGCGTTCGAGATCGACTTCCAGGTCAACCTGGAGTTCGAGAACCTCAACTCGCCCGAACTCGGCATCTACGGCGTCGACCACGTCAAGGTCGCCGAAGGCCTCGGCTGCAAGGCGATCCGGGTGACCGACCCCAGCGAGCTGGGCGCGGCCTTCGAGCAGGCCAAGAAGCTCGCCGCCGAGTTCCGGGTGCCGGTGGTGGTCGAGGCGATCCTGGAGCGGATCACCAACATCTCCATGTCGGCCACGAACGACATCAGCAACGTCGTGGAGTTCGAGGAGCTCGCGACGGAGCCCGGGCACGCGCCGACGTCGATCAGGACGCTGAAGGTCTGACACGCGGTCCGTCCCGCACGCAGGTCGAGGGCGGCTCACCCGAGGGTGGGCCGCCCTCTCGGCGTGCCGTGGCTCAGTCCCCGCCTCCGCCGCCTCCGCCGCACCCGTGGCCCCCGCCTCCGCCGTGGTGGCCACCGGACCAGCCGTCGCCGGGCGTGTGGTCCTCCTCGGCGCCGAAGGTGCGGCGCAGGTCGGTGCCCCGGCCGAACGGGAAGCGTCCCTCGTCCGCGAGGGTGCCACGACCGGCCAGCCCCGAGGCGCGGGTGAAGTGCGGTAGGAGCGCCGTCAGGGCCCGGCCGCCGTGGAGGGCGACCGCGAGGAGCATCTCCTCGTCGGTGAGGCCGTCGGGGGCGGTGGGAAGCGGGTGCCGGGCGCGCAGCGCGGTGAGGTGCCGGCGTCCGGTGCGGGTCGGGCCGGGCAGCCCCGAGCGCAGCAGCCCGTCCGCGGTGAGGTCGCCGCGCATCCGGGCGAGGGCGAGGCGCACGGCCGCACGCGTGGGTAACTCCCTAATGCCGGCGGGGCGGTGGAGACCGACGCGGACCGCCTTCTCCAGCGGGTGGTCGGGTGCGGGGAAGGCCGCCGCCCGGCGCAGGGTGCCGGGCCGTCCCGCCTCGACGAGGCCCCGCAGATGCAGGCCCAGCACGGCGACCGTGACGGCGCCCCGTGGGCCGCCCCGCAGCAGGCCGATCTCGTGCGGTCCCAGCCGCTCCGTGCGCGCTTCGTGGCTCGTCACAACCCACCCCCGTGAGCCGGGGCCCGCCGCCCCCGTGCCGGCGGGCCCCGGCGTGTGAGGAGTATGTGCCCGCCCCAGGGCGCACTCGAAGCATCCCGGGACGCCTTCAGAGCTGGATTTGAGGGAGCCGTACCCGGCGTACGCACCCTGGCGTACGCGCGGCCGGCCCGCCCCGGCTGCTCGTGATGTCTGTGATTCGCGGGGTGGCTTTGCTGCTGGTGGTGTTAGTGGTGCTCGTGGTGCTCCGACAGTCCGGGCCAGTCCTCCGGGCCGCCGCCCTGCCACTCGATGAAGTCGGTGTCCTCGACGTCGGTCACATAGAGGTCGGCGAGCCGCAGGATCTCGCCGACGTCGTCCAGGTGCGTGGCGACGCCCAGTGTCTCGTCGCCCTCGGTGACCCGCCGCGAGCCGTCCAGGGCCGGCGGATGCACCACCACGTGCGGGTGCTCCGGTGGATGTGCCATGCCTTCAGGGTGCTGCGGCCGGAGCGGTTTCGCACCCCCGTGCCCGGAGCCCCGGACACGGGGAAGCGCGGGGTACGGGACCGTCCGTACCCGGCACTTCCCGGCCGGTGAGGTGTGGCCGTCCGGCGGTGCGAGGCTGGGCGCGACAGGACATTCGCGCCGCCGGACGGAGTCTGTGTGGCTGGGACCGCGGCGGACGGCGACAGCACCGGGTTCCTTCCCCTCAGGTCGAAGAAGGAGCTCCGGGACCTTCACCACCGCACTGGCTCGCACGCCGCCGCGGTCCTCGCCTTGCCCGCCCGGCCGCCGGTCGACCACCCCTCATCCGGGTCGCCGGTGGCCTGGCGGGCGGTGCGTCCGGACTTCTGACCTCCCGTCAGGGTCCGGGCGCAGCCCTTGGGTTCAGTCCTCGCGCAGGGCGCGGACCGCCTCCTCCACGCGCTTGCCGTACTCGGGGTCGGCGGCGTGGAAGTGGGCCAGGTTCTTCTCGACCACGTCGTCGCGGGAGACCTGCGAGAGGCTGCCGGCGATGTTGGCGATCAGCCGGGACTTCTCCTCGGCGGACATCAGGCGGTACAGCTCGCCCGCCTGGACGAAGTCGTCGTCCTTGGTGTGCGGCGGCGCCACATGGGTGCCGGTGTGGCCGGACACCGCCAGCGGGGCCGACAGCGGGCGGCCGGTCTCGACCGGGCCGTCGTAGGAGTTCGGCTCGTAGTTCTTGGCGTGCCGGCCCTGGGCGTTGTTCGCCATGAAGCCGTCGCGGCCGTAGTTCTGCGCGGTGGTCGCCTTCGGGGCGTTGACCGCGAGCAGCGTGTGGTTGACGCCCAGGCGGTAGCGGTGCGCGTCCGCGTAGGCGAACAGGCGGCCCTGGAGCATCTTGTCGGGGGAGGGGCCGATCCCCGGAACGAAGTTGTTCGGGGAGAACGCGGCCTGCTCGACCTCGGCGAAGACGTTGTCCGGGTTGCGGTCGAGGACCAGGCGGCCCACACGCTGCAGCGGGTGGTCCTTGTGCGGCCAGACCTTGGTCAGGTCGAACGGGTTGAAACGGTAGTCCGCCGCCTCGGCGGCCGGCATGACCTGCACGTACAGGGTCCACGACGGGTTGACGCCCCGCTCGATGGCCTGGAGCAGGTCCGTCTGGTGCGAGCTCGCGTCCTTGCCCGCGGTCTCGGCGGCCTGCTCGGTGCTCAGGCAGCGGATGCCCTGGTTCGTCTTGAAGTGGTACTTGACGAAGAAGGCCTCGCCGTCGGCGTTGGTCCACTGGTAGGTGTGCGAGCCGTAGCCGTTCATGTGGCGGTACGAGGCCGGGATGCCGCGGTCGCCCATCAGCCAGGTCACCTGGTGGGTGGCCTCGGGGGCGTGCGCCCAGAAGTCCCAGACGTTGTCCGGCTCCTGGCGGCCGGTGAACGGGTCGCGCTTCTGCGAGTGGATGAAGTCGGGGAACTTGATCGGGTCTTTGACGAAGAAGACCGGCGTGTTGTTCCCGACGAGATCGTAATTGCCCTCTTCCGTGTAGAACTTGACGGCGAAGCCGCGCGGGTCGCGCACGGCGTCCGCGCCGCCCAGCGAGTCCGCGACGGTCGAGAAGCGCACGAACGTCTCGGTGCGCCTGCCGACGGTGCTCAGGAAGTCGGCGTGGGTGAAGCCGGTGACGTCGTCGGTCACCTCGAAGTAGCCGTACGCGCCCGAGCCGCGTGCGTGCACCACGCGCTCCGGGATGCGCTCGCGGTTGAAGCGCGCCAGCTTCTCCAGCAGGTGCTGGTCCTGGAGCAGGAGCGGACCGCCGACGCCGGCGGAGGCGGAGTTCTGGTTGTCGGCGACCGGGGCGCCGGACTCGGTGGTGAGCACGCGCTTCGACATGGAGACCTTCCGTACGATGGGCAGCGGAAAAAGACTTCCACTTCGTGGAGTATCCGCTTTGTGGAGCCTAGGTTCGGGGCGATCGCGACGTCAACAGTTTGTTGAAGTCGAGGGGGGTTCCGGGCGGCGCCACCGCCTGGGCGCGACAGGACAGGTGTCAGCGGCGGCGCCGCCCGGAAGTCTCGAAAGGGTCAGACCTGGGCGCCGGACAGGCGCTCCACGGCCCGCAGCAGCGCGGAGTGGTCCAGGCCGCCGTCGCCCTGCGTGCGCAGGGAGGCCACCAGCTGGGCGACCACGGCGCCGACCGGCAGCGCCGCCCCGACGTTGCGGGCCGCGTCGGTGACGATGCCCATGTCCTTGTGGTGCAGGTCGATCCGGAAGCCCGGCCTGAAGTCCCGGTTCAGGAAGTTGTCCTTCTTCCGGGTCAGCACGGTCGAGCCGGCCAGCCCGCCGTTGAGGACGTCCAGCGCCGCCTTCAGGTCCACGCCGGACTTCTCCAGGAAGACCACGGCCTCGGCGCACGCCTGGATGTTCACGGCGACGATGAGCTGGTTGGCGGCCTTCACGGTCTGGCCGGAGCCGTGCGGACCGCACAGCACGATGGTCCTGCCCAGCGCCTCGAAGATCGGCTTGGCCTGGTCGAAGTCGGCCTGCTCGCCGCCGATCATGATGGACAGCACGGCCTCGACGGCGCCGGCCTCACCACCGGACACCGGGGCGTCCAGCACCCGGATGCCCTTGTCGCGGGCGGCGGCTGCCAGGTCCACGGAGGTCTGCGGGGTGATCGAGGACATGTCGATCAGCAGGGCGCCCCGCTGCGCGTTCTCCAGGATGCCGTCCGGGCCGTACGCGATGGCCTCGACCTGCGGGGACGCGGGCACCATGGTGATGACCACGTCGGCGTCCCGGACGGCCTCGGCGATCGAGGGGGCGGCGGAGCCGCCGGCGGCGGCCAGCCGGTCCAGCTTCTCCTGCTCCAGCGTGAAGCCGGTCACGTCGTAGCCGGCCTTGATCAGGTTCTCCGACATGGGGGAGCCCATGATGCCGAGGCCGATCCAGGCGATCTTGGGAAGGGTGCTCATTTTGAGGGTGCCTCTCTGAACTGCTGTGATCCGTCGATGATGTGACGCCAGGTCAGGGCTTCGGGTCAGCGCGCGGCGCGGGCCTCGGCCGGCAGCCATGCGAAGGCCTCGGCGCTCGGCCGGTCGCCCGGCTTGTACTCCAGACCGACCCAGCCGTCGTAACCGGCCTTGGCGAGTTGGTCGAGGAGGTCCTCCAGCGGCAGCGCGCCCGTGCCCGGCGCGCCCCGGCCCGGGTTGTCGGCGATCTGCACATGGCCGGTCTTCTCGGCGTACGCGGCGATCACCTGCGGCAGGTCCTCGCCGTTCATCGACAGGTGGTAGAGGTCCATCAGGAACCGGGCGTTGCCGAGGCCGGAGGCCTCGTTGACCTTGTCGACGATGCCGATCGCGGCCGGTGCCGACACCAGCGGGTACAGCGGCGACTCCGGCTTGTTGAGGGCCTCGATCAGCAGGATCGCGCCGATCTGGTCGGCGGCGCGGGCCGCGAGGACCAGGTTCTCCACGGCGAGGGCGTCCTGCTCGGCCGGGTCGACGCCCGCCACACGGTTGCCGTAGAGCGCGTTCAGTGCCTTGCAGCCGAGGGACGCGGCGAAGTCGGCGGCCACGTCGATGTTCGCGCGGAACCGCTCCGACTCCTCACCGGGGACCGACAGGGCGCCGCGGTCGGGGCCGGGGAGTCGGCCGGCGTAGAAGTTCAGGCCGGTGAGCTGGACGCCCGCCTCCTCGATCGCCCGCTTCAGGGCGTCGAGCTCGGACCGCTCGGGGGCGGGGGAGTCGACCCAGGGCCACCACAGCTCGACCGCGGTGAAGCCGGCCGCGGCGGCCGCGGCCGGGCGCTCCAGGAGCGGGAGTTCCGTGAAGAGGATCGACAGGTTGACGTTGAAGCGCTGGTCTGCGAATCCCATCGGGGTCGGCGCTCCCTTCCTGCTGGACGTTTCCGTATTGCGGAAGTTGATTTCTGCTTAACGGAAGAGTGCCCGCGGTGGGTGAGGGCTGTCAAGGCCGACCGGCAAAAAACGCCTCCCGCGGATCCGGCGGTCCGTCGCGGGATCGGTACCGGCACGGGCTGCCCGGAAGGCAGTGGGGCGCGTTAGGTTGAGCGCGTGCGACTGAGAGTGGAATTCACGACCGAACCCTTCGACCTCGACGAGGCACCCGCGCACGCGCTGGTGGCCCGCGAGGTCATCGAGGCGGCCGAGTTGGACGCCGTGGACGTCGGTCCCTTCGGCAACACCGCCGAGGGCGGAGTCGACGAGGTGCTGACCGCCGTGGACGCCCTGCTGCGCAGGGCCCTGCAGGCCGGCGCCACCCGTGTCTCGCTCCAGGTCAACGTGGTCGGGGAGGGTGATAAGTGACCGGCAACGAGTCCTTCATCGCCGCGGTGAAGCCACTGGTCGACGCCATGGGCGGCGTGCTGATCGCCCCGGACGAGGCGAGCGCCGACGACGTCGTGCTGGCCTGGGAGGGTGTCGACGTGGTCGGTGTGCGGCTGCCTCAGCTCGCCGACTCCCTCGACCACATCCTCGCGGCCATGGAGCGTCGGCAGGGCAAGCCGCTGTCCGAGCTGGACCGCAGGTCCAAGCAGGAGGTGGTGCGCATACTGGAGGCGCGGGGCGCCTTCTCGGTGCGGCACGGTGTGGAGACGGTGGCGGGTGCGCTCGGCGTCAGCCGGTTCACCGTCTACAACTACCTGAACCGCGACAAAGAGGCCTGACCTGGGCTTTTCCTCCGGTGTGCGACCGCCGTCCCGTGCAGTGCGGGGGCGGCGGTTTTTTTTGCCCCGAATTTTCAACAAACTGTTGACGTGATGTTTCGGAGGGCGTTAGCTGTCCGCAGCCCGTTCAGTACGAAGGCCGACAAGGCCACGGAGGCTCCCGTGACGTCCACTTCCACGCCGCCGGGCCTGGCCCGCTTCAACGCCCTGGAGGAGCACGCGGCCCTCACCGCGCTGCGCGAGGCGTGTGCTTCCACGGCCTGGGCGAACCGGCTCCTCGCCGCCCGCCCCTACGCCACCACCGAGGACCTCTACGCCGCCGGTGACGCCGCGACCGCCGGGCTGACGGCCGGGGACCTCGACGAGGCGATGGCCGGACACCCGCCGATCGGCCGCCCCAAGCCGGGCGACCCCGCCTCGGCCCGGGAACAGCGCGGCATGGCCGGCGCCTCCGAGGAGCTCAAGGCGGAGATGCTGGAACTGAACCTGGCCTACCAGGAGAAGTTCGGCCATGTCTTCCTGATCTGCGCCACCGGGCGCACCGGCGAGCAGATGCGCGACGCGGTCAAGGAGCGCATCGGGCACTCGCCGGAGCTGGAGCGGGAGATCGTCCGCACCGAGCTGGGGAAGATCAACCGCATCCGACTGGCCCGACTCGTCGAAGAGGACGCCTGACACCATGAGCACCAGCACCACCGCCTCCGTGTCCACCCACATCCTGGACACCTCCGTCGGCCGCCCCGCCGAGGGCGTCGCCGTCCAGCTCTCCGCCCGTGCCGGGCGCGCGGCGGACTGGGAGGCGCTCGGTGGTTCCGCGACCGATGCCGACGGCCGGTGCAAGGACCTTCCGGCCCTGCCGGAGGGGACGACCCACGTACGGCTCGACTTCGCCGTCGAGTCGTATTTCGAGAAGAAGCAAGCCGATGCGCAGCAGGACGCCCCCGCGAATCGGGACAGCGGACCTGGGGTGTTCTTCCCGGAGGTGGCGATCACTTTCGCCGTCGTGCCGGGCGAGCACTACCACGTACCGCTGCTGCTCAACCCGTTCGGCTACTCCGTTTACCGAGGGAGCTAGCAGACATGGCACTCAATTCCCGCCCTGCCCACCCTGTGATCCTGGGACAGAACCAGTACGGCAAGGCCGAGAACCGAGTCGTGAAGATCACGCGGGACGGCGCCACCCACCACATCAAGGACTTGAACGTGTCGGTCGCCCTGAGCGGCGACATGGACGAGGTCCACTACTCGGGCTCCAACGCCAACGTGCTGCCGACCGACACCACCAAGAACACGGTGTTCGCGTTCGCCAAGGAGTACGGGATCGAGTCCGCCGAGCAGTTCGGCATCCACCTCGCCCGGCACTTCGTCACCTCGCAGGAACCGATCCACCGGGCCCGGATCCGCATCGAGGAGTACACCTGGGAGCGGATCGCGACCTCCGACGCCAACTCGAAGTTCATCGGCGCGGACGAGGTCAAGCACTCCTTCGTCCGCCAGGGCCAGGAGACCCGGCTGACGCAGATCACCTACGACGGCTCGTCGTGGGAGGTCGTCTCGGGCCTGAAGGACCTGGTCGTGATGAACTCGACCAACTCCGAGTTCTGGGGCTTCGTCAAGGACAAGTACACGACGCTCCCTGAGGCCTACGACCGCATCCTGGCCACCCAGGTCTCCGGCCGCTGGCGGTTCAACTGGAACGACGACGAGCAGAAGATGCCCAACTGGGAGAAGTCCTACGAGCAGACCAGGAAGCACATGCTCCAGGCCTTCGCCGAGACGTACTCGCTGTCGCTGCAGCAGACGCTGTACCAGATGGGCTCCCGCATCATCAACCACCGCAGCGAGATCGACGAGGTCCGCTTCAGCCTCCCGAACAAGCACCACTTCCTGGTGGACCTGGAGCCGTTCGGTCTGAAGAACGACAACGAGGTGTACTTCGCCGCCGACCGTCCCTACGGCCTGATCGAGGCCACCATCCTCAGGGACGGCTGCGAGGCGAGGATCCCGACGGACCTCACCAACCTCTGATCGACCCCCCTTTCGGCACCCGCGGCCGGCGGAGACGCAGATTTCCGGCTCCCCGGCCGCGGCACTCAAAACTCCCAGGGTCCTGCCGTGCCCACTCCAGCAAAGTCCGCTGAGCGAAAAGGACGAACCATGGCAGCAGCCCAGCGCATCGTCATCGAGAACTGTGCGATCGCGACCGTCGACGCCGACGACACCGAGTACGCCTCCGGACACGTCGTCGTCGCCGGCAACCGCATCGAGGCGCTCGGCTCGGGCAAGGCCCCCGAGGGCCTGGAGAACGTAGTACGCCGTATCGACGCCTCCGGCCACCTCGTGACCCCCGGACTGGTCAACACCCACCACCACTTCTACCAGTGGATCACCCGGGGCCTGGCCACGGACCACAACCTCTTCGACTGGCTCGTCGCCCTGTACCCGGTCTGGGCGCGCATCGACGAGCAGATGACCTACGCGGCCGCACAGGGCTCGCTCGCCATGATGGCCCGCGGTGGCGTCACCACGGCGATGGACCACCACTACGTCTTCCCGCGGGGCTCCGGCGACCTGTCCGGCTCCATCATCCGTGCCGCCCGCGAGACCGGCGTCCGCTTCACCCTCGCCCGCGGCTCGATGGACCGCGGCGAGAAGGACGGCGGCCTGCCCCCGGACTTCGCGGTCGAGACCCTCGACGGCGCGCTCGCCGCGACCGAGGAGACCGTCAGGCAGCACCACGACGCCTCCTTCGACGCCATGACCCAGGTCGCCGTCGCGCCCTGCTCCCCGTTCTCCGTCTCCACCGCCCTCCTGCGCCAGGGCGCCGAACTGGCCCGCCGGCTCGGCGTGCGCCTGCACACCCACGGCTCGGAGACCGTGGAGGAGGAGAAGTTCTGCCACGAGCTGTTCGGCATGGGCCCGACCGACTACTTCGAGTCGACCGGCTGGCTCGGCGAGGACGTGTGGATGGCGCACTGCGTCCACATGAACGACTCCGACATCGCCGCCTTCGCCCGGACGAAGACCGGCGTCGCCCACTGCCCCTCCTCCAACGCCCGCCTGGCAGCCGGTATCGCCCGGGTGCCGGACATGCTCTCCGCCGGCGTCCCGGTCGGCCTCGGCGTCGACGGCACCGCGTCGAACGAGTCCGGCGAACTCCACACCGAGCTGCGCAACGCCCTGCTCATCAACCGTCTCGGCGCCCACCGCGAGGCCGCCCTGAACGCCCGTCAGGCGCTGCGACTCGGCACCCACGGCGGCGCCCAGGTGCTCGGCCGCGCCGACCAGATCGGCTCCCTGGAGCCCGGCAAGCTGGCCGACCTCGTGCTGTGGAAGCTGGACACCCTCGCCCACGCCTCCATCGCCGACCCGGTGACCGCGCTGGTCTTCGGCGCGGCGGCCCCGGTCACGCTGTCGCTCGTCAACGGCGAGGCGGTCGTCGAGAACGGCCGGCTGCTGCACGTCGACGAGGACGCGATCGCCCGCTCCACGCGGGACGAGGCGCGGCGGCTGGCACGGATCGCCGCCCAGGGCTGAACCGGGCGAAGACTCCGGCCGGGAGGGACGGCTTCCGGCCGGCAGCCGTGGACCCGAGCGGGGTCCATGGCGGCCGTATCCGGGGCGCACGCGTCCGCGTGCGCCCCGGACCGGTCCCCCTACCCCTCTCGCACACCCGTCACGGTTCCTCCCCCGAGCTCTCGGCTTCGCTCGAGCAGGGAGGTACCCCCATGCCCATACGCACCACCTCCCTGAAACCCACGTCGGAGCCGACGTGTACCCGACCGGAGGAGCCGCCGTGGCCGCTCAGCCCGATGCCGTACCGCCCACCGTCCCCGAGCAGCGAGCCGTCCACCCCGTCGACGAGAAACTCCCCCTCCTCAGAATGGCGACCACGGGCCTGCAGCACGTGGCCGCGATGTACGCGGGAGTCGTCGCCCCACCCCTGATCGTCGGCGCGGCCATCGGCCTGTCCGGCACGGAACTCACCTTCCTCACCGGCGCCTGCCTGTTCACCGCCGGCCTCGCGACCTTCCTCCAGACGCTCGGCATCTGGAAGATCGGCGCCCGCCTGCCGTTCGTCAACGGCGTCACCTTCGCCGGTGTCGCCCCCATGACCGCCGTCGTCGCCTCCACCGGGGACAAGTCCGACGCGCTGCCGATCATCTTCGGCGCGGTCATGGTCGCCGGTCTGCTCGGCTTCCTCGCGTCGTCCGTCTTCTGCAAGGCCGTCCGCTTCTTCCCGCCGGTCGTCACCGGCACCGTGATCACCCTCATCGGGGTCTCGCTGCTGCCGGTCGCCTTCGGCTGGGCGCAGGGCGCCAGTCCCACGGCGGACGACTTCGGTTCCCGGACCAACCTGGGCCTCGCGGCGGCGACCCTGGTCGTCGTGCTGCTGCTGCGCCGCTTCACCCGCGGCTTCGTCAAGCAGATCGCCGTCCTGCTGGGCCTGGTCGTCGGAACGCTGCTGGCGATCCCGTTCGGGGTGACGGACTTCTCGCCGGTCGCGGACGCGGACATCGTCGGCTTCCCCACGCCGTTCCACTTCGGCGCCCCGCAGTTCCAGCTGGCCGCGATCGTCTCGATGTGCGTGGTCATGGTGGTGTCGATGACCGAGTCGACCGCCGACATGCTGGCGCTCGGTGAGATCGTCGACCGCAAGGCGGACGAGAAGACCATCGCGGCGGGCCTGCGCGCCGACACCCTCGGCTCGGCGGTCAGCCCGATCTTCAACGGCTTCATGTGCAGCGCCTTCGCCCAGAACATCGGCCTGGTGGCGATGACCCGGATCCGCAGCCGCTTCGTGGTCGCCACCGGCGGCGCGTTCCTGGTCCTGATGGGCCTGTGCCCGGTCGCGGCCTCGCTCATCGCCGTCGTACCGCGTCCGGTGCTGGGCGGCGCGGGCGTGGTCCTGTTCGGCTCGGTCGCCGCGAGCGGCATCCAGACCCTGGTCCGGGCCGGCCTCGACAAGGACAACAACGTCCTGATCGTCGCCGTCTCCCTCGCCGTCGGCATCATCCCGATCACCGCGCCGGAGTTCTACCACGCCTTCCCGGAGACCGCGAAGATCGTCCTCGACTCGGGCATATCGACGGGGTGTGTGGCGGCGGTCCTGCTGAACATGGTCTTCAACCACCTCGGCAGGGGCCGGGACGCGCAGGACGTCACGCATCCGATGGAGGCGGGGGAGGAGATCACCGGAGCGGCGACCCGGGCCCCCGCCACGCCATGAGACCGGAGTGTCGCGGGCCGGCGCCGGACCACAGGGTGCGGCGCCGGCGGGTCCTACAGCCCGAACAGGCTCGGGTCGGTCGCCAGCTTCTTGAAGTACGCCTGCGGCTCGGCCAGCAGCCTGCGCTCCTTCAGATCCAGCAGCCCACCGACGCCGACCAGTTCGGCCGCGACCGTGCCGTCGGCCTTGCGGATCGTCTGGCGCATCCGGAACGTCTTGCCCTCGCCCCACTCGAAGACGCAGGTGACATCGACCTCGTCGCCCGCCAGCAGCTCCCGCAGGTAGCGGATGTTCGTCTCCAGGGCGACCGGGCCCACGCCCGTCGCCACCAGGCCGGCCTGGGTGATCCCCGCCGCCCGGAGCAGCGACCAGCGGGCGTGCTCGGCGTAATTCAGATAGACGGCCTGGTTGAGGTGGCCCTGCACATCGGTCTCGTATCCGCGGACCGTCACCCGGACGGAGAACGGTTCGGTCATGGCTTCCCCCTGTCGTGGCCGGCGCCGTGCGCCCTCGATCTCGGCATGCCCATCATGCCCTCCGCGGAGACGCCAGCAGATATCGCGCCCGCGTCCGTGGCTCGGTGTACTCGCCGACCTGCCAGCCCGCCCGCTCCAGCGTGGCCGCACAGGCCCGCAGTGCCCCGGCGTCCGGTTCGTACACGGCGACGGCCTCCGGCTGCGGGGTGGCCCGCACCCGGTAGCCGGCCAGGTCCTGACCGGCCGGGCGATGGTCCGCGGCCTCCAGCGCCAGCGCGGCGGCCTGCACCAGATGCGTCCGCTCCCAGCCGCACGGCCGGTCCGTGGCACCGTCGGGGTTCGTCATCCGGCGCAGCTCCAGCAGGCCCTGCCACGCGCTGTGCACCTCGCGGACACGGAACGGTCCGGCGTCCGGCGGAGCCTCCTCGCCCCCGATTCGTGCCGCGAACACACCGGTGGACGCGGGGACCTCGGGCTTCGCCGGCTCGGCCTCCCGTATCCGGTGCCCCGCCGGCGTCAGGAAGTGGTCGTGCGGCGGCCGGGGATGGCGGAACGCCAGCCCTCGCCTCACCAGCGCCGCGAGCTGCGCCTCCGTGCCCCTGAGCCGCCCGGTCACCGGATCGGCGGCGTCGATGACACGCCGCTGGGCGGCGGTCGGCGGTCGTGTCACGGGGTGCTCCCTCCGGGCGCTGGGCAGTCCTCCCACCGCTTCGAAGGCTACGACCCGGCTCTGACATTCCACCCGGCGACGACGGGCCGCCCGTGCTCGCTGCCCAGCCGGCCCAGCGCGCCCGTCGCCAGCTGGAACAGCGCGCCGTCCTGCGGCGGCAGCCCCAGCCGCCGGGCGGTCAGCACCCGCAGGAAGTGCCCGTGCGACACCAGCACCACCACGCCCTCGGTGTTCGCGAGGGCGGCGTCGACCTTGCCCAGCATCCGGTCGGCCCGCGCGCCGACCTGCCGCACGCTCTCCCCGGGATGCTCCGGCGGCCCGGGCGTCACCCCGTCGGTGAACAGGAACCAGCCGGGGCGCTCCCGCTGGATCTCCACGGTGGTGATTCCCTCGTAGCCCCCGTAGTCCCACTCCAGCAGATCGGCGTCGACCCGCACCGCGCCGTGCAGCCCGATCAGCTCGGCCGTCTGCCGCGCGCGTTGCAGCGGGCTGACGAAGCAGGCGCCGATCCGATGCGACCGGATCAGCGGCACCAGCGCGCGTGCCTCCTCCCGGCCGTGCTCGGTCAGCGGGACGTCCGTCAGGCCGGTGTGCCGCCCGGAGCGCGACCACTCGGTCTCCCCGTGCCGCACCAGCAGTAGATCACCCATGCGGCACACGCTAAGTGGCCGCTACTGCCGGTACCCGCCGAGGAATCGCCCGATCCGCCCGATCGCCGCCTCCAGATCATCCGCGTGCGGCAACGTCAGGATCCGGAAGTGGTCCGGTGTCGGCCAGTTGAAGCCCGTCCCCTGGACCACCTGGATCTTCTCCCGCAGCAGCAGGTCCAGGACGAACCTCTCGTCGTCGTGGATCCTGTGCACCTCGGGGTCGATGCGCGGGAACGCGTACAGCGCGCCCTTGGGCTTCACGCACGACACACCGGGGATCTCGTTGAGCTTCTCCCAGGCCACATTGCGCTGTTCGTGCAGGCGACCGCCCGGCGCCGTCAGCTCGTGGATGGACTGCCGGCCGCCGAGCGCGGCCTGAATGGCGTACTGCGCGGGCGCGTTGGAGCACAGCCGCATGGAGGCCAGCATGGTCAGGCCCTCCAGATAGTCCCTGGCGTGCTGCCTGGGCCCGGTCACCACCAGCCAGCCGGAGCGGAAGCCCGCCACCCGGTACGTCTTCGACAGGCCGCAGAAGGTCAGGACCACCAGGTCGGGGGCGAGCGCGGCGGCCGAGTGGTGCACGGCGTCGTCGTACAGGATCTGGTCGTAGATCTCGTCGGCGAAGACCATCAGGCCGTGCCGGCGGGCCAGGTCGAGGATGCCCTCGACGATCTCCTTCGGGTAGACCGCGCCGGTGGGGTTGTTCGGGTTGATGAGGACCACGGCCTTGGTCCGGTCCGTGATCTTCGACGCCATGTCGTCCAGGTCGGGGTACCAGTCGGCCTGCTCGTCGCACAGGTAGTGGACCGCCTTGCCGCCGGCGAGGGTGGTCACCGCGGTCCAGAGCGGGAAGTCGGGGGCGGGGATCAGGATCTCGTCGCCGTCCTCGACCAGCGCCTGGACGGCCATCGACACCAGCTCGGAGACGCCGTTGCCGAGGAAGACGTCGTCGACGCCGACCTCCAGGCCCAGGGTCTGGTAGCGCTGGGCCACCGCGCGGCGGGCGGAGAGGATGCCGCGCGAGTCGGTGTAGCCGTGCGCCTGGGGCAGCATCCGGATCATGTCCTGGAGGATCTCCTCCGGCGCCTCGAAGCCGAAGAGCGCGGGGTTGCCGGTGTTGAGGCGCAGCACGCTGTGACCCGCCTCCTCCAGCGCGTTGGCGTGCTCGATCACCGGGCCGCGGATCTCGTAACAGACCTCGCTCAACTTGTTCGACTGCCGGAACTCCATGCGGTGCGCCCCTCCGGTTGTGGTGTTGCTTGGTTTTACCAAGTGTCAGCTTGGAAAGTCCAACGACATGTCTAGACTGCGTCGCATGCCACCTCGTCGAAGTTACGACCAGTACTGCTCCGCCGCCCGTGCGCTCGATGTCGTGGGCGACCGCTGGACGCTGCTGATCGTCCGTGAACTCCTCGCCGGTCCGCGCCGTTACACGGACCTGCACGCGGACCTGCCGGGCGTCAGCACGGACGTACTCGCCTCGCGGCTGAAGGACATGGAGCGCGACGGGCTGACGACCAGGCGCCGGCTGCCGCCGCCCGGTGCGGCGTACGTGTACGAACTCACCGCGCGTGGGCGCGAGTTGCTGCCCGTGCTCCAGGCGCTCGGCGGCTGGGGGCAGGCCGAGCTCGGCGAGCGGCGGCCCACGGACGCGGTCCGGGCCCACTGGTTCGCACTGCCCCTCCTGCGGGCCCTGGAAGGCGAGGGGCTCGTCGAAGTGCGGCTGGAGGAGGGCGACTTCCATCTGTACGTCGGTGCCGAGGAGGGTGCCGTGTACGGCGACGGGCCGGCGCCCGGCGAGCCCGACGCCCTGCTGGTCCTCGGCACGGACACGTGCACTGCGGTCGCCCGCGGCGAGGTGGGCGTGGCCGAGGCCGTACGGGACGGCCGCATCACGGTGTCCGGCGACAGCACACTGGCCAAGGCGCTGCGGGAGGCGTGAGGAAAAGCAGGAGGCCCGCACGGGGCGGGCCTCCTGGTCGGGCGTCGGCAGCCCTGGGGCTCAGGGCATCAGACTCCGGTCGGCCGTCCCGCCCCCCGCGTCAGCGCGTACCCTCCGATGCCGGCCAGCGCGGCCAGCGCGCCGCCCACCGCGGTCCACACCCACCGGTCGGACCACCAGCCGGAGGCCCAGCCGTCCTCGGGCTCGATGCTCGACAGCACCGCCGAGTCCTCGTCCTCCTCCTGCGACTTGACGGCGGCCCCCGGCACCAGCGGCTCGGCCAGCGAGCCGTCCACCGCGGCGGCGCCGCCGATCTCCTTGGCCTCCACCCGCACCTCGGCGCCCACCGGCAGACCGAGGTCCGTCGTCGGCAGGCCCACCGCCGTGAGACGGATGTAGTACGTGCCGGGCAGCGGGTCGTTGGCCCAAGGCTCCGACCACGCACGGACCGTGCGCAGCGTGCAGGCCAGCTCCAGCGATGCCGCGTCGGCGGCGGCGGTGCGCGTCTGCGACCCGTACTGGCAGGCCTGGCGGCGCCGCAGACCGTCGTACACGTCGAGCTGCCAGGTCTCGGCGGCGTGCGTCTGCGGCAGCTTCACCGTCGCCCTGACGGTGGGACGCTGCCCGGCGTCGGCGGGGAACGACCAGTACAGGTAGTCACCCGCGGAGGCGTCCGCGGTGGCCGTCCGCCCCTGGTCGAACTCGGCCGCCGTACGGAACGACGTGCCCGCCTGGACCGGCGTCGCGCCGTCCTGCGACGGGGCCGGTGACGGGGAGTCGGCCGCGGCCGGGACGGCGGCCCATCCCAGCGCCAGCAGCGCCACTCCCAAAGCCCTCACGATACGCATCAGTTGGTCCTCCAGACCGCGACCCGCCAGCGTGACAGCCAGCCCCAGAGCACACCGGCGACAAAACCGGTCAGGACGAGAGCGCCGAGCAGCCACCAGCCGCGCCCGAGACCGAAGGCGGCCACGTCGTCCGCCGCGGAGGGCCCGTCGACGACGTCGATCGTCAGTTCCAGCGGCAGGCCCGGCGTGGTCTTCACACCGGAGGCCGCCGAGAACGAGTGGGTGATCTGCAGGCACACGCTCTCGGCCACGGGCTCGTCCTCGTCGCTGTCGCGCTTCGGGTAGCGCAACCCCGTCGAGATCACATCCGTACGGCCGTTGCCCGCCGCCTCGCCCCGGACGATCTCGCGGCCCTTCGCCGTGACCGCCCGCAGCAGCACACCGTGCGCCGGGGTGACGTCCCGGTCCGCGGACACGCTCACGGAGGCGCGCAGTTCCTGGCCGGGCAGCACGTCCACCCGGTACCAGCGCTGCTGCCCGAACTCCTCGCGGTCGGTGAACAGGCCCGACTTCAACGTCGGCGCCTGCGCGCACTGCTCCGCGCCCTCGGTGGCCACCGGCGTCACCACCGGATCGGCCGCCCGGTCCACCAACTGGTTCACCCGGTCGGTGAGTTCGTCCGTGTGCTGCACCGACGTGTACGTGCCGCCGGTCGCCTCGGCGATGCAGCTCAGCTGCCGGCGCATCTTCGTGTTGGGCACCAGGCCGAGCGTGTCGATGGTGAGACCGATGCCCTTGGCGGCGATCTCGCGGGCCACCTCGCACGGGTCGAGCGGGGCGCAGGTGTCCTCGCCGTCGCTGATCAGCACGATCCGCTTGG
The DNA here is from genome assembly GCF_042731435.1 of Streptomyces sp. NPDC059861. Taxonomy (NCBI): domain Bacteria; kingdom Bacillati; phylum Actinomycetota; class Actinomycetes; order Kitasatosporales; family Streptomycetaceae; genus Streptomyces; species Streptomyces sp. NPDC059861. The sequence continues at coordinate 157,556 of NZ_JBHWJQ010000001.1, read as the reverse complement.
AGCCGGTGCCGCCGTCGAGGTCGCCGGCCGCCTTCAGCAGCGCCGGGCCTATCGGGGTCCAGCCGGTCGGCGCCAGCGTGGCCACCGCCGCCTTGGCCTCGGTGCGGTCCAGCGGGCCGACCGGATAGAGCTGGGCGGTGTCCTTGCAGCCCGTCTTCTGGTCGTCGCCGGGGTAGTTGGCGCCGAGGGTGCGGATACCGAGCTGCACGTCCTCGGGCGTGGCGTCCAGCACCTCGTTGAACGCCTGCTTCGCCGCCGCCATCCGTGACTGGCCGTCGATGTCCCGCGCCCGCATCGAACCGCTGACGTCCAGTACGAGGTCGACCTTGGGCGCGGCGGCCGTGGTCTCGTCGGCGAGCGCCGTCGACGGGAGCGCGATCCCGGCCGCCAGCGCGGCGAGCAGGGCGCAGGCCCCTGCCGCCAGCCGTTGTCTTGTGATCATCGGCGGATCCTATTGATCAGAGGTGTCGCACTCCAAAACAGGAGATCGTCGGGCCCGCACGGAAGGCCGTCCGGATCCGGAACAGCCGGTCAAAGAAGCGGGTTGGGCAACTCCGCCCACAGATCGCCGACCCCCCCCGGCGACAGCCGCATCAGCGTCAGCGCCTTCGTCGGCAGCGGCTCCTCACGCAGCGCGGCGAGGTCGGGGGAGCGCGGCAGCTCTCGTACGGCCGTCTCCAGTGCCGCCGCCAGCGTCGGCCCCGACCCCGCGGTCCCGGCCAGCGCGCCCGCCACCAGCGAGCCGAACAGCTTGCGCCGCAGCGCCGTCACGTCGTCCGTGACGATCCGGGCGGGCAGCTCCGGATCCGGGATGCCGTGCCGGGCCAGACGGGCCGGACTGACGCGGATGTCGGCCAGGTCGCGGTAGACCAGCCGCACCGGCGCGCCGCTCCCGGACAGCACGACGAGGAGGTTCTGGCCGTGCGCCTCCAGTGCCACGCCCAGCTCCAGCAGCCGCAGCCCGACGGCGAGGGCGAGCCGCGCGAACTCGCCGAGCCAGGCCGCGGACCGCGTGAGTTCCGTGGTCGCGAGCGCCGCCACCGGCAGCACCCGCTCACCGGGGCCCGCGTACTCCCGCGGCGACTCCCGCAGCACGGCCGCCAGATCCGGCGACCCGTCCGTGGCCGCGCCCAGCGTGCGCGTGACGTGCAACAGGCCGTCCGTGCGGGCCGCCAGCTCCTCCGCGAACGCCGAAAGGGTCATGGACGCGGCGACCGACGGCACCGAGATGTCCCGCACGGACGACGTCAGACGCGCGCTGAGCGCCGTCTTGACGTGCGCCCCGTCGTCCAGGGCGAGGGTGCGCAGGGACATCAGCGGGTGCCCGGTGAGCCGCTCCTCGCACGGCCGCTTCAGCACATGCGCCGCCTGCCACGGATGCACCGGGAGCAGCACCCGCTCCCCGTCCCGCATCCGGTCCGGCCACGCCCCCGTCACCAGACACGTCTCCGCCGGGACCGGCACCAGACCGAGCCCCACCAGCGGGCGGTGCTCGGGGGCGTGGGCGAGTTGCTCGGCCACCGAGAATCCCGGCCGGGAGCGGCAGTTCGGGTGGTACGGATGCCCGTCCACCACCCGCTGCTCCCACTCCCAGTCGTTTTCGGGCCACTCTTCCGGGTGAGTCGGCTGTGCCGCCCTTGACAAGGCCAGGGAGGCGGCACTGTGGTCGAGTTCCACGGCGAGTTCCGCACCGTGCGGTACGGCGAGATCCGTCATCAGCCGTGCCGGACGGTCGTACGGCACACCGTCCAGCCGTACGGCGGTGACATAGGCGGCGGTCGCGTACGGGTCCGGCGCGGGGCCGTGCAGCCGGCGCCCGTCGCGCAGCCGCAGGGTGACGCCCTCCGGCCCCGGCACGCGGCCCTCGATCCAGGGGAGCGGCTCATGGGTGAGCGCACGCCACAGGCGCGTCAGTACGGCCGCCCGGGCGGCGGGCAGTTCGGCCGCGTACCGCGCGGCGAGGTCCGGACGGACGACGGACAGCTCGTCGGCGACCTCGGCCTCGGCGGTGGGGGGACGGTGCACGGGCGGGCTCCTCGGGAACGGGTCGGGGGCAGGCCGGCCTGACCTCCGCGGTCACTGCGGGCGTGACGACCGCGATACTGATCGTCTCCGCCTGAATGAACCGTAGGGAACGAGTGGAACGCGTGGACCTCATCCCCCCACCCGTCGGCGCCGACGCCGCGGCACCCGACGACGTCGCCGATCTGGCCGACGCCCACGCGGCCGCGCCGCTGCTCAACTGTCTGTTGCGCGAGGTGGCGCGGCCCCTGCCGGGCCGGGAAGGGGTCTACCGGCTGCCCGGCGGTGACCGGTTGCTACGGGTGCGCGGCGGCCGGCGGCCCACCGCGCCCGAGGTGCACACGCCTCACGGCTGGCACCGCCTCGACCACACCGAGCTCGTCGAACTCGTCACCGAGGAACTGCGCCGCCACACCGGCCTGTCCAACCACGAACTGCCCGCCGAGATGACCGAAAGCCGGGAAGCCGTCGCCGCCATCCTCGCCGCACGCGCGCGTGCCACCCCCTCGGACGACCCCTACCTGCGCTCCGAGCAGTCCCTGGTCACCGGTCACCCCCACCACCCCGCCCCCAAGGCGCGCGGCGGCGGACCGGCCGCGGGCTGGCTCCCGTACGCCCCCGAGGCGTACGCCCGCTTCCCCCTCGTCCTGCTCGGAGTGCGCGAGGACACCGTCGTGGAGGAGGGCGACACCTCGGCGCTCGACACGCTCGGCGAACCCCCGCCCGGCTACCGGTTGCTGCCCGCCCACCCCTGGCAGCTCGACCTGACCGCCCGAGAGCTCGCCCCCGCCTTCGCCGACGGCCGGCTGATCCGGCTGGGCAGCACCGCCGCCCCGGTCTGGCCCACGGCCGCGATCCGCACGGTGTACGCCCCGGAGCGTGATCTCTTCCTGAAGTTCAGCCTCGACGTGCGCATCACCAACGACGTACGGCGGCTGTGGCGGCACGACCTGCTGAAGCTGCGCCGCACCGACGCCGCCGCGAGCCGGGCGCTGACGGGAGGTACGGCGGCCTGGCTGTCCGACCGGGGCTACCGCACCGCCGGCTTCGCCTTCGAGGAACTGGCCGTCCTGGTCCGCGACGGGCTGCGCGGCCACGTCCTGCCCGGCGCGACCCCGTTCCTGGCCGCCGGGCTGGTCGAGGGCTTCACGGGCAGCCCGCTGGACGGCCCGATGGACCCGGAGCGCTGGTGGGAGGCGTATCTGCGCCAGGTGGTGCCCCCCGTCCTCGCGGCCTTCGCGGGCCACGGCGTCGTGCTGGAGGCGCATCTGCAGAACTCGCTGGTGGCCTGTGACGCCGACGGGGCGCCGGTGCAGGCGCTGTTCCGGGACGCCGAGGGCGTCAAGCTGCTGCCGGACGTGGAGCGGGCCGCCGGGTGGGAGCGGCTGGTGTACTGCCTGGTCGTCAACCACCTGGCGGAGCTCGCCGGGGCACTCGCCGAACGGCACCCGGGGCTGGACCCCTGGCCCGCCGTCCGCCGCGAACTGTCCCGGCACGACCTGCCCGAGATCGCCGGCCTGCTCACCGCGCCGGCACTCCCCGCGAAGACCAACCTGCTGTTGCGCTGGACGGGAGCGGACGGCGCCGACGCCCGCTACCGGCCGTTGCCCAACCCGCTGGCCCAGGGATAGGCCCCGGCCACCTGTTCGCCCACCTGGCTTACTCTGACCGGTGTGCCGCGCGGTGGCCGGCCAGGGGCGGGAAGGGCAGAGCATGCTGGAGCCGGTAGGTCTCACGGACATCGAGACCGACGCGTATCGCGCCCTCGTCCTCGCCGTCTCGGCGTCGGTGACGGACGTGTCCGCGGCGACGGGCACGGACGCCGAGGCCGCCCGGCGCCTCCTCGCGGCGCTGGAGGAGAAGGGCCTGGCCCGCGCTGTGGAGGGCGCACCGGGGCGGTTCGTCGCCAACCCGCCCGATGTGACCCTGCTGCCCCGGCTCGAACGCCGGGCCGGTGACCTGGACAAGGCCCGCGCCGTCATCTCCGAGCTCATGGAGGCCTATCGCCACCATGCCTGGGCCCGGGACGCGGGGGAGGTCGTCGAGATCATCACGGGCGCCGGGGCGCTGCGCCAGCGCCTCCAGCAGATCCAGTCCAGCGCCCGCCGTGAACTGCTCTGGTTCTGCAAGGCGCAGTACGTCGCGATGCCGTCGGGCACCAATCAGGCCGAGTTCGAGGCCATGGCCGAGGGGGTCGCCTACCGGGTCCTGTACGAGCAGGCGTTCTTCGACGACGCCGGCGCCGTCGACAACGTCGTCAGGGCCGTGCGGGCGGGTGAGGTGGCGCGCGCCGTGCCCGCGCTGCCGCTGCGGATGGCCATCGCCGACCGGTGCCTGGCCATCTGTCCACTGGCGCCGGCCGGCCCGGCGGGCGACCCCCGTGACGTGACGGCGGCAGTCATCCGCGGCAGCAGCCTGCTGGGGGCGCTCGTGGCGTTGTTCGAGCGCTACTGGGAGATCGGCGTTCCCCTGCATGTGACGCCGGAGGGCCGGCTCGGCGGATCCGGCGCGCAGGCCGACCCCACCGCGCTCACCGCGGACGACCGGCACCTGCTCTCGCTGATGGTGGCCGGACTCACGGACCAGGCCATCGCCGGCCAGCTCGGCATCAGCCGCCGCACCGTCCAGCGGCGTATCCAGGGCCTGATGAGCCTCGCGGGTGTCGCCACCAGGATGCAGCTCGGCTGGCACGCCGCCCGCCGCAACTGGATCTGAGCCCCCGGTGCCTGGACCCGCGCGTCGACGGCGGGTCCACGCACCAGGGGGCGTGCTCAGGCGCGGGCGGGCTGGGCGTACAGGCTCTTGCCGCCGCACACGTACAGCACCTGCCCGGTGACCGACCGGCTCGCGGGCGAGGCGAAGTACCGCGCGGCCCAGGCCACGTCGGCGGGTTCGCCGAGGGTGCCCATGGGCTGGGCGAGCAGCAGCCGGTCCATCACCTCCTGGGGCTCGCGGCGCAGCAACGGCGTGTCGATCAGGCCCGGCGCGAGGCAGTTGACGGTGATGCCGTACTTCGCCAGCTCGATGGCGAGGGACCGGGTGGCGGAGACGACAGCGCCCTTGGAGGAGGCGTAGGCGAGCTGCCCGTACCAGCCGAGCCAGGCCCGGGACGCCACGTTGACGATGCGTCCGGTCCGCCGCGGGATCATGGAGGTGGCGGCGGCCTGGCTGCACAGGAAGACGCCGGTCTGGTTGACGGCGACGGTCCGGGCCCACTCCTCGTCGGTGATGTTGCGGACGCCGTGGTCGATGCTGATGCCCGCGTTGTTCACGAGGACGTCCACCGGGCCGAGCCGCTCCTCGACGGCGGCGAAGAGCCGCGTCACCGCCTCGCGGGAGGCGACGTCCACGGGCAGTCCGACCGCCTTGGCGCCCAGCTCACTCAGTTGCCGGGCGGCGAGCTCCGCCCGGTCGGCGTCGATGTCCGCGAGGGCCACGCTCGCTCCGGCGGTGGCGAACTCGCGGGCGATCTCCAGCCCGATGCCGCTGCCGGCACCGGTCACCACGGCGACCTGTCCGCCGAGATCCATGGGGTTTCCTTCGTTCTGGGTCATCGTGCTTCCGGTTTCAGACGGACAGGCTGGACAGCAGGCTCGCGCCGCCGCAGACGTACAGGACCTGGCCGGTGACGTAGCCGCTGCGGGCGTCCGCGAGGAAGGCGGCGGTCTCGGCGATGTCCTGCGCGGTCACCGGATGCGGGGTGAGTGCCTCGGGCTCGTACAGGTGGGTGTTCTCGGGGCGGCCGGAGTCACGCAGCGGGCTGCCCTCGGGCGGGAGCGCGGCGACCACGTTCACCGTGACCCCGCGGCGGCCCAGGCGCAGGGCCAGGCTGCGGGCCGTGGCGACCAGCGCCCCGCTCTCGGCGGCCAGGTCGGGGCGGCTCGGCCAGCCCAGCCCGTCCCGGCTCGCGACGACGACGACACGGCAGCCGCCGTCCTGCCGCGGACGAAGACGCGGGCCCAACCGGTCGAGGGCGGTGTAGAGCTGGTCCGCCGGGCGGCCGGAGAGCTCGTCGTCGAGCAGGCCCGGCTCGTGGACGACGACGTCGAGAGGACCGGCCGGTTCGGCCGGGGCTTCCACGGCCGTCTCGACGTCGTGGCCGGCGGACCTGAGCCGGGCGGCGATCGCGCGCGCCGTGGCGGTGCCGGCCGGGTCCAGGACCAGGGCGCGGCGGGGGGAGGTGGTGTCGGACATGGACAGAGGGCCTTTCGGTCGGCTCAGTCGGAGGTGAGGATGTGGACGGAGCACGCCCCGTTGTCGACGCCGAAGATGCCGCCGCCGGTGACATGCGTGAGAGCCACGGAGGCGTTCGGCACCTGGAGATCGCCGGCCTGGCCGGTGAGCTGCCAGTACGCCTCGCAGATCTGGGTGGCTCCGGTGGCCCCGACCGGGTGGCCGCGGGACATCAGCCCACCGCTGGGGCTGACGGCGACGCGCCCGTCGCGGTCGAACTCGCCGTTCCTGACGGCTTGGTGGGCCTTGCCGCGCTCCGCGATGCCGAGGGCCTCGGAGTGCAGGAGCTCGGCGATGCTGAACGCGTCGTGCAGCTCGACCAGATCGAGGTCGCCCGGCATGAGCCCGGCCATGTCGAAGGCGGCCCGGGCCGCGCGCTCGGTGATGTCGGGCCAGGTCATGTCCCGGTACGCGGTGTGGAAGGTGCCGGACCGCACGACACTGGCGCGCATGCGCACGCTCGGCGTCCCCAGCTCGCGGGCCACCTCCTCGGTGCACAGCAGCACCGCGGCGGCGCCGTCGCTGTTGGGGCAGCAGTGCAGCAGCCGCAGCGGGTCCGCGACCGGACGCGAGGCGGCGACGTCCGCCTCGGAGACCTCGCGCCGGAAGTGGGCGCGGGGATTGAGCGCGCCGTTGCGGCGGTTCTTGACGGACACCGCGGTCAGGTCGTCCACCGAGGCGCCGAAGTCGTGCAGGTACCGCTGGGCGCGCATGGCGTACGCGGCGGGCATCACCATGCCCTGCTCGATCTCTATGTCGTTGGTCGTCAGCGGGAGCGTGCCGCCGCCGAACCCGGAGAGGTTCTCCGCACCGAAGGCGATCACGACGTCGGCCGACCCGGAGGCCACGGCCTGCCAGCCCAGGTGCACAGCCGAGGCGCCGCTCGCGCAGGCGTTCTCGACGGTGAAGACGGGCTGCCCGGAGACGCCGACGCGCTGCAGGACGCGCTGGGTGAGCAGCGAGCCGCCGTACGTCGAACCGCCGAAGCCGGCGTCGACCGCGTCGGGGGTGATCCCGGTCCGGTCGAGCAGTTCCCGGACCGCGCGGTGGCCGAGCTCGGCGGCGTTCAGCGTGGGGTGCTTGCCGAAGGGCTGGACGGCCGCGCCGGCGACGTGGACGGGCCTCATCGGGTACCTCCGGTGGTGGCTTCCCCGCCGTGGACCGGGGTCACGGCGTACGAGGTGAGCACGGATTCGCCGGTGCCGGCGATGGGCGCGACGGTGAGCCGGACCGGGGTGCCGGGCGCCGGCGCCTCCTCGGCTCCCGGGCTGTGGGCGAGCAGACGCACGCCGCTGATGTCGACGTACGTCAGGACGTACGGGGCCTGGAAGCCGCGCGGCGCGATCCGGACGACGGAGGAGGCGTAGACGCGTCCCTCCGTCTCGCTCCGGGTGTCGTGCACGGCGTCCGACGCGCAGGTGGAGCACGCCTCGCGGGGCGGGAACCAGCGGGCGGCGCAGTTGTCGCAGACCGTGATGGTCAGCGTGGTGCGTTCCCCGTCCTGATGGGTCCACTCGGCTCCGACCTGACGGTCGGCCGAGGGTGGCGACTGCGTTGACGGCATGGGTTCGAAGTCCTTCCGGAGTAGGGGGATCAGCGGCCGTGGAACTCGGGCGGGCGCCGCTCGGCGAAGGCGGTACGGCCCTCCACGCGGTCGTCGGTGTCCCGCAGCACGCCCCACAGCAGCTGCTCGACGGCGATCGACTGCGTCAGCGGCAGGTCCTGCGTGCGGTCGGCCAGGGCCTTGAGGCTCTTGATGGCCAAGGGGCCGTTGGCGGCGATGCGGTCGGCGATGTCCAGGGCGGTGGGCAGCAGGTCCCCGGTGGGGACGACGTCGCTGACGAGGCCGATGCGGTGGGCCTCCTGGGCGTCGATGCGGTCGCCGGTGAGGATCATCTTCATGGCGACGGCCCGGGGGATCGCGCGCAGCAGCCGGGTCACGCCGCCCACGGCGGGGACGCTGGCCACGCGCGCCTCCGGCAGGCCGAAGGTGGCGTTCTCACCGGCGATCCGGACGTCGCATTCGAGGGCGATCTCGGCGCCGCCGCCCAGGGCGTGCCCGTTGACGGCGGCGATCAGCGGTTTGCCGATGTTCAGCTCGCTGAGCGTGAGGGCGCGGACGTACAGGCCCTCCTCGACGCTCTGCTCGTACGGCGCGAAGTAGGCGCCGGCGAACGAGGTCCGCGGCGGGAGCGTCTTCTTCAGGTCGGCGCCGGCGCAGAAGGCGCGGTCCCCCGCGCCGGTGATGACGCCGACGGCGAGCTTCGGGTCGTCGCGGAAGTCGCGCAGCACCTCGTTGAGGGCGCGCATCGCGTCCCCGTCCAGCGCGTTGAGCGCCTCGGGGCGGTTGATGCGCACGATCAGTGTCCGGTCCGTGCGCTCGGTCTCGATGGCCATGGTCAGCCCACCACTCCTTCTTCCGCGAGGTGTTCGTACGTGTCCGGGTCCAGGCCGAGCAGGCCCACGCAGACCGCGCGGGTGTCGGCGCCGAGCAGGGGCGCCGGGCCGCGCAGCGCGCCGGGGGTGGCGGACAGCCGGTAGGGGATGTTGTCGTAGACGCTGGGGCCCATTTCGGGGTGGTCGAGGACGACCCAGTGGCCCCGGGCGTTCAACTGGGGGTCGGCGAGAACCTGTCCGGCGTCGCTCACCACGGCCGCCGGCACGCCTGCCGCGGTGAGCGCCTCGGCCAGCTCGTCGGCCGGCCGGGCGGCGGTGGCCGACGCCACGGCCTCGTCCAGCTCCTGCCGGGCGGCGCGGCGCCCCTCGGCGGTCGCGAAGCCGGGCCGGGAGGCCCACCCGGGGTGCCCGAGGGTCTCGGTGAGCGCCGTCCAGTGGTCGTCGGTGGTGATGCTCAGGGCGCACCAGCGGTCCTCGCCGGCGCACGGATAGACGCCGTGCGGTGCCGCGACCGTGTCCTCGTTGCCGGACCTGCCGGTGGGCAGCCCCGCGGCCGCCGCGAGCAGCGCGGGGCCGACGACGTTGACGGTGGACTCCAGCTGGGCGAGCTCGATGTACTGGCCCTCGCCGGTCCTGCGCCGCCGGCGCAGTGCGGCGAGCACCGCGACCGCGGCGTGCAGCGGGTTGGGCACGTGGTCGGGGTAGTTGGTGCCCGTACCCACCGGGGGCCGTCCGAAGTGGCCGGTCAGCCCCAGCAGCCCGCCGGCGGCGGCGATGGTCAGGCCGTAGCCCCGGAAGTCGCGGTGCGGTCCGGCGTTGCCCTGCATCGGCATGTCCAGGTAGACGACGTCCGGCCGCACCTCGAGGACGTCCTGGTAGCCGAGGCCGAGCCGGTCCATCGTGCCGGGCGTGAAGTTGTTCGCCACGACGTCGCTGCGCGCGATGAGTTCGAGGGCCAGGTCCCTGCCGCGCGGGTCCTTGAGGTCCAGGCAGACGGACCGCTTGCTGGTGTTGCGGTTGGCGAAGTAGCCGCTGCGGTCGGTGCCGGGGGAGCCGTCACGGAAGGGGGCCATGCTGCGGATCGGGTCGGTGCGCGTCCGGGACTCGATCTTGATGACGTCGGCGCCGTGGTCGGCGAGCGGTTTGGTCAGGAACGGGCCCGCGCCGACCCAGGTGAAGTCGGCGACGCGTATCCCGTCGAGCGGGAGCCGGGAGGGCATGGTGCTGTTACTCCTTGGGGCCGGCGGGCGTGGGGGTGGGGGCGACGGCCGGTCCGTTTCCGGGGAGGGCGTCCAGCACCGCGCGGGTGTGGTCGCCGGGCGTCGCGGGAACGTCGCCCGGGGCGACGACCAGGCCGTCGAAGCGGTACGGCGATCCGGGGAACGGGAGCGTGGCGCCGCCGACGGTGATCTGCCGGAAGAAGCCCCGCTCGGTCAGCTGAGGGCTGGTCAGCAGGTCCTCCGGTGTGGAGACGGGCGCGATGCTGATGCCGCGTCGCTGGCCGTCCTCGTAGAGCTCCCGCTTGGTGCGCGGGGCGGCGAACCGCTCGAAGAGCGTCCGGAACCTGTGCACACCGGTCGCGCTGCGGCGCCAGGCCCGCTCCTGCCAGCGGGGCGCGCGCAGCTGCGCGGCCTCCTTCAGGCCGTCGGCCTCAAGCCACTCGGTGATCGCGTCCCAGGCGAGCGGCAGCCCGCCGAGACCTCCCACCAGGTAGATCCAGCCGTCGGCGCAGGCGAAGAGGCCCGTGCCGGCCTCGGCGGGCCCGGCGCCGACCCGCGCCCTGACGAGACCTTCGAGGTCGACGTACTGGACGGCGTTCTCCAGCGAGTGGGCCACCGCCTCCTGGGCGGACACGTCCACGATCTGGCCGTGGCCGCCGTCCTCCAGGGCGAGGAGGGCGATCAGCGCGGCGGTCGCGGCGTGCACACCGGCGATGACCGACGTCTGCTCCCCCCAGGCCCGTACGGGCGGCAGGTCCGGGTCCCCGGCCAGCGCGAGCAGCCCGCCCGCCGCGAGCAGGGTCAGGTCGGAGGCCGGGCGGTCGGCCCAGGGCCCGGTGAGCCCGAATGGGCTGACGGACACATGGATCAGCCCGGGGTGCCGGCGGGTGACGTCGTCGGGGTGCAGCCGCCGCCCGCGCAGCCGTGCCGGGCCCTCACTCGTGACCAGGACCTGGGCGGTGGCCAGCAGCCTCTCCAACTGCTCGGCATGGCCCGGGTCTTCCGGGTCCAGGACGACGCTGCGCTTGCCGGCCTCGGTGAAGGCGAAGGAAAGGCTGGTGCCGTCCCCGGTCAGCGGGGGCACCGTGCGCTCCGGCACGCCGCCCGGGGGCTCGACGCGCACGACGTCGGCGCCGAGGTCGGCGAACAGGCGGCCGGTGTACGTGCCGAGGCGGGTGCTCAGGTCGACGACGCGCAGACCGTCGAGCGGGCGTGCGGGGTGGGCCGTGGCCGGGGTGATCGGGCCGGGGCCGAGGTGTGCGGTCATGTTCACCAATCCGCAAGAACGGTCAGGCCGGCCCAGCTCACCAGGGGCGCGACCAGGACGAGGCCGAAGCCCCACTTCATGAGCTGCCGGTAGACGACGGCCTGCTTCTCCTGCGGCGCGTTGGCGACGACGATCGCGCCGTTGGTGGAGAAGGGGCTGGAGTCGACCACGGACGACGAGATGGACAGGGCGGCGACCAGCCCGACCGCGCCCACCTGGCCGGTGGCCAGGAGCGGGACGGCGAGGGGGATCAGGGCGCCCAGGATGCCGGTGGTGGAGGCGAACGCCGATACGACGGCCGCGATGTAGCAGATCAGCAGCGCGGCCAGGAGCGGGGCGTCGAGCTGCGAGATGGCGTCACCGAGGTAGTCGACCGTGCCGACCGTCTGCATCAGGCCGCTGTAGGTGACGATGCCGCAGACCAGCAGCACGATGCCCCAGCTGATCTGGCCGACGGCGTCCTTGGCGGGCGCGGGTGAGAGCAGCGTGAGCACGACGGCCGCGGTCAGGGCCATCAGCCCGACGTCGAGAACACGAGGGCGCCGACCACCATCGCGGCCATGCTCACGAGGGTGATGACGCGGTCCCGGTCCAGGGGGAGCGCCTCGGTCCGCGGCAGGGCCCCCGCCGGGGCCTTGACCCCGCGAGGCTCCGTCACGAGGCCGGTTCCGCCGGGTCGTCCGCCGGGCTCCGGTGACTCGGGGGCGCCGCCCGGTGCGGCGTCGAGGACAGGGGTGGCGCGTCCGGCGCGCAGGAGCTTGCGGCCGCCGAAGGCGCAGAAGACGCCTAGGCCCAGGAGCACGTTGAAGACGAGGTTGCTCAGGAAGAGGCCCGTGGCGTCGCCCGGGATGCCGCTGCGCTCGACGACTCCGTTGGTGACCACGCCCAGGACGCCGATGGGCGAGAAGTTCCCCGCCGCGGAGCCGTGGACCACCATGAGGCCCATGAGGAGCGGGTTGATCCCGTAGCGGGCCGCGAACACCATGCCGACCGGGGCGATGATCGCGACGGCGGCGGGGCTGACCGCGCCGAGGGCCACGAGCACACCGCTGATCACGAACATGACCCAGGGAATGGCCGCCACCCTGCCGCCCACCGCGCGGACGGCTGCCTGGACCAGCCATTCGACGGTGCCGTTGTTCTTGGCGATGGCGAACAGGTACGTGACGCCGACGAGGATGACGAACAACTCCGCCGGGAAACCGGCGAGCACCTCGGACGTGTCCATCCCCAGCACCCCGACGCCTACCGCGAATGCCGCGACGAAGGCCAGGGCGCCGAGGTTCACCGCGCGGATCGTGCCGATCACGAAGATCACCAGCAGTGCTGCGATGGAGACAAGCTGAGCGGACAAAGGGGGATCTCCTTGATTTCACGGATCCGGCCGCTGAACCGACCCGGCCGTGCGGCTTCCCGCATGCTTCGAGTTTCCGAAGTTAACTTCGTATTTACGTAGTGAGGGATGCTAGGTCGGTAGGGGAGTGCCGTCAAGCGATGCCCAAAGACCGGATCGCTGAGGTGGCGGGGCCCTCCTCGCTTCGTGAATCCGAATAGTGTTTCGGAACAGGATGGACGACGCTGACTGCCTCGGCATCGACAGAGGGGACACGCCATGAACCCGGCCCGTATCGACCGGGCGCTGGTGATCCTGGGGTACCTGGCCCAGCACCAGGAGGGCTGCACGCTCAAGCGCCTGTGCGACGACCTCGCCCTGCCCATGAGCAGCGCGCACGACCTGCTTCAGGTGCTGGTCGGGCTCGACGCGGTCAAGCTCCTGGGCCAGCGCACGTACGCCCTCGGTCCCCGTTCCGTGGTCCTCGCCCTGTCGATCGTGGACAGCGTCGACATCCGGCACGTCAGCCGGCCCTATCTGGTCGAGCTGTGCGAGGAGATCAACGAGAACACCTACCTCGCCGTGCGCAGCGGCAGCAGTGTCGTCTACGCGGACCGCCAGGAGGCGGGGCAGACCCTGTCCGTCGTCATGAAGCTCGGCGGGCCGCGTCCGCTGCACGGTTCGGCCGTCGGCAAGCTCATGGCCGCCTGTAACGCGGATCTCGAACAGCGCGTGCTGCACGCACCCGATCTGGAGAAGTACACGCCGTACACGCTCGTGAACCGTGACCGTCTGCGGCACGAGTTCGAGGGCATCCGCACGTCCGGCTACAGCGTCAGCGACGGTGAGAGCGTCGAAGGGATCCTGGGGGTCGCGACCCCGGTCGTCGACGCGTCCGGCGCCGTGAACGCCGCGGTGCACGTGTCCGCGCCCCGGGGGCGGCTGTCCCCGGACCGCCTCCCGTTCGTCGTCGCCGCGATGTCGCGGGCCGCCGCGCAGATCTCCCGGCAGCTCGGGGCCGCGCAGGACACCGTCACGCCCAGGTCCCTCGACGAGATCCGCGCCTTCGAGGCCGGGCGGCACGGCGCGCGGCAGTGAAAGGGGCGGTGTCCACCGCGCACTCCCCATGGTCGCGTGTGGACACCGCCCGACGGCCGCCCGCGCCGCTCAGCGGGTACGGCCCCTGCACGCCCATCGCCCACTCGATGCGGTGCAGGTGTCCGGTGTGGCGGGCCTGTTGTCAGGCCCGCGTCTCAGTCGCTCGCCGACAGCGCGGCTTCCCGTACGCGGCGGTGCCTGCCGCTGCCCGGCAGCCCCAGGAGGGTGGGGTGCTCGTGTGCGCGTCGGCCGCGGTGGCGGCCGGCGCCGGTGGCGCCGCCCGTCGGGAGCAGCTGCTGCATGGCCGTGAAAAGGGTGGTCCTGGGCATGGGAACTCCGGAAAAAGCTGTGGTCGAAGCGGTGAGCGCCGGAGCTTTGTGTGGTCGGCTCCGCGTCATCGCGCTTGCATTGAACCTAACAGATGATTGATGGAGTTCAATGATTTTCAGGGTGTGACGGTTGCAACGTCGCGGATCGCTCAGTGTGGGCTTTCGGGTGAGGCCCGGCGCCTCAGTCGGCGGCCGCCCGCGGGGCGCGGCGGTAGACGCCGTACCAGTAGCCGTTCGCCAGTTCGCGGGCCACGGCCGAGTCGTCGCCGCCGTCGCTGTCGGCCACCTGCTGGGCGATGACCTGGCCGCCGCCCTGGACGATGACCCGGGCGGTGAGTTCGGGGTCGATGTCCAGAGGTGTCCGGCCGGCCTGCTGCTCCTCCTTCAGCACGGTCACGACGTGGTCGGCGAAGCGGCCCTGGTCGGCCGTCCAGGCCTCCCGCACGACGGGGTCGTAGGCGGCCACTTCGTTGATCGCCGACAGCAGTCCGGCGTGCTCGCGGTAGTGGCGCAGGATCAGCTCGTAGGTGCGGGCCAGGCCGTCCAGCCCGCCGCCCGGAGCGCAGGGCCACCAGGAGGTGGCGATGGCGTGGCTCTCCGTCTTGAGCGAGCCGCCCAGCCGGAGCAGCAGGTCCACCTTGTCGCGGAAGTACAGATAGAACGTGGAGCGGGAGATCCCGGCGGCGTGCGCGATCTGCTCGACGCTGAGTTCGGTGTAGGTGACACCGTCGCGCAGCAGCTCGTCGATCGCCGACAGGATCCGCTTCTCCAGGGCGGACCTCCGGTCGGCCGCGCTGGAGCGTCGTCGCGTGGTGGAAGCCATGGGTTCATCCTAGGGAACCGCGCTGGTGGGGCCGAGTGCCCGGCGGCTCCTGGCGACCGCGGCCGCTCACGCCGCCGCCCGCGATCCGGCCGGTCGCCGGATCGCGGGCGGCGTGACGGTGCGGGGTCCGCCAGTGCATGAGGCGGTCGATGGTGATCGGCAGGGAGCGCATGCGGCGCCCCGTGGCCCGTACTGCGTGACGCGTCGGCGAACGCGGGGACGTCCTGGCCGCCCGCCGGGCCGCCGTGACGGGAGCGCGTCCGCTGCCCGGCCGTCGTCACGCAGGTGATGTCCGGTGCCGGCGGAGGACCGGCACCTCGCGGGTGTTCGGCTGTGATCCCGGGGTGTCCGGTCAGCTGCCCGCGACATGCAGGACGGTGACGCACGCCGCCACGACCGCGGCGACGAAGGCCGGCGCGGCTGCGGCGAAGCCGTCCTTTACGCGCAGATGGGACGCCACCCCGCCGAGCAGCAGCACGGCGAGGCCCCCGGCGGCCGCCACGCCCGCCCAGGTGGCGAAGAGGCCCACCAGCAATCCGATCGCCGCGGCGACCTCGGCCAGTCCGACGAGGCGGAGCAGTCCGGTCGGCACCCGTAGGTGCGTGGCCATGCCCTGCGTCCGCGGGCCGCCCGAGAGCTTGGGCGCGCCGGCGAAGGTCATGAAGGCCGCGAGTGCACAGGACAGCAGTGCTGTTGCGAGGGGCATCGGATTCTCCAGTCGTGCGTGCTCGCGCGGTGCTGATCCTCACGCGATACGTTGATGCCCGCAAATGATAGATGGGGTTCAATGATTTAATCGCAGTGATGATTATCTCCTTGGTAGTGTGAGGGGCATGAGCGTGAACGAATCCGTGGCTGACGTGGCCGGGAGCGATCCTCTGAACCGGCTCGGATTCCTGCTGGCCCGCAACGGCGCCATCGCGAACAGCCGCGTTCACCGTGCCTTCGAGTCCTGCGGCCTGGCGGCCCGGCCGGGCGCGGCGCTGATGCTCGTGGGCAGGACCGGATTCATGAGCCAGCAGGCTCTGGCGACGGCCCTCGAGGTGGACCCCAGCATCATGGTCGGGATTCTGAACGGGCTGGAGTCGGCCCACCTCGTGGAGCGCCGTCGCGACCCCTCCGACCGCCGGCGCCACATCGTGGCGATCACGGAGGAGGGGCGCGGCCTCCTGGCCAAGGCCCAGGACGCCGTCGCCGAGGTCGAGCGCGGGCTCTTCGCCGACCTCTCCGCCGAGGAGCTCGCGACGCTTCGGGATCTGCTGGCCCGCGTCCGCAGCACTCCCGGCGATCCGGCCTGCGGCGAAGAGTGATCGGCGCTCCGCGCACCCGCGTACCCGGGCCTGCCGGCAGCCGCCTGTGAGGCTGTGACCCCTGCTGCGTGCGGGGGGTTACTCGGCGCAGGCGGGGTCGTCCGGGGACGTCTCGATCCGGCGGAGCAGGCCGCGCAGCGTGGCGATCTCCTCGCGTGAGAGATGGCGGTACAGTTCCCGCTCCACATCCGTCACGGCTTGATGGGTCTTGGCCAGCAGGCAGTCGCCCTCGCCAGTGATGGCCACGATGTGACGCCGCCGGTCGGACCGGTCGCGCCGGCGCTCCACCAGGCCCGCGGTCTCCAGGTCGTTGAGGATTCCGACCATGACGCTCGCGTCGACGTCGAGCGCCGCGGCGAGCGCCTGCTGCCCCATGGAACGGGACTTGCCCAGCAGGATCAGCGTCGTGCCCTGCCGTGGGGTCAGCCGGAAGTCCCGCAGCGCGTGGCGGATCCGGTTGTCCGCCACGGCGCCGTGCCGGGCCAGGAGGAATCCGAGCCGTTCCAGGAGATCGCTCTGCGCGTCATCGATCGGGCGCTCGTCCACAGTCACCTCGTGATGCTATCAAGCTCCAAACCATCGAGTGATCTATATCGTTGAGCAGCCACCATCAATGTCGGATCGCCGCTGTGATGGACATCGCGTTGGACACCGTGTCCGACGCGACTTACGCTCCCTCTCGCCGGGTCGTCGAAGTGCCTGGTGCCATCGACCGACCACAGAAACGGACATCCAGTGACTACAGATGGGGTCCCCCGTCCGACGCTGCTCCTCGTGCACGGGGCGTGGCACGGCTCCTGGTGCTGGAGCCCGCTGACGGCGGTGCTGAACGCCCGAGGCCGGCGAACCCGCACGGTCGACCTGCCCAGCGCGGGGCGGGAGGCCGGCGTCCAGGACGACGCGCGGGCGGTTCTGGACGCGCTGCGGCGCATCGACGGCCCGGCCGTGGTCGTCGCCCATTCCTACGGCGGCATCCCCGTCACCCAGGCCGCGGCGCAGGCCGGAAACGTCGAACGGATCGTCTATCTGGCGGCCTACCAGCTCGATGCCGGTGAGAGTCTCCTCGGCTTCCACGGGGCCCCCGTACCGCCCGCGCCGCGCGGCTTCCAGGCCGTACCGGACAACCCCGCCGCCATGTTCTACGGGGACGTCCCCGACGTCGAGGCGGCGGAGGCCGTCGCGCGGCTCGTGCCGCAGAGCACCAGGTCCTTCAGCGACAGCCTCACTGAGGCGGCATGGCACACCGTGCCCTCGACCTACGTCGTCTGCGAGTACGACCAGGCACTGCCGCCCGCGCACCAGGAAGGGCTGGCCGCCAGGTCCGAAGCGGTCCACCGGATCGGGAGCGGTCACTCGCCGTTCCTGTCGATGCCCGCTCAACTGGGCGCCCTGCTCGCGGACATCACGGATGCCTGACAACGCGAGGGCCGACGACACAGTGAACGACGACGCGATGAACTACGACGCAGTGAACGACGACGCGATGCGTGACAACGCAATGAGGACAACACGATGCGTGACAACGCAATGAGTGACGACACGATGAGTGTCCGCGAGGAGTACGCGGTGAGCGACGCCGGACGTGAGGGTGCGGCGAGCGTGCCGTCCATCGAGACCGCACGAGAGGAACTCGTGGCACGGGCCGCCGCGTTGCGGCCGTTGCTGCGGGAGTGCGCGGCGCGCGGGGACGCGGACCGGATGGTGCCGCAGGAGGTCGTCGACGCGCTGGCGGAGGCGGGCGTGTTCCGGCTGCTGACGCCTCGGCGGTTCGGCGGCTACGAGACGGACCTGCGGACGCTCACGGAGGTGTCGGAGGCGCTGGGGGAGGGGGACGGCTCGGCGGCCTGGGTCGGGATGATCATCTCGGTGACGAACTGGCTGACCTGCCTGTTCCCGGACCAGGCGCAGGAGGACGTGTTCGGCGCCGACCCCGACGCGCGGGTGACCGGAGTGGCGGCGCCGACGGGTGTCGGGGAGCGGGTGCCCGGCGGCTGGCGGGTGACGGGCCGCTGGTCGTACAACTCGGGTGCCCCGTACGCGACCTGGGCGGCCGTCGGCGCGCTGCTGAGGGACGCGGACGGCTCGGTCGGGGACCAGGCGCTGGTGCTGGTCCCGGCCTCGGACCTCGTCGTCGAGGACACCTGGCGCATGGCGGGCATGCGGGGCACCGCCGGCAACACCCTGGTCGGGCAGAACGTGTTCGTTCCCGAGCACCGGGTGCTGTCGGTGCCGGCGGCGGCGGAAGGGGTCTATCCCCGCTCCGACCGGGACGAGGCGCTGTACGGCGCGGCGTTCGGGCCGATGCTGCTGCTGAGCCTGGTCGGGCCGCTGCTCGGGCTGGGCAAGGCGGCGCTGGACACCGTCGTGGAGGCCGCGGGCTCGAAGCCGCTCGCGTTCACCGTGCACGGCCGGCAGGCCGACTCGGTCGGTGTCCAGACCCAGATCGCGCAGGCCGCGCTGCGGTGGGAGACCGCCCGGCTGCTCGCCTACCAGGCCGTCGACGAGGTCGACCGCGGCGTGCTCGGACCGCTGGACTACGCCACGCGCGCGCACATCCGGGCCCGCGCCGGCTACGCGGCCCAGCAGGTGGTCGAGGCGATCAGCACGCTGCTCGACGCGCACGGCTCGTCCGCGTTCGCCGATGACGGCCTGCTCCAGCGCATCTGGAGGGACGCCAACACCGCGGCCCGCCACGCCGGCCTCGTCCCCGCCGTCGGCCTGGAGGTCTACGGCAAGAGCCTTCTCGGCGTCCACGACCGCGTCAGCCTCATGGTCTGAGACGGGACGGGGACCGGGCCTGCCTGGGCCTGGGGGCGTGGGTGCGGGTCCGCGCGCCCGCACCCCGTGACCGGGTGACACAGAGCTTGTGCGCGCACGCGGGCCCTGGAGGAGACTGGACGGATGCAGGGCTCTGTGGCGAGTGAGGGCTGATCGTTATGTCTGCGTCGCACACCACCCGTCGCCCGGTTCACGGCCCCGTGGTCCGGGAGCGGATTCACGTCATGGTCGATCAGCAGGGTCTGCTGGCGAGATGGAGCCCCGCCGCCCAGAAGCTGCTCGGCTACCCGGAGGAGGACGTGCGGGGCCGTCCGGCCCTGGACCTGTTGGCGGGCATGGCCGCCAACGGGCTCACTGCCGCCGCCTGCGAGGACTTCACCGTCGCGCTGCGGCACCGCGACGGCGGGGTGGTGAGGTGCCGGCTGGCGGTCCGGCCCCAGCGCACGGACACGGGCACGGGGTGGGACGTGCTGCTGGTTCCCGCGGAGCCGGACGACACCGTCGAGCTGGACGGGACAACACAGTCGAACGGGACCGCACAGCTGGACGGTGTGGGGGAGCCGGGCGGGACCGCACAGCTGGGCGGGACCCCGGAACTGGAGCGGGCGCTTCTGGAGATGCTCTTCACGCGCTCTCCCACGGGACTGTTCCTCCTCGACCCCCAGCTGCGCATGCTGCGGTTCAACGCCGCGGCCGAGGGCATGCAGGGCACCTCCGTCGAGGAGGCCCTGGGCAGGCGCCCGACGGAGGTGTGGTCCGGCTTCGGCGTGCAGTCGGTGGAGCGGGTCATGGCGCAGGTGCTCGCCACCGGAGAGCCGGCGGTCGGCGTCGAGAAGCGGGTGTACCCCCCGGGCGATCCCGAGCACGAGCACGTCTATTCCGCCTCCGTCTTCCGGATGGAGGACGCTGACGGCAGGGTCCTCGGCATCGCGGACGCCACCGTCGACGTCACCGACCGCCACCTGGCCGTTCAGCGGCTGACCGTGCTCGCCCAGGCCAGCACGCGGATCGGCGCCACGCTCGACGCGCTGGACACGGCCCGGGGCCTGGCGGAGGTGTCGGTGCCGATCGCGGCCGACAGCGTCGCCGTCGAAGTGCTGGAAGGGGTCCTCGCGGGCGAGGGCCTGGAGGCCGGGCCCGTACGACCCGGCACCGTCCTGCGCCGGGCGGCTGCCCGCTCCCGCGACGACGAGCCCTCCGGGACGGCCGGCGCCCCCGAGGACCCGCTGCCACCGGCGGCCCCCGGCGAGGCCCTCGCAGACCTTGAGCCACGCCTGGTCGATCCGCTCTCCGCGCTGGGACGGAAGGTACTGCGGGGCATGAGGACGCCCACGGGGACCGGGGAGGAGGTCCACTCGCTGATCGTCGCGCCGCTGGTCGCGCAGGACCGGGTGCTCGGGCTCGCGACTTTCTGCCGCTGGGGAGAACGCAGGCATTTCGGGCCGGACGATCTGGTCCTCGTCGCCCAACTCGCCCGGCGCACGGCCGAGAGCCTCGACAACGCCCGCCGGCATCTGAGTGAGCACAACTCCCTGGTCGCCCTGCAGCACGCCCTGCGCCCGTGCGGACTTCCGCATCAGCAGGCACTGGACGTGGCGCACGCCTACGTGTCCGCGGGCTCCGGCGGCGACTGGGTCGACGTCGTGCCGCTCTCCGGGTCCCGGGTGGCCCTCGTGGCCGGCCGGGTGCCGGGTCGCGGCATCCAGTCCGCCGCCGCGGCGGGACGGCTGCGGGCCGCCCTGCACACGCTGTCGGACCTGGACCTGGAACCGGACGAACTGCTCGCCCGGCTCGACGACATGGTGCGCGGGACCGGCGGGGCGAACGGCTCCGTGAGTGACCACCAGTCGGTGTCGGCGCCGGACGGAGGGACGCCTGGCCACGGGCGGGAATGCGGGGCCACCTGCCTCTATCTGATCTACGACCCCTTGTCCCGGCATTGCTCGGCCTCCAACGCGGGTCACCCCTGGCCCGTCGTGGTGCTTCCGGACGGCACGGTGAGAAGGGTGGAGCGTCCCGTCGGCGACACGCTGTGCTGCCCGGGCGCGCCGTTCGGCAAGGAGGACTTCGAGGTCCCCGAGAACTCCACGCTCGTCCTCTACACCCCTGGGCTTCTCCAGGCGTTCCCGCCGGAAGAGCGGGAAGAGCCGGAAGAGCGGGAAGAGCCGGAACAGGCCCCGGCCCCTCCGGGCGAGAACCGCCTGACCGCCCTGCTCGCCCACCCGCCGCTCCCCGTGCAGTCGACGTGCGCCACGCTGACCGACACGCTGGTTCCGCCCCGACCCCGCGAAGACGCCGCCGTCCTGGTCGCCCGCACCCACGAACTGGGCCCGGGCCACGTCGCCTCGTGGGACCTCCCGAGCGACCCGGCCACGGTCGCCACGGCCCGCTCCCTCGTCACCCGGCAGCTCACCGCTTGGGACATGAGCGAAGCGTCCTTCGTCACCGAACTGATCGTCAGCGAACTGGTCACCAACGCGATCCGGTACGGCAAGCCGCCCGTGACGCTCCGGCTCATCCGCAGCCACGTCCTGACCTGCGAGGTGTCCGACGGCAGCAGCACCTCCCCGCGGCTGCGACACGCCCGTACCACCGACGAGGGCGGTCGCGGGCTGCTGCTCGTGGCTCGCTCCTCCGACCGCTGGGGGACCCGCTACACCGAGGAAGGAAAGATCGTCTGGGTCGAGCAGAGCACCGACTGAGCGGTCATTCCGGCAGGTGTTCCTTGGCCCACTCGCCGAGCTGCTGAAGTGCGGGTTCGAGCGCGGCTCCCGCCTGGGTCAGCCGGTAGGAGACCCGCAGCGGCGGCCCTTCGTCGACCTGGCGCACGACAAGCCCCGCCGCGCCCAGCTCGCTCAGCCGGTCGGAGAGCATGCGCTCACTGATGCCGGGAATCGCCCGGCACAGATCCGCGAAGTGCGCGGGCTGCCCCACCAGCACCGCCACGATCGGGCCGGTCCAGCGCTTTCCCAGCAGCTGGAAAACGCGGGTGATGCCCTCGTCCACCCGCTTGCACGCCCCTGCGTCGTGGCTCTGCACGTCCGTCATGCCCCCAGGGTACTACCCTCCAGTGCGGGGATGAAAAAAAGTAAGCTCCCATGTTATCAATAGCTACGTACTAGAACTCAGCCCCTTGGTGCATCGCCTCGGGCATCGCTTTCTCTGGAGACACGCATGGCCACCCTGCTGCACATCGACTCGTCGGTCTTCCCGGGCGAGGCGTCCTCGTCCCGCACGGTCGCGGACACCTTCCGCAAGACCTGGCTGGAGCAGCACCCCGACGGCACGGTCATCTACCGCGACCTCGCCGCGAACCCCGTCCCGCACATCACCGCCCACTCCCACACCGCCGGCTTCGCGGATCCCGACACCCACACCTCCGAGCAGGCCGCCGCCTTCGCGGAGCGGGTGAGGCTGATCGAGGAGGTGGAGCAGGCGGACGCCGTGCTGATCGGCGCGCCGATGTACAACTACGCGATCCCGTCCACGCTCAAGGCCTGGCTGGACAACGTGATCCTCTTCGGCCGCACCGTGGGCGAGACCCCTTCGGCCAAGGGCACCCCGGTCACCGTGGTCGCCAGTCGTGGCGGCTCCTACGCGCCGGGAACGCCGAAGGAGCCCTTCGAGTACGTGCAGAACTACCTGCGGGCGGTCCTGGGTGAAACCCTTGCCCTGGAGGTGGACTTCATCGTCCCGGAGCTCACCATGGCCCCGCACAACCCGGCGATGACCCAGCTGATCCCGCTCTTCGAAGCCTCCCGCGACCGTGCCCTCCAGGAGGCGGCCTTCAAGGCCAAGCAGCTCGCCGAGCGCCTGGCCGCCTGACCGGCCCGCGACACAACCGCCGAACCGGCGTCTCGGCCTCCGGAGGGGTGCCGGTCCGGCGGATGTCGCTCCCGGTGCCGCTCCGAAGGCGCGCGGGTGGGCCGATGAGGCGATCCTGGAGGTGAGGCGCTCCCGGACACGAGGCGACCGGCGGCCCCGTCCGGACCGGATCCGGCCCCGTCGCCCGAGCGTGTGCGTCCACAGCGACGTCCCCTCGCGTCCGAACGAGCCGTCCTGGAGGCAGAGATGGAAGTGAGCCGACTCGGCATGGTCGTGCACGGCGGGCGCACGGAGGCCAAGGATGCCGCCTGCGTGGTCCGTGCGTGGTGCGAGGAGCACGAGGTCCGCTGCACGGACATCGACGTCTGGCACGACGGCGGGCGGCGCAGCGCCGGTGAGGAGGTCGCGGCCGCGGGCAATCCCGATCTCATCGTCACCCTGGGCGGCGACGGCACCTTCCTGCGCGGTGCCCGGCTGGCCGCGGAGAACGACGCCCTGGTCCTCGGGGTCGACGTGGGGCGGGTGGGTTTCCTCACCGAGGTGCCGGTGGCCGTTGTGCGTGCGGCGCTGGACGCGGTGCGTGAGGACCGGCTCCGGATCGACAGCCGTATGCTGCTCGCCCTGCGGGCCTCGCGCCGCCTGGAGGTGCCGACGGGCATGGAAACATGGGTGCGGTTCGGCCGCGGGCCGCTGCTGCCGCCTCCCCAGGTGCGCCCGGACTGCACGGTCGACCCGGAGTGGGGCATCCCGCTGGACGTCACCGCGCTCAACGACGTCGTCGTGGAGAAGCTGGCCAGGGACCGGCAGGTCTCGGTCGGCGTCTACGTGTCCGGCCGGCTCCTCGCCTCCTACTCCGCCGACGCACTCCTGGTGGCCACGCCGACCGGCTCGACCGCCTACAGCTTCGCCGCCGGCGGCCCCGTCGTCTCGCCCCGTGCCGAGGCCCTCGTCTTCACGCCGGTCGCCCCGCACATGGCGTTCAACCGCTCGGTCGTCACGGCCCCCGACGAGCCCGTGGGACTACGGGTCCTCGAACGGTCGGGCCCGGCCGCGGTCAGCATCGACGGCCAGCTGCGGGGCGTGCTGGACCCCGGGGACTGGATCGGCGTGTACGCCGCCCCTCGCCGGCTGCGGGCCGTACGGCTGGAGCCGATGGACTTCTACGGGCGGCTGCGGGAGCGCATGAACCTGACCGACGCCCCGGCCGCGGTCGCCGACGGCTCGCCCGCACCGCTGTGGTCGATGACGAGTCCGCCGCCCGGAGACCTCGACCACCTGGCGCTGCTGACACAGACGGGCGGCACCGCACCCCTGCTGTGACCGGTCAGGAGCCGACGCCCGACCCCGTGCGCGACAGCAGGTTCCCGCACGGAGACGTGCTGGTCCTCCCGGCGGCCGGCTGGGCCGCCTTCGTCACCGGCGTCAGGAGCCGCAGCCTCAACCGCCGTTGACCTTCGCGGCGATGCGGTCGCCGACCGTCTTGTCGATGTTCCTCCAGTACTGGAGCGCGCGGTCCATCACCGGACGGGACACGCCTTGGAGCAGATGGCCGCTGACGTTCGAGACCAGCCGGTCCCGGGCGGCGTCGTCCAGGACCTGGCGGACCATGGTCCCGGCCTGACCCCAGTCGTCGTCCTCGGCGTGCAGCTTGGTCGCCTCGCGGACCAGCTCACCGGCGGTGTGCCAGCTCGCGGCGTCGCCGAAGCGGCCGAAGTCCGCGGCCGGGCCGCCGTACGAGTTCGGCGCGTACGGCATCGAGGCCCTGGACGGCTCGTACCGCATCGGGCCGTCCTTGGCGTAGGAGTTCACCGGGGCGTGCGGCCGGTTCGGCGGGAGCTGGGCGTAGTTCGGGCCGATCCGGTACCGGTGGGTGTCCGGGTACGAGAACAGGCGGCCCAGCAGCATCTTGTCCGGCGACGGGCCGACGCCGGGCACCAGGTTGGACGGCTCGAACGCGGCCTGCTCGATGTGGACGAAGTAGTCCTCGGGGTTGGTGTCGAGGACCATCCGGCCGACGTCGATGAGCGGGTAGTCGCCGTGCGGCCACACCTTGGTGAGGTCGAACGGGTTGAAGCGGTAGTCCGCGGCGTCCTCGAACGGCATGATCTGGACCTTCAGACTCCAGCTCGGCGCGTTCCCGGACTCGATCGCCTCGAACAGGTCGCGGCGGTGTTTGTCCGCGTCCGACCCGGCCAGCTCGTCCGCCTCCTCCTGGGTGAGGAAGTCGATGCCCTGGTCGGTCTTGAAGTGATACTTCACCCAGAACCGTTCCCCGCCGCCGTTGATCCACATGTAGGTGTGCGACGAGTAGCCGTTCATGTGGCGGTAGGTCTTCGGGATGCCCCGGTCGCCCATCAGCCAGGTCACCTGGTGCGCGGACTCGGGGGACAGGGTCCAGAAGTCCCACTGCATGTCGTTGCTGCGCAGCCCGGTCACCGGGTGGCGCTTCTGGGACCGGATGAAGTCCTGGAACTTGATCGTGTCGCGCACGAAGAAGACCGGCGTGTTGTTGCCGACCATGTCGTAGTTGCCCTGCTCGGTGTAGAACTTCAGGGCGAAGCCGCGCGGGTCGCGCCAGGTGTCCGGCGAACCCTGCTCGCCGGCGACGGTCGAGAACCGCGCCAGCATCGGCGTGCGTTTGCCGGGCTGGAACAGATCCGCCTTGGTGAACTGGCTGATGTCGTTGGTCACTTCGAAGAACCCGTACGCCCCGCTGCCCTTGGCGTGTACCACCCGCTCGGGCACCCGTTCCCGGTTGAACTGGGCCATCTTCTCGATGAGGTAGTGATCCTGGAGCAGGATGGGGCCGTCGGCCCCCACGGTGAGCGAGTGTTCGTCACTCTCCACCGGGATGCCGGAGTTGTTGGTGGTGTACGGGGCCGTTTGGGGCTCCTGAGTCATGAGCGGTCCTCCGTCCTGAGGCGATACCAGGTCGCTTCGCTCACCCCAGCCAGTGAACTCCGCTGCCATGACATCAGCAACTTCTGGACTGAATCCAGAACGAGCTCGGTTCCGGGATGGCCCCGGTCGCGTACCCCTGGCAGACCGGCCGACTCCTCCGCGCGCGGTCTCGCGCGGTCACGGGAGTGCCGGGAGCCGGTCTCCGAAGCCGGTGACGGCGCCGGTGGGCCCCGCCATGTGACCTGGCGGGGCCCTGCGGAGGCGGGTGGGCGTTCAGAGCGCGGCGGGGAAGCGATCCCAGACGCGGTGGTGGGCGAGCAGCGGGGTCACCGCGGTCAGGACTGCAGCGCCGCTGTCGGCGATGACGACTCCTGGCGCGTCGGCGGGGATTCCGGCCGCTTGCAGGACCGCCTCGGCACCGGCCCACCCGCCGACGGCCTTGGCGTGCCGGAACGCCTCGGACACGAGAAGCAGCAGCCTCGGATCCAGCGCGGCGCCAGGCGGTGCCGGCTCGCCGGCCTTCGCGTCCCGGGCGCCGTGGGCGTCGCCGCCCAGTGCCGGTGCACCGGCCAGGACGATGGCGTCGAACTCGATCGACCGGGCGGTCGCGAAGGTCCGCTGGACGGTGATCGCGCCGTCGTCCGTGCCGAGCTTTCCACCGGCTGGTGCGATGACGAGCGGCACCATGCCTGCGTCCAGCACGGCCTGGCGGAGTGTGCGCACCCCCTCGGCGTCGGTGGTGCCGTCGGTGACGATCCCGACGATCCGGCCGTCGGACGGCCATTCCTGTCCGACCTGGGACAGGGCCGGGCTCGGCTGCACGTCGACGGGTGGCTGGGTGGCGTCCGGGGCGGGCAGGCCCAGTCCCTCGGCGACCCGGGCGCACAGCTCGGCGTCGATGTCGGCGAGCGCGCGCAGCTGCCGTTCCTTGATGGCGTCGCTCCAGCACTTGCCGAGCTCGAAGGTGTAGGCGGCGACGATGTGCTCGCGTTCCACCGAGGACATGCTCAGCCAGAACAGGCGGGGCTGGCTGAAGTGGTCGTCGAAGCCGGCAGGGGCTTCGCGGACCTTGCGGGCGGCCGGTACCTCGACGGGTGTCTCGATGAAGGCCCCGGTGTCCGCTCCGGCGAAGAACGGGCAGCCGCCGTCCAGGGAGTTCGGCTTGTAGGGCGCCACCCCGCTGTGCACGGCCTGCTGGTGGAAGCCGTCACGCAGCATGTCGTTGACCGGGGCGTGCGGCCGGTTGATCGGGATCTGGCTGAAGTTGGGGCCGGCCAGACGCGTGAGCTGGGTGTCCAGGTAGGAGAAGAGCCGGCCGGCCAGCAGCGGGTCGTCGGTGACGTCGATGCCCGGCACCAGGTGGCCGACGTGGAAGGCGACCTGCTCCGTCTCGGCGAAGAAGTTGCTCGGGTTGCGGTTGAGCGTCAGCAGGCCGACCGGCTGGACCGGGGCCAGCTCCTCGGGAACGATTTTGGTCGGGTCGAGCAGGTCGATGCCCTCGAAGGTCTGCTCCGGGGTGTCCGGGAAGACCTGCAGACCCAGCTCCCACTGCGGGAACGCACCGGCTTCGATCGCGTCGGCGAGGTCGCGGCGGTGGAAGTCGGGATCGACGCCGGCGGCGATCTGGGCTTCCTCCCAGACCAGGGAGTGCACTCCGAGTTTCGGCTTCCAGTGGAACTTCACCAGCGAGGTCCCGCCCTGTGCGTCCACGAGGCGGAAGGTGTGGACGCCGAAGCCCTCCATGGTCCGGAACGAACGCGGGATGCCACGGTCCGACATGTTCCACATGGTGTGGTGCTGGGCCTCGGTGTGCAGCGAGACGAAGTCCCAGAAGGTGTCGTGGGCGCTCTGCGCTTGCGGGATCTCCCGGTCGGGGTGGGGCTTGCCGGCATGGATGACGTCGGGGAATTTGATGGCGTCCTGGATGAAGAACACCGGGATGTTGTTGCCGACGAGGTCGAAGACTCCCTCCTCGGTGTAGAACTTGGTGGCGAACCCGCGGGTGTCGCGGACCGTGTCGGCCGAGCCGCGGGACCCGAGCACCGTGGAGAAGCGGACGAAGACGGGGGTCTCGGTGCCCTTGCGCAGGAACGCCGCCCGGGTGACGTTCTCTGCGGTGCCGTAGGCCGCGAAGACACCGTGGGCCGCGCTGCCGCGGGCGTGGACCACGCGCTCGGGGATGCGCTCGTGGTCGAAGTGCATGATCTTCTCACGCAGGTGGTGGTCCTGAAGCAGGACCGGTCCGCGTGCGCCCGCCTTGAGCGAGTGGTCGGTGTCGTACAGGCGGGCGCCCTGTGCCGTGGTCAGGTAAGGGCCGCTCTGCGCTTTGCGCGCGGGCTCCGCGCCGGTCGGCTGGCCGGTGGGACTGACGGTCTCCGGCGTTCCCTGGTCAGGCTTGGGCGGCAGCGGTCCCCGCGGCTCGACAGGTTCCTCGACCGGTACGGGTTCCGGAGAAGGGGCGCCGGGAATGCCCTCGGCGGGCCCGTCGCCGCGCAGAGCGTCGGTCAGCTTTCCGGCGGCGGCCTTCAGCGGGTTGGAGTGGGACATGGTTCCTCCATGCAAGCGAAGAGAACTACGGTCATGACCGCTGCCGTCAGCGGCCTGACAGGCGAATCGCCTGGAGTTGCCCAAAGCGCGTAAGGCTCTCCGTATTCGGCCGCATTTGGCCATGGCCGCCCAGGTACCCCTCGGCGGTGATCGGAACCCCGCTCGGCACATGATCCCGGGAACCCGCCGAGCGCTTGAGAGACACGCCTCTCAGAGGGTGCGTCCCCTCGTGGCGCGGTCGGCCTCGCCGCCCGCGCCGAGCAGTCCGGTCGGCTCGAAGGGCTCCTCCGCCTCCAGACGGGGCAGACGCCTTCGGGACAGGCGCATGACCAGCGGAGGCAGCGCGGCACGTACCGGCTGCATCAGCCGGAGCCAGGGCGGCGCGTAGACGGCCGTGCGCCGACGCTCCACGCCGCTGACGATCCGCTCGGCGACCGCTTCCGCGCTGTACACACGCCGCGCGGGCGGCGGCATGTGGAGGCGCAGTTGCCGCAGTACGGCGTACCGGTCGGCGTCGCGCACCATGTCGGTGTCGATCCAGTTCAGGTAGGCGATGCCCACGCTGACGCCGTGGTGTGCCACCTCGGCCCTGAGGCTGTGGGAGAAGGCCTCGACGCCGGCCTTGGAGGCGCAGTAGGCGCTCATCAAGGGGGCCGCCCCGAGCGAGGCCAAGGACGCGACCTGGCAGAAGTGACCCGCCGTGGCCATCAGGTCGGGCAGGAACGCCCGAGCGGTGTAGGCGCTGCCGGTGAGGTTCACATCCACGACGCGTCGCCAGGTGAACGGGTCCGACGAGAGGAAGGGGCCGCCCTCGGCGATGCCGGCGTTGGCGATCACGACGGAGGCCGGTCCCAGACGGGCCCGTACGGTGTGCGCGGCGGAGTCGAGTGCCGCCAGGTCGGTGACGTCGACCTCCAGGGCGAGCGCCATGGTGGGCAGGGCCGCCGCGACCTCCTCGAGCGCGGGCCTCTCGTGCCCGAGCAAGGCCACCTGGGCGCCCCGCCCCGCCGCTTCGCGGGCCAGCGCCGCACCCAGGCCGCGGGCAGCTCCGGTCACCACGACCGTCCGGTCGCCCAGCGGACTGCTGTTCATCGGCGAGACCTCCTCATCTGCTCCGGCTCGGCGTCCACGCTTGCGGAAACCACTTCCCGCCGTACGGCGTGCCGGGATGCGCGGGGCGCGGTCACGCGTCCGGCGTGGTCGGACCGGCGGTGTGGTCGGGGTGTCCGGTCGTTCGACGGGTCTCCTTCATCTCCGCCTCGTACAGGTGGTCGAGGCCCTCGGCCAGCTCCCGCACCGCCCCGGTCTTCAGCTCCTGGAAGGGCCGGTAGTAGCCGGCGTCGTAGGAATCGACGATCTGGAACGTCCAGTGGCCGGGGATGACATTGCGCCCGAGGATCTCCGTGCGGACCCTCTGCGCCCATTGGGGGTGCCCCGCCTCGTCCAGCAACTCCACCGCGCGGTCCAGTTGCAGGTCCGCGGTGCCGGTGAGCTGGTGGAAGTCGTACAGGCGGCCTCTCGCCCGTTCCGTCGTCTCCAGGGCTTTGGACAGCGCGCCGAGCGCTTCGACGGTCTTGTCGCTGACGCCGTCGGGGCGTCGCTGCCGACGGTCGGTACTGTCCCGTTGGTCCTTCATGAGGCCTCCTTCGGACCGTCCCGCCGATACGGGCGTGCGCCCGCCGGGAACAACGTGGCGAGGGCTCAGCGCCTGGCGCCGGTACGGTCGCGCCGAGTGAGTAGTTTCTGGGCGCCCGCCAGGCCGGGCAGGCGGCGTGGGTGGAGCGCCGCCCGCGCGGCGTTCGCTCCGGGCGCGCCGTGTACGCCACCGCCGGGATGTGCCCCGGAGGAGGCCAGGAAGAGGCCCGGCACGGCGGTCTCGGGGCGCCCGGTGCCGGGTACCGGGCGGAAGAAGAGCTGCTGGTGCAGCGCGGTCGTGCCGCCGTTGATGGCGCCGCCGACCAGGTTGCCGTCGAGTGTCTGCAGGGTCGGGGGCGCCAGGATGCGGCGGGCGCGGATCAGCGCGCGGAAGCCTGGGGCGAGGCGTTCCACCTGGCGTTCGACCCGGTCGGCCATGCGTTCCTGGTCCCCGGGGTCCCACCGCCCGCTGATGCCCTCCTCGCCCGCATCGGCGCGGATGTCGTGAGGCACATGGGTGTAGGCCCACGCGGACTCGGTGCCGTGCGGCGAGCGTGCCGGATCCGCGGTGGTCATCTGGCCGAACAGCAGGAAGGGCCGGTCAGGCACCTGACGCATGGCGATCTGGGCGGCGAAGCGGGTGAGCTCGTCCATTCCGTCGGCCACGTGCACGGTCCCGGCCCGGTGGGCCTGCTCCGCCCGCCAGGGCACCGGCCCGTTCAGTGCCCAGTCCACCTTGAAGGTGGCGAAGTCCCACTGGAAGCGGCTTAGGTCGGCCAGCAACTGCGCGGGCAGATGCTCTGCGTCCACCAGCTCGCCGTAGAGGGCGGGCACCGACACGTCCGCCAGGACCGCTCGCCGGGCGGCCACCGTCTGCCCGCCCGCGGTGCGCACGCCCACGGCCCGTCCGCCACGCAAGACGATCCGCTCGACGCGCTCCTCGCAGTCGAGCCTGGCACCGCGTGCGCGCAGCCGCCGGACCAGGGCCTCGGTGAGCGCGCCGGAACCGCCGACGGGCACGGGAAAGCCGTAGGTC
Organism: Streptomyces sp. NPDC059861; assembly: GCF_042731435.1. Lineage (NCBI taxonomy): Bacteria > Bacillati > Actinomycetota > Actinomycetes > Kitasatosporales > Streptomycetaceae > Streptomyces > Streptomyces sp. NPDC059861. Next base: position 126,802 of record NZ_JBHWJQ010000001.1, on the reverse strand, counting down.
TGGCCCAGCATGGCCATCAGCCAGCCGAACCCTCCGCTGCCGGCCGACTCGGGGGCCAGATCGGCGTGGAGCGCACTGCCCGCGAGCAGCAGGCGGCCGCCCTCCCCGCGGAACTCTTCCTCGCCCAGCCGGCGCACGGGCAGAACGAGCGAGCGCGCCGTGCGCAGCCCGCCGGCGGCCCGGAGCCGGAAGGCCAGCCGGGCCGTGGTGCGGACCGGCGGGAACGGCGTGAACAGGGCGTTCAGCAGCTCGGGCTGTAGTCGATCCCACAGCTCGTGCAGCCGCTGCCAGGCCGCTCCGTCGCCCGCCGCGAAGTCGTCGAGGGACGCGGACGTGGTGTCGAGGCGCCGGTCGAGCAGGGCACAGGTGCCGTCGGTGAGGGGGTGGGCCAGCACGCTCGGCGCGTGGCTCCATCGCAGCCCGTGCTCCTCCAGCCGCAGCCCGGCGAGCACGGGGGAGGCCGCGGCCAGCGGGTAGAAGGAGCTGAAGAGGTCGTGGACGAAACCTGGATCGACTCCCCGGTCGTGACGGACCGCGCCGCCCGGTTGAGATTGCTCCTCCAGGACTTGCACACTCCACCCGGCGTCCGCCAGGAGATTGGCGGCCACCAGCCCGTTGGGCCCGGCTCCGATCACGACGGCGTCAGGCACGGCCGGTCCCACGCCTGCCCGGGGCGGCCCCGCTGGAGGCGGCCGTGGCGGCCGTACGGCGCGCACCCTGGCGCGCCTCCTCCTCGCAGAGGCGAGCGAGACGTCTGAGCATGGCGCGGTGCCTCAGCTGGATCAGCACCTCGAAGCCCGCGTTGTGCAGAAGGCCGCCCGTTCCCTGGAGCGGATGCTCGTCCACGAGCACGAGACAGTGTTCGCCCCACTGCCGCAGTTCGATGTCGATCCGCGCTGTGCCCAGTGGGCCCGCGTGCGCCTCCAGCTCCAGCTCGGATCCTTCCTCGCAGCGGCGCACGACCGTCTCGTTGGACAGCCGGAGCGGCCCGAGGGAGGCCTCGTAGCGGATCGCCGCGCCCGTGTGAGGCCACTGCCCACGCACCGGCTCGGCGTCCGAGGGCCCGACGACCCACCGCGGGTACTTGTCGCCGTCGGCCAGGACGGCCCACACGGTGTCCGGAGGGGCTTTGATCAGACGATGACGAACGGCCACGTGTACCTCCACACTCTCCTGGCACCGGGCTGCCGGCTGCCTGGCAGCCATCGCCGAGTGCCCTTGCGTCGCACCGTCCAACCAGCACCGGCGAATTGGCGGCCGTGGTTTGGGGCAGCAGGGTGACGTTCTGTTTGCTGCTGACGCTGGCATGGATGGGGTATGCACGTGGCACGCCCGTGTCGTGAGAGCGGAACGAAGAGGGACGCGTGGCAGAGGGTGGGGACGGCGGGCGCAAGCCGGAGGCGTACGACGATGAACTCGGAGAGGCAGTGGCGCGGGCGCAGAGCGGTGACGAAGCTGCCTTCTCGACGGCGTACCGACTTGTCCAGCCGCCCATGCTGAGGTTTCTGCGGGGAATGGTCGGCGAGGACGCCGAGGACGTGGCTTCCGACGCATGGCTCGAGATCGCGCGCGACCTGAGCCGCTTTCGCGGCGACGGAGCCGGCTTTCGGGCGTGGACGGCAAGCATCGCGCGCCATCGGGCCATCGATCACCTCCGCCGGCTCAGGAGCCGTCCCCGCGCCACTTATCTGGAAAATGACCTCGTCGGCCTTCCGGCCCGCCAGGACACAGCCTCCGAGGCATTCGAGACGCTCTCCACCGAGCGGGCCCTCGCGCTGATCGCCACACTTCCTCGCCGGCAGGCAGAGGCCGTACTTCTCCAGACAGTGATCGGCCTCGACGGACCTTCCGTGGCGCGTGTCATGGGCAAACGCCCCGGCGCAGTCCGCTCAGCCGTGCACCGCGGCCTGAGACGGCTCGCCAGACAGCTCGCGGCGCCCAGCAGTGAGCATGTGACGGATTCCGACTCCCAGCCGCTGGGAGATGCGAGATGACCGCCAACCGATATGGAGACGCTGTGAGCCGCGGGGAGGATCGGCGGCCGGCGACGCTGGACGATGTCCTGGCCGCCGCCGCGTGCACGGCATCCTCTGCCCCGAAGACACCTGAGCACATCCTGGCCGCGTTCCGTGAGGCTCGCGACGAACAGGCCGTCAGCCTCCCCACCCGTCCGGTTGACGACTGGCGTCCTGCCGCGCCGTCGCCGCGCAGGCGCTGGTTCAGGGCCGGCGCCGGTGCTCTCGTCGGCGGAGTCCTGTTGGGCGGAGTGGCCGTGGCGACGGGAGGGTTCCCCGTGCCCTCCACGGGGCCCTCCTCGTCACCTTCGAGTCAGGCATCGCCGTCCTCACCGATTTCATCGCCGCCTTCGGCCGATCCCGAGAGCGGAGCCGGCCCATCCACTCCACCGGGACGGGGCGGCGAGACCGGTGCCGAACGACCGCTCACGGCCAAGGACCAGTTGGCTCACTGCCACGCATACGGGAAGCAGGTACGCAGGGGCGCCTCCGCGGACAGCGCTGTGCAGCAGCGTCTGGAAGAAGCAGCAGGGGGCCCCGCGGAAGTGGCCTCGTACTGCGCCGGGGTGCTGGCTCAGTCGACGCGCACGCCGACGGCCAAGCCGCCCGAGGGGAGGAAGCACGGGCCCACGGTGCAGGAGGACTCGAAGGAGCAGCGGAAGAACCCAGCCGGCCAGGGGAAGCCGGCGTCGTGAAAGCGGCCGTCTCGTAGACGATGGACTCCGGTGTCCGAGGCCGCAGTGGGGGCCTCGGGTGCCGTAGCGGTGCAGCCCATGACCGCCGTCTGTGCGCGTTCAACCGGGCCGTCCATGCCCCGTGCGCCTTCGCCGGACGGGGCTCCGGCGAGTACACATGACGTGCACGCCGACAACCGCGGCCGCGGTGCCGACCGAATCAGGGTTTGGAGCCTTTGGTCGCCCCGCGCCCCCGGGAGGGCTTGCCGCTGCTGTTGCCCGGCCCGGTCGTAGTCGCGGTGGCGGACGGGTCCCGGTCGGTTGGCGAGGCGGAGGAGGGCGTCGGGGTCCCGCTGTGCGCGGGCGCATCACTCCGGGGGGCGCCCGCAGAGGGGGACTCCTTGATTCCGGCGGCAGGATCGCCGGTGCCGGACGGCTCGGCGGTGGTGGAGGAGGAGGGAGCGCCCCCCTCCGTCGGCGTCACGGACGGAGCCGTCTTCGGTCGCGCCGGCTCCTCGACACCTCCCTGAACCCCGGAGGAACCGGAAGTGAGGCCCACGGCGAACGCGACGGCAAGCCCCACGGACCCGAGAACGCCAACGGCGACGACCGCCTGGCGGGGCGCCCGCGGGCCCCGCCCAGACCGCGCTCGCCGCCGCGAACCGCGCCCCTGGGCAGGCGCCTCGGGACCATGGCCGCTCGGGATCACCGGCAGTTCACGCGTCGCGTCGTACGCGTTCTCCCAGCCGTGGGCGGCCGCCGGATCGGTGAACCGGTCGTACTCGGGCTCCGTCTCGGCGGACGGGCGGTACACCTTCGGCAGACCCTGCGCCCCGTCGTCGGCCTGCTGTTGCCATGACATGGCTGGTGATTCTAGATGCAGGAAAGCGCCGTCAGAATGGCCGACGGCGACGTGATCCGGTCTCACCGTCGACGCGGCCCTCCGCCCGCGCCGGACCGTCTGCTCGCGCGCCGTCGCGCAGGACAACCTCTTGTGAGACGTTCACGCCTCGCAGGCACAGTGATCTGCGTCACTACAGCCTTTTCCCGCGTGATGTTTGTCGGACGGGTTGCGCTGAGGAGTCCGGGCCGTCCCGTGAGGGGTGTGTCCCATGTGACTTTCGTTCGTGGCCTTTGCGGGCCTTCTGTGGGGTGGGATACATCGTGAGTCGTCGTACATCGCATGCGTACAGACCACTGAGCTTGAAACGGCGGACGTGGCTGACGCTCGCAGCGGTGGTCGTGGGGGGCGGAGGGGTGGTGACGTACGCCGTCGCCAGTCCGACGGGCCCCGGTGCGGAGGGCCGGGCCAAGCGGCCGGCAAAGGTCTACGACCTCACGCTGAAGGGGACCGCGGGCGGCAAGCGGGAGCTGCCGCGTACGGACACCGAGCAGTTCTCGCTGGTGGGTGTCTCCTGGACGGGGCCGGTCAAGCGCCTCGACGGGACGGCGCAGGTCCGCACGCGTGGCCTGGAAGGCGGTGAGTGGGGTGCCTGGCGGGATCTGGAAGTGAACGTCGACCCGCCGGAGGAGCCTGAGGCCGGGATGCGCGGCGCGTCCGAGCCGCTGTGGGTCGGTCCCTCCGACGGCGTCCAGGTCCAGGTCGTCCACGAGGACGGCACCACGGGTGCGCTGCCCAAGGGGCTGGAGGTCAATCTGGTCGACCCTGGTGTGGTGACTGACGCCGAGGCCAGGGCCATCGAGCCGGTGGCGTTCGTCGCCGACGGGAGCAGCCCGGCGGCCACTTCCACCGATTACCCGACACCTACGGACAGTTCGACCACGCCGCCGGACGGCCAGCCCACCACGTCTCCGGAGCCGAGCGACCCCACGTCCCCGGCTCCGACCGACACCACAGCCACGGCGACGCCCACCGACTCGGCATCCCCGTCGACTTCGACGAGCCCGTCCCCGAGCCCGTCGGCCACCACGCCGTCCGCGCCGCCGTCGACCGCGCCCAGGCCGCCGGTCACCTCGCGCGCCGGCTGGGGCGCGGACGAGTCGCTCAGCCCCGACCCGTCCGAGTACAACGCCGACGTGAAGGCCGTCTTCGTCCACCACACCACCGGGGCCAACGACTACTCCTGCGCCGAGTCGGCGTCCCTCGTGAGGGGCATCTACGCCTACCACACGCAGGTCAGCGGCTGGAACGACGTCGGCTACAACTTCATCGTCGACAAGTGCGGCACCGTGTTCGAGGGTCGCAAGGGCGGCGTCGACCTGCCGGTGCTGGGCGCCCACACCTACGGCTGGAACCGTGAGGCCACCGGCATCGCGGTGCTCGGCGAGCACACCTCCATCGGCGCCTCCAGCGCCGCGCTGGCCTCCGTCGCCCGCGTGGCGGCCTGGAAGCTCGGCCAGTACGGAGCCGACCCGGCCGGCACCGTCCAGCTCAACGCCGGAGCGACCCAGAAGAACTACATTGGCACCAGCTTCACCGCGGGCACCAAGTACACCTTCAACCGGATCTCCGGCCACCGCGACGCCTTCAACACCGAGTGCCCCGGCAACTCCCTCTACCCCCAGCTGCCGACCATCCGCGCCTGGGCAGCCGGCCCCGTACAGGGCCTGAAGGTCACCTCGGTCACCGGCGCGGGCCTGTCGGGCTCGACCTACTACACCAAGGGCGCCCTCACCGTGAAGTGGACGGCCACCACACCGGCCGCACTCGTCTCCAAGCACGAGCTGCTGGTCGACGGCAAGGTGGCGGCAACCGCCTCCGGTACGGCCACCTCCGCGAACACGACCCTGGCGGCCGGCGGCCACACCGTCGCCGTGCGGGCCGTGCACCAGTCCGGCAGGACCGCGACCACCGCCGCGCTGAACATCGTCGCGGAGACGACCGCACCCACCTTCACCACCACACCGAAGCTCTCCCTGCGCACCGGCACGGTCAACACGACCGCCGTCCCGGTCACCCTCACCTGGAAGGCCGCCGACGACAAGGCGCTGCGCGAGGTGAAGCTGGTGTCCCCGACGGCCGCCACCTTCGGGCCTGCCACCACCGCCTCCAGCCGCACCGCCAACTCCGGTACGGCCGCGACCTGGTCGATGCAGGCGTTCGACTACGCCGGCAACTACCGCACCGCCTCCGCCCCCTACACACCCGTGATCCTCCAGGAGACCTCGGCGGTGAAGTCCGGCAGCTGGACCACCCGTTCCTCCACCAGCTATCTCGGCGGCAAGTCCTACTCCAGCGGCTCCAAGAGCGCCAGCCTCACCTGGACCTTCACCGGCCGCTCCGCGTCCTGGGTGGTCTCCCGGGCCTCCACCTCGGGTCAGGCCTACGTCTACGTCGACGGCGTCAAGGTCAGCACGGTCGACCTGAAGTCCTCCACCACGCTCTACCGACAGGCGATCTGGACCAAGACCTGGACCAGCAGCGCCAAGCACACCGTCAAGATCGTCGTCGTCGCCACCAGCGGCCGGCCCACCATCACCACCGACGGCCTGGTCTACATCAAGTAACCCCAGCACCCCCGGATCGGGGACCTGACCCCCATTGCGTGAAGGGCTCGTCAACAGGCTGACGAGCCCTTCTGGGGCAGGCACCCCGCGCCAGCCGTTCGTGGTACGAAGGACGGCTTCCATGTGCTGCGCCGCGGCTACGCCTCGATCATGCTGGAGGCGGGGGAGTGGTTACTATGCTCACTTCATGCCGGAGGCTCCCCAGATTGTCCCCAGGGGCAAGCGTGGGCGTTTCCCCGGATTGCGGCACCTCGAAGGTGGCCATGGAACTCAAGGTGGATACGCGACGGGGTCTTCGAACATGTTGAGAGAGGTCACTGCAACCCGCTACGTCGAGCCCCTGCGCTCCGGCGGGTCCGTCCCCGGCGTCGTCGAGGCCGACGACCTCGGCACCTACGTGGTGAAGTTCACCGGCTCGGCGCAGGGCCGCAAGGCGCTGGTCGCCGAGGTGGTCGTCGGCGAACTGGCGCGCGCGCTCGGCCTGCGCTTCCCCGAGCTGGTCCTGGTGCACTTCGACCCGGTGATCGCCGGGCACGAGGAGCACCAGGAGGTCCGCGATCTGCACGCGGCCAGTGGCGGGATCAATCTGGGCATGGACCATCTGCCGGGAGCGAGGGACTTCACGCCGGAGATCGCGAAGACGTTCCGGGTCGATCCGCTGGAGGCGGGACGGATCGTCTGGCTCGACGCCCTGACCGTGAACGTCGACCGCACGGTGCACAGCTCCAACCTCATGCTCTGGCCCACCCTCGGTGTCGCACCCCCGCGTCTGTGGCTGATCGACCACGGTGCGGCCCTCGTCTTCCACCACCGCTGGGACACCTCCGCCCCGGAGAAGGCGTACGACTTCCGCCACCACGCCCTCGGCCACTACGCGCCCGACGTACGGGCCGCCGACGCCGAGCTGGCCCCGCGTGTCACGGAGGAACTGCTGCGCGAGGTGCTCGCCGAGGTGCCCGGCGCCTGGCTGGCCGACGGCCAGGACTTCGCCACGCCCGACGCGGCCCGGGAGGCCTACGTGGACTACCTGCACGCGCGCGTGCGGGCCTCCGGGGCCTGGCTGCCCACGGACTTCCCCACCCGCGAGGAGATCGCCGCGGAGGAGGCCGTGCGCGCGGCGAGGACCCAGCAGGGCAGGCCGAAATGGCTCAAGCAGGTCCCCGACCTGCACGGCAAACCGCCCGCGGAACAGGATTGGTCGGTGCACCTGGGATGACGTCCGGGATCCAGCGTGTCCAGATCGAGTACTGCACCCAGTGCAAGTGGCTGCCCCGCGCCGCCTGGCTGGCGCAGGAGCTGCTGACGACCTTCGAGGCCGAGCTGACCGAGCTGGCCCTCAAGCCGGGCACGGGCGGGGTGTTCGTCGTCCGCGTGAACGACGAGGTGGTCTGGGACCGCCGCGAGCAGGGCTTCCCCGAGCCCACGGCGGTCAAACGGCTCGTACGCGACCGAGTGGCCCCGGGGAAGTCCCTGGGCCACTCGGACAGGTGAGCCGCGGCCCGAGGACTCAGCCCTTGAGCTGCTCGTAAGCCGGCAGCGTCAGGAAGTCGGCGTAGTCGTCGTCGAGGGAGACGGTCAGCAGCAGGTCGTGCGCCTGCTGCCAGTTGCCGGCCGCGAAGGCCTCCTCGCCGAGGTCGGCGCGCAGCGCCGCCAGCTCCTGGGCAGCGACCTTGCGGGCCAGCTCGGCCGTGACCCGCTCGCCGTTGTCGAGGACCACGCCCGCGTTGATCCACTGCCAGATCTGCGAACGGGAGATCTCGGCGGTGGCGGCGTCCTCCATCAGGTTGAAGATCGCCACCGCGCCCAGGCCGCGCAGCCAGGCCTCGATGTAGCGGATGCCGACCTGCACCGCGTTCACGAGACCGGCGTACGTGGGCTTGGCGTCCAGGGAGTCGACGGCGATGAGGTCCTCCGCCTTGACCGCCACGTCCTCACGCAGCCGGTCCTTCTGGTGGGGCCTGTCGCCCAGGACCTTGTCGAAGGACTCCATGGCGATCGGGACCAGGTCGGGGTGGGCCACCCAGGAGCCGTCGAAGCCGTCGCCGGCCTCACGGTCCTTGTCGGCGCGGACCTTCTCGAAGGCGACCTTGTTGACCTCGGCGTCCCTGCGGGACGGGATGAACGCCGCCATGCCGCCGATCGCGTGCGCCCCGCGCTTGTGGCAGGTGCGGACGAGGAGCTCGGTGTACGCGCGCATGAACGGGGCCGTCATCGTCACCGCGTTGCGGTCGGGCAGCACGAACCTCGGGCCGCCGTCGCGGAAGTTCTTGACGATGGAGAAGAGGTAGTCCCAGCGGCCGGCGTTCAGCCCGGAGGCGTGGTCGCGCAGCTCGTAGAGGATCTCCTCCATCTCGTACGCGGCCGTGATCGTCTCGATCAGCACGGTGGCGCGGACGGTTCCCTGCGGGATGCCGACGTGGTCCTGCGCGAAGACGAACACCTCGTTCCAGAGGCGGGCCTCCAGGTGCGACTCGGTCTTCGGCAGGTAGAAGTACGGGCCCTTGCCGAGGTCGAGCAGGCGCTGGGCGTTGTGGAAGAAGTACAGGCCGAAGTCGACCAGGGCGCCGGGGACGGGCGTGCCGTCGGCGTCGGTCAGGTGGCGCTCGTTCAGGTGCCAGCCGCGCGGGCGCATGACGACCGTCGCCAGCTCCTCCTCGGCCTTGAGCGCGTACGACTTGCCGGACCCGGCGTCCGTGAAGTCGATGTCGCGGGAGTAGGCGTCGATCAGGTTGAGCTGGCCGAGGACGACGTTCTCCCAGGTGGGGGCGGAGGCGTCCTCGAAGTCCGCGAGCCAGACCCGGGCGCCCGAGTTCAGGGCGTTGATGGTCATCTTGCGGTCGGTGGGGCCGGTGATCTCGACGCGGCGGTCGTTCAGCGCGGCGGGGGCGGGTGCGACGCGCCAGGTGGGGTCCTCGCGGATCTGTGCGGTCTCCGGGAGGAAGTCGAGCGTGGAGGTGCGGGCGATCTCGGCGCGGCGCTCCGCGCGGCGGGCGAGGAGTTCGTCACGCCGAGGCGTGAACCGGCGGTGCAGCTCGGCCATGAAGGCGAGCGCCGCGTCGGTGAGGACCTCCTCCTGCCGGGGCAGAGGCTCGGCGTCGACGATGGCCAGCGGAGACGGCGCTGGTGCGGACATGAGCTGTCACTTCCTTCAGCGGTGGCACCGGGTGCCAGAGGGCACGCATGGGCGATATCGCACCCGCTGTGCGGTCGGGTGCCTGTGGTCAGTGGATATTAATTTTCTCATCGTGGAAGTTCAATGGTTTGTTGATGTCGAGATTCTCCGGGTCGAGGAAAGGTGGCGCTGGGTGCCACCCCGTTCACTCAAGGTGGCTCAGGTCGGCCTCCGTGTCGATGTCGTAGGACCGCGCCACGTCCCCGCACTCCACCAGACGGAGCCGGCCCGCGTGCTCCCTCAGGTACGCGCGTGCCCCCCGGTCGCCGGTCGCGGTCGCCGCGATGCCCGTCCAGCGCGCGGCCCCGAACAGCACCGGATGGCCGCGTACACCGTCGTAGGAGGCCGAAACCAGTGAGGACTCGTCCGTGTAGGCGTCCAGCACGCGGGCCACCGCCTCCGGCCCGATCCCTGGCTGGTCGACGAGAGACACCAGCGCGGCCCGCGCCCCCGTCCCGGCGAGGGAATCCAGCCCGGCGCGCAGCGAGGAACCCATGCCCTGCTCCCACTCCGGGTTGTCCACCAGCACGCAGCCGGACAGCTCCGCCCGCTGCCGTACGGCGTCGGCGCGTGCCCCCAGGACCACGTGCACCCGTGTGCAGCCCGCCGTGCGCAGCACCGCGACCGCGTGCTCGACCAGTGGGCGGCCGCGGTGTTCCAGCAGCGCCTTGGGCCGGCCGCCGAGCCGGCGTCCGCCACCCGCGGCGAGCAGCAGCGCCGCGACCGGGGGTTCGTTCTGATCCGTCATGGTTCCTGCATACCTGACGGTGCGCGGGCGGGGCGGGTCCCCAGGGACTGAATTTCGGTCCGTGTGGTGGCGGATCGGCACCCGGTGGCGTTTACTGGCCCGCGTCCCCGGCGCACGAGCGGCGCCATGGGGCGCACGGGGGAGCGGGGTGTGGCTGTGCACGACGGTGTGCCAGGGGGGAGAGCTGTGTTGCGGAGCTTGGGGCAGAGGCCAGTGACCGGCAGCGACGAGGACCCTAGGGTGGCGGGACTGCGGACCGCCGTGTCCCGGCTGCGCCGTGAACTCGCCACGCTCCCCGTGGAGTTCCCCGACCGCGCCGTCGCCGAGGACGAACTCGCGGCACTCGCCGCGATGACCGCCGACGGCAGGCCCGAGATCCCGCGCCTGCGCCGCTCACTGCTGCTGATCGCGGGTGCGATCGGATCGGTGAGCGCGCTCTCGCGCGGCCTGTCGGACGTACGCGACGCGGTGGACCTCTTCGGCGAACCACCGCGACGGGGCTAGGGGCCGCCCACGCCGGGGGAGCCGCCGCAGTGGCCGAAAGCTGCCTGCCGGCGGGGCCTGTGCTGCGCCGCCGTCACGCCGGGTTCTGGCTGACCAGGGCCTCGGAGAGTTCCACTGCGATCTGCTGCAGCACCGGCACGATCCGTTCCGTGGCCGCCTCCGTCACCCGGCCCGCCGGTCCCGAGATGGAGATCGCGGCGGCGGTGGGGGAGTCGGGCACCGGGACCGCCAGGCAGCGGACGCCGATCTCCTGCTCGTTGTCGTCGACGGCGTAGCCGATCCGGCGGACGTCGTCGAGCGCCGCGAGGAAGCCGTCCGGAGTGGTGATCGTCTTCTCCGTCGCGGCCGGCATGCCGGTGCGCAGCAGCAGGGAGCGCACCTCCTCGTCCGGGAAGCTCGCGAGCAGCGCCTTGCCCACGCCCGTGGAGTGCGGCAGGACGCGCCGGCCCACCTCGGTGAACATGCGCATCGAGTGCTTGGACGGCACCTGGGCGACGTAAACGATCTCGTCCCCGTCCAGCAGCGCCATGTTGGCCGTCTCGCCGGTCTCCTCGACCAGCCGGGCCAGGTAGGGGCGGGCCCACGTGCCGAGCAGGCGGGAGGCGGACTCGCCGAGCCGGATCAGCCGCGGGCCGAGCGCGTAGCGCCGGTTGGGCTGCTGGCGGACGTACCCGCACGCGACCAGGGTGCGCATCAGCCGGTGGATCGTCGGCAGCGGCAGCCCGCTGCTCGCCGAGAGCTCGCTCAGGCCCACCTCGCCGCCCGCGTCGGCCATCCGCTCCAGCAGGTCGAAGGCGCGCTCGAGGGACTGGACGCCGCCGCCGTTGGCCGGCTTGGCGGCGGCGTCTGCTGTCGGGGCGTCGCTGGCGCTGGACGTCGGCACGGCGCGTTCCTTTCGAGGCGGACAGGAGGGCAGAAGCCTACCCGGCGGCCTGTCGAGTGCCCGTTTGTGCGTAGCTACGTTCTGCTTGTTGGAATAGTAATTCCGCTTTGTGGAAATGTCCAGAGTGGGCGCCCGAGGTGCACTGTGGAGAAGTGTGCCTCTTGACGGTGCGCGAGCGGGAGTGAAGACTCCTTCAACAGAACGTTGAATTCCGTCACGCGGAAGTAGATCCGTCTCCCGGCCGGTGCGGGAGCGCGGGCCGGCGGCAGAGAGAGGGGTCCGGGTGTCCGAGGCTGAACTGGTGCTGCGCTCGACGCGCGTCATCACCCCCGAGGGGACGCGCCCCGCGTCCGTCGCGGTCGCCGGCGGGAGGATCACCGCCGTACTGCCGTACGACGCCCCGGTGGACGGCGCCCGCGTGGAGGACTTCGGCGACGACGTCCTGCTGCCCGGCCTGGTCGACACCCACGTCCACGTCAACGACCCCGGCCGCACCGAGTGGGAGGGCTTCTGGACCGCCACGCGCGCCGCGGCGGCCGGCGGCATCACCACCCTCGTCGACATGCCGCTCAACTCCCTGCCACCGACCACGACCGCCGACCACCTCCGCACCAAGCAGGAGGTGGCCCGCCGCAAGGCCCACGTCGACGTCGGCTTCTGGGGCGGCGCGCTGCCCGGCAACGTCAAGGACCTGCGCCCGCTGCACGACGCCGGGGTCTTCGGCTTCAAGGCGTTCCTGTCGCCGTCCGGCGTGGACGAGTTCCCGCACCTCGACCAGGAGCAGCTGGCGCAGTCCATGGCCGAGATCGCCGGGTTCGGCGGCCTGCTCATCGTGCACGCCGAGGACCCGCACCACCTCGCCGCCGCCCCGCAGCGGGGCGGCCCCCGGTACGCCCACTTCCTCGCCAGCCGCCCGCGCGACGCCGAGGACACGGCCATCGCCAACCTGATCGCGCAGGCCGAACGCCTTCACGCGCGCGTGCACGTGCTGCACCTGTCCTCCAGCGACGCGCTGCCGCTGATCGCCGCCGCCCGTGCCGAGGGCGTGCGCGTCACCGTCGAGACGTGCCCGCACTACCTCACGCTGACCGCCGAGGAAGTCCCGGACGGCGCCAGCGAGTTCAAGTGCTGCCCGCCCATCCGCGAGGCCGCCAACCAGGACCTGCTGTGGCAGGCGCTGGCCGACGGCACGATCGACTGTGTGGTCACCGACCACTCCCCGTCGACCGCCGACCTCAAGACGAACGACTTCGCCACCGCCTGGGGCGGCATCTCCGGCCTCCAGCTCAGCCTGCCCGCCGTCTGGACCGAGGCCCGCAAGCGGGGCCACACCCTGGAGGACGTCGTCCGCTGGATGTCCACGCGGACGGCGGACCTCGTGGGGCTGTCCCACAAGGGCGCCATCGAGGCAGGCCGGGACGCCGATTTCGCCGTCCTCGCGCCCGACGACACCTTCACCGTGGACCCGATGGCCCTCCAGCACCGCAATCGCGTCACGGCGTACGCCGGGCGCACCCTCAGCGGCGTCGTGAAGTCCACCTGGCTGCGCGGCGAACGCGTCGTGGCGGACGGCGAGTTCACCGAACCGAAGGGGCGACTGCTCACCCGCACCCCCTGAATCCCGACGTCTGAAAGGCAGACCTGATCACCGTGACGGCGCAGCACCCATCTTCCCCGGCCGGCTTCACCGGCGACGCGAGCCCCTACGGAGGCGGCGACCCGTACGCGGACTACCGCACCGCCGACTTCGCCTTCGCCCAGTACGCCGACCTGGCCGACCGCCGGCTCGGCGCCGGTGTCGTCGCCGCCAACGACGAGTTCTTCGCCCAGCGCGAGAACCTGCTGGTGCCCGAGCGGGCCGAGTTCGACCCCGAGCACTTCGGGCACAAGGGCAAGATCATGGACGGCTGGGAGACGCGCCGCCGCCGGGGCGCGTCCGCCGGGCACCCCTGGCCCACCGACGAGGACCACGACTGGGCGTTGGTCCGCCTCGGCGCGCCCGGCGTGATCCGCGGGATCGTCGTCGACACCGCCCACTTCCGGGGCAACTACCCGCAGTCCGTCTCCGTCGAGGGCGCGTCGGTCGCGGGCTCCCCGTCCCCCGAGGAACTGCTCGCCGACGACGTGAAGTGGACGACCCTGGTCCCGCGCACGCCGGTCGGCGGCCACGCGGCGAACGGCTTCGCCGTCTCGGCCGAGCAGCGCTTCACGCACCTGCGCGTCAACCAGCACCCCGACGGCGGCATCGCGCGCCTGCGCGTGTACGGCGAGGTGGCACCGGACCCCGAGTGGCTGTCGGCGCTGGGCACCTTCGACGTGGTCGCCCTGGAGAACGGCGGCCAGGTCGAGGACGCCTCCGACCGCTTCTACTCGCCGGCCACCAACACCATCCAGCCGGGCCGCTCCCGCAAGATGGACGACGGCTGGGAGACCCGCCGGCGCCGCGACCAGGGACACGACTGGATCCGCTACCGGCTGGTGGCCCAGTCCCGGATCCGCGCGATCGAGATCGACACCGCGTACCTCAAGGGCAACAGCGCGGGCTGGGCGTCGGTGTCCGTGCGGGACGGCGAGAACGGGGAGTGGACCGAGGTCCTGCCCCGCACCCGCCTCCAGCCCGACACCAACCACCGTTTCGTGCTTTCGGCCGCCGCGGTCGGCACGCACGCGCGCGTGGACATATTCCCGGACGGCGGCATCTCCCGGCTGCGCCTGTTCGGCTCCCTCACTGAGGAGGGCGCGACCCGTCTGGCGGCCCGTCACCAGGAACTGGGCGGCTGACGCCCGTAACGACTCGCGGGGCGCACCGGCCGGACAGCACCGGTGCGCCCCGCGTGCTCCGCAGGTCCCTTCGGGTCAGGCCGCGTGGCCGCCGTCGACCGAGAACTCGGCGCCGGTGACGTACGTCGCGGACGCGAGATAGGCGACCGTCGACGCCACCTCGTCGGCCGTCCCGAAGCGGCCCAGCGCGGTCAGGGCCGCCTGATCGGCCGCGTACGGACCGTCGGCCGGGTTCATGTCGGTGTCGATCGGGCCGGGGTGCACGAGGTTCGCGGTGATCCCGCGCCCGCCCAGTTCCCTGGCCAGCCCCTTGGTCAGCCCGGTCAGCGCCGCCTTGCTGGTCGCGTAGAGCGTGCCACCGGGCCCCGGCACCCGCTGGGCCATGCAGCTCCCGATGATGATGATCCGACCGCCGTCCGGCATCCGCGCGGCGGCCGCCTGGGAGGCCAGGAACACCGCCCGGACGTTCACCGCGAGCACCCGGTCGACGTCGGTGAGCGAGAGGGCGTCCAGCGGCCCGAGAACCCCGACGCCCGCGTTGTTCACCAGCACGTCGAGCCCGCCGAGGGCCTCCGCCGCACGCTCCACGGCGCCCAGTGCCTCGTCCGCGTCCGCGGAGTCCGCCCGCAGGGCCACACCCCGCCGCCCCGAAGCCTCGACGGCCCGTACGACGTCCTCGGCCGCCTCCTTGCCGTTCACGTACGTCACCGCCACGTCGGCGCCCTCCCGCGCCAGCCGCACCGCCGTGGCGGCGCCGATCCCCCGGCTGCCGCCGGTCACCAGGGCCTTCCTGCCGGCCAGGGGAGCCCGCCAGTCGGTGGTCCGAGTCGCTTCGGAGGTCTGTGTCGCTTGAGAAGTCATACGCCCATTCCAGCGACAGCCCCACGCGGTCGCTGGCGGCGAACGGACACCGAGGTGGCGCGCCCGGAACTCCGTGCTTCCCCTTCCTCGTTCTCCTCACGTGACACTTCAGCAAGAGATCGTCGGCAACGCCATGCAGATGGCGGTCGTCACCCTGCACCCGGGTCAGACCGTGTACTGCGAGGCGGGAAAGTTCCTGTTCAAGACGCCGAACGTGACCATGGAGACCCGGCTGTCCGGCCCGTCGGGCGGCGGGGCGCCGGGTGCCTCGGGCGCCGCGGCGGCGGGCATGGGCGGCCTGCTGCGCCAGGCCATGGGCACCGCCGTGCAGGCCGGCCAGCGCGCACTGGCCGGCGAGTCGCCGGCGTTCCAGTACTTCACCGCGCAGAGCGGTGAGGGCACGGTCGGCTTCGCGGGTGTGCTGCCGGGCGAGATGCGCGCCCTGGAACTCGACGGCACGCGCGCGTGGTTCGCGGAGAAGGACGCCTTCGTGGCAGCCGAGTCGACCGTCGAGTTCGGCATCGCCTTCCAGGGCGGACGGACGGGCATGAAGGGCGGTGAGGGTTTCGTCCTGGAGAGGTTCACCGGCCGCGGCACGGTGGTCATCGCGGGCGCCGGCAACTTCATCGACCTCAACCCCGCGGACTTCGGCGGCCGCATCGAGGTCGACACCGGCTGCGTGGTGGCCTTCGAGGAGGGAATCGAGTACGGCGTCCAGCGCGTCGGCGGCCTCAACCGCCAAGGCCTGATGAACGCCGTGTTCGGCGGCGAGGGCCTGTCCCTGGCCACACTGGAGGGCAACGGCGGCGTCATCCTCCAGTCCATGACCATCGAGGGCCTGGCGAACGCCCTGAAGAAGGCCCAGGGCGGCGACAAGCAGGGCCCCACGGGGGGACTCTTCTCGACGAACGCCGGGTGACGTCCTCGCCGGCTTCGTCGGCCCTGAAGGAGTACACCGTGCCAACTCCTCAAAAGGTCACAGGACTTGACGGCAAACTCCACAATCTTGACATTGACATGCCAGTATCTACGCGCGTCATCATGGATCCATGAGATTCCCCCCACGAAACCTCACCCGTCTCGGCGCCGCGGCCGCGCTCCTGTCGGCCCTCCTCGTCGGCGGCACCGTCTCCGCCGCCCCCGCGGGCGCCGCCGCCACGGCGGTCGGCGACATCTGCTACAGCGACCTGCCGTCGCAGGCGCACACGACGCTCGACCTCATCGAACAGGGCGGCCCCTACCCCTACCCGCAGGACGGGACGACCTTCCAGAACCGGGAAGGCATCCTGCCCAGCCAGTCGACCGGGTACTACCACGAGTACACGGTCGAGACCCCCGGCAGTGACACGCGCGGCGCCCGCCGCATCGTCACCGGCGAGGAGCACCAGGAGGACTACTACACGGCCGACCACTACGCGTCGTTCGACCTGGTCGACCACGGCTGCTGAACGGTTGCCCGGCGACGGCTGACCGGGCGCACCGCCGCCGGTCCGACCGGCCGTGCCGCCGGGCTCAACCGGGCTTGCGGCTCTCCGCGGCGGCGAACAGGGCGAACGCCAGCACGACCAGGGCGACGCTCGCGTAGATCTCGAGTCCGTCGAGGAAACCGACCCGCTGCACGAGACCGATGTGCCAGTCGGTGAACTCGTGCACCAGGCCCATGGCGCCCTGCACGAGGGCGATGAATCCGAGGAACTCCAGCAACTGCTTCATGGCCATGACCCTCGCCCCGCGGACCCCCCACACACAACGGCCGCGGGGCGAGACCCGGCCGACCGAAGTCGGTGGTCCCCACCGCACGACCGCGCCGAAAGTAGCCGATGCCGCGACTTCGGTCGGCGATCCGCGCGCGGGGAGGTGGCACGGCCGGGCCCTGCGTAGATTTGCCGACCGTGAAGGATGACAGGACGGCGCAGGCGGCGCCGGCGTTCGATGGGCGCCGGTGGCTGTTCCCGTCCGCTCTGATCCACGCGCTCGACCCGGACGGCGGAGGGGACGGGCGGCGGCCCCGGCGCACCGCGCGCGACTGGCTCGTCGACTTCTCCTGCTTCTTCGTGGCCATCGCGGTCGGCCTGCTGGCCGCGGACTCCATGACCCCGGAGAACACCCCGCACGCGCTCATGGTCGTCGACCAGTGGCTCGGCGGCCTGTCCTGCGCCGCGGTGTGGCTGCGCCGCCGCTGGCCGGTCGGGCTCGCGATCGCGATGATCCCGGTCGGCTTCCTCTCCAACACCGCGGGCGGCGCCGGCATGGTCGCCTTCTTCACCCTCGCCGTGCACCGGCCCTTCCGTCACGTGGCCTGGATCGCCGGCATCTCCACCGCGCTGATCCCGCTGTTCTTCTGGCTGCGCCCGGAACCAGAGCTGCCCTACCTGCTGGCCGTCGCGTTCACCGTGCTGCTCAGCGCCTGCGTCATCGGCTGGGGCCTGCTCGTGCGGTCCAAGCGGCAGTTGATGTTCAGCCTGCGCGACCGCGCCAGGCGGGCCGAGACGGAGGCCGTCCTGCGTGCCGAACAGGCCCAGCGGCTCGCGCGCGAGGCGATCGCCCGGGAGATGCACGACGTGCTCGCCCACCGGCTGACCCTGCTGAGCGTGCACGCCGGAGCCCTGGAGTTCCGGCCGGACGCGCCCCGCGAGGAGGTCGCGCGGGCGGCCGGTGTCATCCGGGAGAGCGCGCACGAGGCCCTGCAGGACCTGCGGGAGATCATCGGCGTCCTGCGGGCCGGCGACTCCGACGAGTCGGGCCGCCCGCAGCCGACGCTCGCCGCCCTCGACGCGCTGGTCACCGAGTGCCGCGAGGCAGGCACCAAGGTCACGCTCGACCTGCGGGTCACCGACCCGGATGCCGTCCCGGCCTCGGTCGGCCGCACCGCCTACCGCATCGTCCAGGAGGGCCTGACCAACGCCCGCAAGCACGCCCCCGGCACCGAGGTCACGGTGTCCTTGACCGGCGCGCCCGGCGAGGGCCTCACCGTCCACGTCCGCAACCCGGCCCCCGAGGGAGACGTACCGCACGTCCCGGGCTCGGGGCAGGGCCTGATCGGCCTGTCCGAGCGCGCCACTTTGGCCGGGGGACGGCTGGAGCACGGGGAAGGGGACGACGGGGGCTTCGCGGTACGGGCCTGGCTGCCGTGGGGGGCGCCCGGCCGGTGAGCGATCACCATCCTCCCATGTCGCTGCCGGTCACCGGCAGTTGAACAGGGCGGGGGTAGGGCAGCGGGCCTGACAGCGGTGCGACCAGGCGGGCGATTCGGCGGCACAACCGTGATTACGTGAGGGCCATGACTGCGATCAAAGTGCTTCTCGTCGACGACGATCCCCTGGTGCGGGCCGGGCTGTCCTTCATGATGGGCGGCGCCGACGACATCCGGATCGTCGGCGAGGCCGCCGACGGCGGCGAGGTCGAGGCGCTCGTCGACCGCACGCGTCCGGACGTCGTCCTGATGGACATCCGGATGCCCGCGGTCGACGGCCTCGCCGCCACCGAGCGGCTGCGCGCCCGCCCGGACGCCCCGCAGGTCGTGGTCCTGACCACCTTCCACGCCGACGAACAGGTGCTGCGGGCGCTGCGCGCGGGTGCCGCCGGGTTCGTCCTCAAGGACACCCCGCCCGCCGAGATCGTCGAGGCCGTGCGGCGGGTGGCCGCCGGTGACCCGGTGCTCTCGCCGACCGTCACCCGCCAGCTGATGGAGCACGCGGCCGGCACCGCCGCCGACACCCGGCGGGCCCGTGCGCGCGAGCGCATGGCCGCCCTCAACGACCGCGAACGCGAGGTCGCCGTCGCGGTCGGCCGGGGACTCGCCAACGCGGAGATCGCGACGGAGCTGTTCATGAGCGTGGCGACCGTCAAGACGCACGTCTCCCGCATCCTCGCCAAGCTCGGCCTCAACAACCGCGTGCAGATCGCCCTGCTGGCGTACGACGCGGGGCTTCTCGACGAGGACGGATAGCGGGCGGCGGGCCGGACCACCCGTTCGGCGGGGATGCCGCCGGCGTGCATCAGGGAATCCACTCGTGGCCGCCGCCCTGTCGCCGAGCCAGAGACGAGCCCCGGTTCCCGATGTCCCGTCCCGCCCCCGCCCCGGTTCCCGCCCCCGCCCCGGTTCTCGCCCCCGCCCCCGCCGCGCCACCGGCGGAACTGTCCCTCGACGCCCGCCTGGCGCTCGTCGACGCGGCGATGACCGTACGGCTGGACGAAGCGGCCGTCGCTCACGAGGTCCGCACCGCGTACCTGCGCACCGAGCCCGCCGAGCCGGCCGACGTCGTCACCGTCCCGTTCGAGACCGTCCCGTCGGAATCCGCCGGCGTCGGCCCGGTCTCCTCGGACCTGTACCCGACGCCGGTCGCCGCGCTGCTGCAGCGCGCCCATCACCGGTTGCTCTCCGACGGCTGGTGCAGCGGCGCGCCGGCCGACGGCGAAGGCGCCCACTGCATGCAGGGAGCCGTCCGCGTCGAAGCCCGTGGCGACCGGGGCCTGGAGAGCAGTGCCCTCGCCGTGCTGCTGGAGGCCGTCCGGCGCAGTTTCGGCGACCACGTCGACTCCGTGCCGGGCTTCAACGACGCCTTCGGCTCCGGCCGCGTGCCGGTCCGCATGGTCGGTCGGGCGGCCGCTCTCGCCGACGCCCGAGGCCTGTGACCGACCGCCACCGGAGGAGCGCCCCGGCACTCGCCGGAGGCGCCGCGCGTTGTCGTGGTGACGGGAGGCGGAGTGACATGGCGAAAGTGGTCGACCTGGGGGAGTTCGGCGCGGAGTTCCTGACGGATCCGCACCCTGTATACGCGCGGCTGCGGGCCCAGGGGCCGGTGCACAGGGTGCGGTTGCCGCGGCCGGAGTCCCATCGGGAGGCCTGGCTCGTGGTGGGCTACGAGGAGGCGCGCGCCGCGCTCGCCGACCCAAGGCTGTCCAAGGACACCGCCGAGATCGGGACGAGGTTCCTCGACGAGGAGCTGATCGGAAAGCATCTGCTGGCCGCCGACCCACCCCAGCACTCACGGCTGCGCGGCCTGGTCACGCGTGCGTTCACCGCCCGCCGGGTGGAGGCGCTGCGGCCCAGGATCCAGCAGATCGCCGACGAACTGCTGGACGCGATGCTCCCGCACGGCCGCGCCGACCTGGTGGACGCGTTCGCGTACCCGCTGCCGATCACGGTCATCTGCGAGCTGCTGGGCGTGCCCGAGCTGGACCGGGCCGCGTTCCGGACGATGTCGACGGAGGTGGTCGCCCCCACCGACGGCGACCGCGAGTACGAGGCCGTACGGCGCCTCGGGGAGTACCTCACCGAGCTGATCGAGGACAAGCGCTGCGCCGGACCCGCCGACGACCTGCTCAGCGACCTGATCCGCACCACCGCCGAGGACGGCGACCGGCTCTCCCCGACGGAGCTGCGCGGCATGGCCTACCTCCTGCTCGTCGCCGGCCACGAGACGACCGTCAACCTCCTGACCAACGGCGTGTACGCCCTGCTCACCCACCCCGGCCAGCTCGCCGCCCTGCGCGCCGACATGAGCCTGCTCGACGGCGCGATCGAGGAGATGCTGCGCTACGAGGGGCCGGTGGAGACGGCGACGTACCGGTTCGCCGCCGAGCCGATGGAGATCGCGGGCGCGACCGTCGGGAAGGGCGAGGCGGTGCTGATCGGCCTCACCGCGGCCGGCCACGACGACGCCCGCTTCCCGGACCCGCACCGCTTCGACATACACCGTGACCCCCGCACCCACCTCGCCTTCGGCCACGGCATCCACTACTGCCTGGGCGCACCCCTCGCCCGCCTGGAAGCCCGCACGGCACTGCGCGCCCTGCTGGAGCGCGCCCCCGGCCTCGCGCTGGACGGCCCGCCCGGCCCTTACCTGCCGGGGATGCTGATGCGCGGAATGCGAAGCCTGCCGGTGCGCTGGTGACGCCGGGCCCCGTGCACCCCCGCTCCTAGCGCAGCACCGGCTCCTGACCGCCCGGCACCTCCCCGAGCCGGACGGGTCTGTGCTCCCTGCGGGACATCTCGCAGGCCTCGGCGATGCGCAGCGCCTGCAACGCCTCGCGGCCGTCGCACGGGTTGGCGCGCTCGCCCCGGACCACCTCGATGAAGGCGTTCAGCTCGGCCTCGTAGGCGGGCCCGAAGCGCTCCAGGAAGGTGGTCCACGGCTTGCTCGCGGCCGGCGGCCCGGTCGGCTCGGTGGACGCGATCGGCGTACGGTCGTCCAGCCCCACCACGATCTGGTCCAGCTCCCCGGCCAGCTCCATGCGCACGTCGTAGCCGGCGCCGTTCAGCCGCGTCGCGGTCGCCGTCGCCAGGGTGGCGTCGTCGAGGATGAGGACCACCGCGGCGGTGTCGACGTCCCCGGCCTCGCGGAACATCGGGGGACCGGCGTCCGACCCGGCGGCGTAGACCTCCGTCACCTCGTGCCCGGTCACCCAGCGCAGGACGTCGAAGTCGTGGATGAGGGTGTCCCGGTACAGCCCACCGGACAGCGGCAGATACGCGGCCGGCGGTGGCGCCTGGTCGGAGGTCGTCGCGCGCACGGTGTGCAGCCGGCCGAGCCGCCCGGAGCGTACGGCCTCGCGGGCGCCGCTGTAGCCCGCGTCGAAGCGGCGCTGGAAGCCCATCTGCAGGATGGTTCCGGCCGTCTCGACCTCGGCGATCGCGTGCAGCGAGCCGGGCAGGTCGAGCGCGATCGGCTTCTCGCAGAAGACCGGCAGCCCCGAGCGCGCGGCCCGGCCGATCAGATCGGCGTGGGCCGCGGTCGCCGTCGTGATCACCACCGCGTCCACGCCCCACCGGAAGATCTCGTCCATACCGGGCGCGGCGGTCTCCCCGAGCCGGTGCGCCAGCTCCTGCGCCCGCGTGGGATCCGCGTCCGTGAGGATCAGGGAGCCCACGTCACGGTGGCGGCTGAGCGTGTTCGCATGGATGGTGCCGATGCGGCCCGTCCCGATGACCCCGATGCGCATGAAGACAAAGTGGAGCCGGACCCACCGCACTGTCAATGCTTATGTCCGGACAATCGGACTTCACAACTTCCCGTCAAACCGTCACGGAGCTACGCTCAGGCCCGTGCCGAAACCAGACGTGGACCCGAACGTGCAGCTCGATCTGAGTGTGGACCGCAGCTCGCCCGTGCCGTTGTACTTCCAGCTGTCCCAGCAGCTGGAGGCCGCCATCGAGAAGGGCACGCTCACTCCCGGCAGCCTGCTGGGCAACGAGATCGAGCTCGCCGCGCGGCTCGGGCTGTCCCGGCCCACGGTCCGCCAGGCCATCCAGTCCCTGGTCGACAAGGGCCTGCTGGTCCGCCGCCGGGGCGTCGGCACTCAGGTGGTGCACAGCCAGGTCAAGCGCCCGCTGGAGCTGAGCAGTCTCTACGACGACCTGGAGGCGGCCGGGCAGCGTCCGGCCACGAAGGTCCTGGTCAACACCGTCGTCCCGGCGTCCGCCGAGGTGGCGGCCGCGCTCGGCGTCGCGGAGGGCACCGATGTGCACCGCGTCGAGCGGCTGCGGCTGGCGCACGGGGAGCCGATCGCGTACCTGTGCAACTACCTGCCCAGCGGCCTGATCGAACTGGACACCGGGCAGCTGGAGGCGACCGGCCTCTACCGGCTGATGCGGTCCGCCGGGATCACGCTGCACAGCGCCCGCCAGTCCATCGGCGCCCGGGCCGCCACCGCCGCCGAGGCCGAGCGGCTCCGCGAGAGCGAGGGCGCCCCGCTGCTGACCATGCGGCGCACGACGTTCGACGACACCGGCCGGGCGGTCGAGTACGGCACGCACACCTACCGCCCGAGCCGCTACTCCTTCGAGTTCCAGCTGCTCGTACGGCCCTGAGGGGCGCCCCCGAGCCTGATTCGTCGCAATGTCCGGACAATGCGACCGAGTCGCACTCCCCGGCCGCGGGCCGCGTCATCCCTGTGTTCGATACTGGGGCGTTTGGGGTCGGTGGGATGACCGGCCCTGGCTACCGAAGAACACAGCAAGAAGGGCACGGCCTCGTGGCACGGTTTCGGACCGGGTTTCGCACCTGGGTAGGCATCGCGGTGGCAGGGGCGCTCTGCGCGTCCCTCGCGGGATGCAGCAGCACGGGCGGCAAACGCGCCGAGGACGCCCGCAAGGCCGCGGCAGCGCAGGGGAAGGCCGCGGTGAACACGCCCCGCTGGACCTTCGCCATGATCACTCACTCGGGCGACGGCGACACCTTCTGGGACATCGTCCAGAGCGGCGCCGAGCAGGCCGCCGTCAAGGACAACATCAAGTTCCTGTACTCCCACGACGACGAGGCTCAGCAGCAGGCGCAGCTGGTGGACGCGGCCGTCGACAAGAAGGTCGACGGCATCATCGTCACCCTCGCCAAGCCGGACGCGATGAAGGCCGCCGTCGCCCGCGCGGTCAAGGCGGGCATTCCCGTGGTCACCGTGAACTCTGGCTCGGCGGAGTCGAAGGAGTTCGGCGCGCTCACACACATCGGCCAGGACGAGACCATCGCCGGCCAGGCGGTCGGCGAGGAGCTGAACGAGCGTGGCCGTAAGAAGGCGCTCTGCATCCTGCACGAACAGGGCAACGTCGGTCACGAGCAGCGCTGCGCCGGTCTGAAGGAGACCTTCGACGGCACCGTGCAGAACCTCTACGTCACCGGCACCAGCATGCCCGACGTGCAGTCCGCCATCGAGGCCAAGCTCCAGTCCGACAGCTCGGTCGACGCCGTCGTGACCCTGGGCGCCCCGTACGCCGACACCGCCGTGAAGGCCAAGCAGGGCTCGGGCAGCGACGCCGAGATCGACACCTTCGACCTGAACGCCAAGGTGGCCGCCGGCCTGAAGGACGGCACCCTCGGCTTCGCCGTCGACCAGCAGCCCTACCTCCAGGGCTACGAGGCGGTCGACCTGCTGTGGCTGTACAGGTACAACGCCGACGTCCTCGGCGGCGGCAAGCCGGTGCTCACCGGCCCGCAGATCATCACCAAGGACCAGGCGGGCGCCCTCGCCGAGTACACCGAGCGGGGCACCCGATGACGGCGCTCGCTGACGAAAGGATTCTGCACAGCTCGCCGCTGCGGAAGCTGCTCGGCCGTCCGGAACTGGGCTCCGTCGTCGGAGCCGCCGCCGTCTTCCTCTTCTTCGCCCTGGCCGCCGACAGCTTCCTGAAGGCGTCGAGCCTGAGCACGGTCCTCTACGCCTCCTCGACGATCGGCATCATGGCGGTCCCGGTCGCGCTGCTGATGATCGGCGGCGAGTTCGACCTGTCCGCGGGCGTCATGGTGACCTCGTCCGCCCTGGTCTCCTCGATGTTCAGCTTCCAGATGACGGCGAACGTCTGGGTCGGCGTCGGTGTCTCCCTGCTCGTCACCCTCGCGATCGGCGCCTTCAACGGCTTCGTGCTCACCCGCACCAGGCTGCCGAGCTTCATCGTCACGCTGGGCACCTTCCTGATGCTGACCGGCATGAACCTCGGCTTCACCAAGCTGATCTCCGGCACGGTCTCCACGAAGACCATCGCCGACATGGAGGGCTTCCCCAGCGCGCACGACGTCTTCGCCTCCACGCTGACCGTCGGCGGCGTCAACTTCAGGATCACGATTCTGTGGTGGTTCGCGCTGGTCGCCCTCGCCAGCTGGATCCTGCTGCGTACCCGCGCCGGCAACTGGATCTTCGCGGTCGGCGGGAACCAGGACGCGGCCCGCGCGGTCGGCGTCCCGGTGGCCCGGACCAAGATCGGCCTCTACATGGGCGTGGCGCTCGGCGCCTGGATCTCCGGCCAGCACCTGCTCTTCTCGTACGACGTCGTCCAGTCCGGCGAGGGCGTCGGCAACGAGCTCATCTACATCATCGCCGCCGTCATCGGTGGCTGCCTGATCACCGGCGGCTACGGCAGCGCGGTCGGCTCGGCGGTCGGCGCGTTCATCTTCGGCATGACCAGCAAGGGCATCGTCTTCGCCGAGTGGAACCCCGACTGGTTCAAGTTCTTCCTCGGAGCGATGCTGCTCCTCGCGACCCTGCTCAACGCCTGGGTCCGCAAGCGCGCGGAGGCGACCAAGTGACGCAAGCGGCGGAACGCAGGGCACTCGTGGAGCTGTCCGGCGTCAGCAAGCACTACGGCAACGTCCGCGCCCTCGAAGGTGTCTCCCTGGAGGTGCACGCGGGGGAGATCACCTGCGTGCTGGGCGACAACGGCGCCGGCAAGTCCACCCTCATCAAGATCATCGCCGGACTGCACCAGCACGACGGCGGCACCCTGCGCATCGACGGCGAGGAGACCCGCCTCGGCTCCCCGCGCGACGCCCTGGACCGCGGGATCGCGACCGTCTACCAGGACCTGGCCGTCGTCCCGCTGATGCCGGTCTGGCGCAACTTCTTCCTCGGCTCCGAGCCCCGCAAGGGCGCCGGTCCCCTCAAGCGCATGGACGTCGACCTCATGCGCCGCACCACCCACTCCGAACTCCTGCGCATGGGCATCGACCTGCGCGACGTCGACCAGCCCATCGGCACCCTCTCCGGCGGCGAGCGCCAGTGCGTGGCGATCGCACGGGCCGTCCACTTCGGCGCCAAGGTCCTCGTCCTGGACGAGCCCACGGCGGCGCTCGGCGTGAAGCAGTCCGGGGTCGTTCTGAAGTATGTGGCGGCGGCACGGGACCAGGGTCTGGGTGTTGTATTGATCACCCACAACCCGCATCACGCGTACCTGGTCGGCGACCGTTTCGTGCTGCTGAAGCGCGGCACCATGGCGGGCAGCCACACCAGTGACTCGATCACGCTCGACGAGCTGACACGGCAGATGGCAGGCGGAAACGAGCTCGACGATCTCCGCCACGAGCTCCAGCGCGGCTAGCGGCACGAGGGCTGCGGGAAGGGTGACGACGAGCCGCACCCTGCGGGCGACCCGGGACTCCCGGACCATCCCCTTACCGCACCCGGAGTCACGGTGAGGCAGAATCGGGCCCGATGAGCACCTACCGCGACCTCGCCTTCCCCAAGGCCCTGAGCAACGCCCGGGTGACCGGCGGCGCCCCCATCGGCTCACGGCGCGCGACCGCGCTGCGCACCGTGGGCACCCGGGAGCGCCGTTCCCACCTGACCGCACCCCGCGTGCCCACCGTCGGCATCGACATCGGCGGCACCAAGGTGATGGCGGGTGTCGTGGACGCCGACGGCAACATCCTGGAGAAGCTCCGCACGGAGACCCCGGACAAGTCCAAGAGCCCCCGGGTCGTCGAGGACACCATCGTCGAGCTGGTCCTGGACCTGTCCGACCGCCACGACGTGCACGCGGTCGGCATCGGCGCGGCCGGCTGGGTCGACGCCGAGCGCAACCGAGTCCTGTTCGCCCCGCACCTGTCCTGGCGCAACGAGCCGCTGCGCGACCGTCTCGCCAGCCGCCTCTCCGTCCCGGTCCTGGTCGACAACGACGCCAACACCGCCGCCTGGGCCGAGTGGCGCTTCGGCGCCGGACGCGGCGAGGACCACCTGGTCATGATCACGCTGGGAACCGGCATCGGCGGCGCGATCCTGGAGGACGGCCAGGTCAAGCGCGGCAAGTTCGGCGTGGCCGGTGAGTTCGGCCATATGCAGGTCGTGCCCGGCGGCCACCGCTGCCCGTGCGGCAACCGCGGCTGCTGGGAGCAGTACAGCTCCGGCAACGCGCTGGTCCGCGAGGCGCGCGAGCTGGCCGCGGCCGACTCCCCGGTGGCGTACGGGCTCATCGAGCACGTCAAGGGCAGCATCGGTGACATCACCGGCCCGATCATCACCGAGCTGGCCCGCGAGGGCGACGCGATGTGCATCGAGCTGCTCCAGGACATCGGCCAGTGGCTCGGCGTCGGCATCGCCAACCTGGCCGCCGCCCTCGACCCGTCGTGCTTCGTGATCGGCGGCGGGGTCTCGGCCGCCGACGACCTGCTCATCGGCCCCGCCCGGGACGCCTTCAAGCGCCACCTCACCGGCCGCGGCTACCGCCCCGAGGCCCGCATCGTCCGCGCCCAGCTCGGCCCCGAGGCCGGCATGGTCGGCGCCGCCGACCTCGCCCGTCTGGTGGCCCGCCGCTTCCGGCGCGCCAAACGGCGCAGGGTGGAGCGCTACGAACGCTACGAGCGGTACGCCGAGGCCCGCCGCGGTCAGGAGTCGCTGTGACGGGCGCGCTGCCGCAGCAGGCCGGCCCCGCCGGCGACACACAGGCTCCGGCGGAGGACCGCCGCCATGTGATCCGCCGCAGGGCGCTCACCCTGCTCACCATCGTGCTGCTCATCGGCGTCCCCGCCGGCTATCTGGTGATCTCCGCCAACCAGAGCCGCGCCAGCGGCAAGGACAAGGAGGAGAAGTACTCGGCGCGGGGGCTGACCGTGGGCTGGCCCTCCAAGGTGCAGCGGAGGCTGTACCAGGTGCCCATACCGCATCCGGCCAACAAGGTCGCCTGGTACGAGACGAACAACTGGAAGACCAGCCGGCTGTACGTGCAGTTCCAGACCACTCACGCCGGGCTGGACGCCTTCCTCAAGGAGGTGGGCGTCGAGCGGAACGAGCTGATCAAGAGCGACATCACCATCAACGCGCGCGACCAGCACGTCACGGGCTGGAAGTTCTCCGGCACGGGCGCTCGGCCCGGCGCGAACTGGGGCCTGGTCCACCAGCAGAAGAACCCGAGGCCGACGCAGGACATCGTGGTGAACACGGGCAATCCGACGTACCCGATGGTCTACGTCGTCTCGCGGCTGATCCCCTGACCGGCTGGTTTTCCTGACGGGTCCGCCGGCTCTCCTACCGAACCCGTCCGGTCCCGCCCGTTCGCCGGAGCCGATTGTCGGACCCCGCCCGTAAAGTCGAAGACGACTGATCCGATGTGCGGGCGGGAGGTGACAGGACGTATGCGCGAAGCCGTATCCGTGCCCGCCCGGCTGGCCGCCGTCTTCCTTCCCGCGCCGGTGCCCCGTGAGGGACGCGTGGCCTTCTGGGACCCGGACGACGAGGCCACGGCGCCCGTGCCCGGCCTCACCTCCACACCGCTGACAGTCGTACGGCCCCATGGGGCCGGTGTCCGCCGCAAGGAGACGCCGGCGCTGACCCTGCCGGTGGGCGAGGCACTCCCCTCGCTCGTCCGCGCCCGGCACGATCCGGCCGCCCACCCCGCCACGGCCTGCTGGGGCGCCGCCGCCCTGCACGCCCTGCGGCTCGCCGCCCGCGGGCGCCTCCTGCCCGGCCTGACACCCACCGGGCACGACGCCTGGCGCGCCGGTCCCCTCGACCCGGACGACATCGCCCACCTGCGCGCGGTGGCCGCCGCACTGCCCTACGAAGGGCATGCCGTGCCGCTGCCCGGTCCGGGCCCGCTGCGGCTGCCCGGGCCGGAGGCGCTGATGCGGGCGTTCCTGGACGCGGTCGCGGACACCCTGCCGCGCACCCCCGCCGCCGCGGCCGCCTGCGGCAAGCCCTTCGCGGCCCTTGCGCCGCAGCGCCTGCCCGCCGCCCACGAGTGGGCCGCGGAGGTCGCCGCCGGGATGGACGCGGGCGTGCGGATCTCGCTGCGCCTGGACCTGGCGGCGCACGACCTGTTCGAGACCGGGGACGACGGCGACCGGGTGCGCCGGGCGGGCGCCGCGATCGTCCAGGTGCACAGCCTCGCCGACCCCACGCTCGTCGTGGACGTGGCAGCGCTGTGGGCGGGGGACGCCGGCGCCGACTTCGGTCCCCGCGCGCGGGTGGACGCCGCCCTCGCGGTCCGGCGCGCGGCGCGCGTCTGGGCGCCGCTGGACCGGCTCGCCGAGCAGGACGTGCCCGACGTGCTCGCCCTGTCCGAGCCCGAACTCGGTGACCTGCTGGGCGCGGCGGCCTCGCGGCTGGCCGCGGCGGGCGTCGCCGTGCACTGGCCCCGCGACCTCGCCCGCGACCTGACGGCGGCCGCGGTGGTACGGCCCGCGCCGGGCTCGGCGACCGACGGCACCGGCTTCTTCGAGAGCGAGGAACTGCTGCAGTTCCGCTGGCAGTTGGCGCTCGGCGGGGAGCCGCTCAGCGAGGCCGAGATGGACGCGCTCGCCGAGGCCCACCGCCCCGTCGTACGGCTGCGGGACCAGTGGGTCCTGGTCGACCCCGCACTCGTCCGCAAGGCCCGCAAGCGCGAACTGGGCCTGCTCGACCCGGTGGACGCCCTGTCCGTCGCGCTCACCGGCACCGCGGAGGTCGACGGCGAGCAGGTCGAGGCGGTGCCGGTCGGCGCGCTGGCCGCCCTGCGGGACCGTCTCACGGCCGGGGTCCGGCTCGCCGAAGCGCCCGCCGGACTCCGTGCCACCCTTCGCGACTACCAACTGCGGGGGCTGGCCTGGCTCGACCTGATGACCTCCCTCGGCCTCGGCGGCTGCCTCGCCGACGACATGGGACTCGGCAAGACGGTCACCGTCATCGCCCTTCATCTCAAGCGGGCCCGCACCGAACCCACCTTGGTGGTCTGCCCGGCCTCCCTGCTGGGCAACTGGCAGCGGGAGATCGAGCGTTTCGCCCCGGGTGTACCCGTCCGCCGCCACCACGGCACCGAACGCACCCTGGCCGGCCTCGACGGCGGCTTCGTCCTCACCACGTACGGCACCATGCGGTCGGCGGCGGCGACGCTGGCCCAGCAGAAGTGGGGCATGGTCGTCGCCGACGAGGCACAGCACGTCAAGAACCCGTACTCGGCGACGGCGAAGGCTCTGCGCACGATCCCGACGCCCGCCCGCGTCGCCCTGACCGGCACCCCCGTCGAGAACAACCTCTCCGAGCTCTGGGCGCTGCTGGACTGGACGACGCCCGGTCTGCTGGGTCCGCTGAAGTCCTTCCGCGCCCGGCACGCCCGCGCCGTGGAGAACGGCGAGGACGAGGAGGCGGTGGCCCGGCTCGCCCGCCTCGTCCGCCCGTTCCTGCTGCGCCGCAAGAAGTCCGACCCCGGCATCGTCCCCGAACTGCCGCCCAAGACGGAGACCGACCACCCGGTGCCGCTCACCCGGGAACAGGGCGCGCTGTACGAGGCGGTGGTGCGCGAGTCGCTGCTGGCCATCGAGACGGCGGAGGGCATCGCGCGCCGCGGCCTGGTGCTCAAGCTGCTGACCTCGCTGAAGCAGATCTGCGACCACCCGGCGCTGTACCTGAAGGAGGAGCACGGCCCGTACGGCGGTGACCGGCTCGCCGCCCGCTCCGGCAAACTCGCCCTGCTGGACGAGTTGCTGGACACACTGCTCGCGGAGGACGGTTCGGCGCTGGTCTTCACGCAGTACGTCGGTATGGCCCGCCTGATCACCGCCCACCTCGCCGCCCGGGCCGTCCCGGTGGACCTCTTGCACGGCGGCACGCCCGTGCCGGAACGCGAGCGCATGGTGGACCGCTTCCAGGACGGTGCCACCCCGGTGCTGGTCCTGTCCCTCAAGGCCGCCGGCACCGGACTGAACCTCACGCGCGCGGGCCATGTCGTCCACTTCGACCGCTGGTGGAACCCGGCGGTGGAGGAACAGGCCACCGATCGCGCCTACCGCATCGGCCAGACCCAGCCCGTGCAGGTCCACCGCCTCATCACCGAGGGCACGGTGGAGGACCGCATCGCCGAGATGCTGGAGGCCAAGCGCGCCCTGGCCGACGCGGTCCTCGGCTCCGGAGAGGCGGCCCTCACGGAACTGACGGACCGTGAGCTCTCCGACCTCGTGTCACTGCGGAGGGCGTCGTGACGGGGGAACGGGGGCGGTCCGGTGCGCGGGGTGACGGCGAGGTGCCCGACGAGGGCCGGATGCCGGGCGAGGAGGAGGCCGGGGCGGCCGAAGGTCAGGGCGACCAGGGCGAGCCGGTTCAGGAGACGGGGCGGGCGCGGCCCGCCGATGTGGCGCGGCGGGCTCTGTGGGCTGCCCGGGGGCGGGGGAGCGGGGCGCAGGGGGCCGTCGAGACGGGGGAGTCGAGCGACGCGGGGGAGTCGAGCGACGCGAGGGAGGGGCGGAGCCTGTCCGGTGGGCAGCGTCCGGACGCCGCCACGGACGCCCCCGGACCGGACGAGCCCGCAAGCCCCTCTGGCGGCCATGAGCCCCGGCCGGGTGACGCCGCCCGGGCGGCGCTGCGACGGGCGGTGTCGGCCCGGCGGGCGGTTGCCGGGGAGCCCGCGGAGGGTGAGGCATCGGGGGGTGGGGCGGACCGTGGACCCGGCGGGTCGTCGGAGGCCGGTGCCTTGGGTGGGCCGTCGGACGCCGGTGCCTTCGGTGAGGTCCCGGTGGTCGGTGGCTTGGGTGGGCCTTCGGAGGCTGACGCCTTCGAGAAGGTCCCGGAGGTCGGTGCCTCGGGTGGGCCGTCCGATGCCGGTGCCTTCGATGAGATCCCGGACGCCGGTTCCCTTGGTGGGATCCCGGGCTCCAGTGCCCTCGGTGGGCCCTTGGAGGCCGGTGCCTTCCGTGAGGTCCCGGATTCCAGTGCTTCCAGCGAAGTCCGGGGCGCCGACGCCTCGGCGACGGCCCCGTCGTCCACCCGGCCCGCCGACGTCGCGCGGGACGCCTTGCGGGCGGCCCGGAGTCAGCGGGAGGCGCAGCAGGCGCGGGAGGACGTCGGGACCACGGGCGTCGAGCCGGTGCGCCGGAGCCCGCCACGCCGTCCGGCGGATCGGTCACGACGACCGCGTGCGTCGGGGGAGTTGTTCGCCGACGCCTTCAAGGGGCTGGCCCTGACGGACGCGTCCCACGAGCGGCACACCACCGATCACGGCCCCGGGCCGACGAATTCATCCGCGCAACCCACCGACATGCGCCCGGAGCACGACGATCCCGCCGCCCCACCACTCGCGGACGTGCGTCCGGAGCACGACGATCCCACCGCCGCGGCACTCGCCGACGCGCGCTCGGGGCACGACGACCCCACCTCGGCGTCACTCCTTGACCTGCGCCCGGAGCACGACGATCCCGCCGCCCCACCACTCGCGGACGTGCGTCCGGAGCACGACGATCCCACCGCCGCGGCACTCGCCGACGCGCGCT